>JAZLKJ010000173.1:0-50653 GCA_045597565.1 Prevotella sp. | reverse complement strand
CCCGAAGGCAGAGGTAAACCGGTGGTGCAAGTCTCACGATGTGACGCCAAATCTGCTGTTCATGGCAGCGTATGGCATAGTGCTATCGCGATTTGCCAGTGAGGAGAGTGTGGCATTCTGCACGCTGAACCACGGCAGAACAGATCGCCGACTGCGCAATATCTACGGCATGTTTGTGCGCAATGCTCCCGTACTCGCTGATGTTCAAGGCGATAAGGCGGTGCTTGACTTTGTGCGTGAGCAGCGGCGCGAACTGATGGCAACCGTGAGATATGGCGCTTATCCGATACCCCATTTCTGTAAGGACCTGAATACCGCAGTAGCTACAGTGTTTGCTTTTCAGGGCGACGCGATGCAGGAATATGTGCTTGCTGACAATGAGCGAATAGAAGCCGTGCAACTGCCGCATGGACTGACCGAAGAGGACCTTGCCTGCATGATTTATACGGTGAACTCCGACTATGAGATTCGCCTTACTGCCAGCGATGCTCTTCATCCGCTTTCCCGACTGAAGGCGTTTGCTCATGCCGTGTTCGTCTGCGTGAGAAACATCATGCGGAGTCCGATGGCAAAGGTTTCAGAAATACAGATTATAGATGATCGTGAGCGAGAGCAACTGCTTCAGCTTGGAACTGGCAGAAAGACAGATATCAATGATGGTGAGACTTTCATTGATCTTTTCTTGAAGCAAGCAAGGAAAACTCCTGATAATGTGGCTGTTGTGGATGAAAACGGCAGTCTGACCTACGCGGAACTTGATGCTTTGTCTTGCGAATATGCTAAGGAAATTTCAGCTGGCAGGTTCCTTGTTCTTGAGACTCATCGCACGAAGGACTACCTTGTTCGCGCCATTGGAATAATGCGTGCTGGCAGTGCGTTTGTGCCTCTTGACCATAATCTTCCGGCCGACCGCTGCGGTTTTATTGTTGACGATGCGAAGGAACGGAGCGCGGAAGGCTTTGCGTATATGATTTATACCTCCGGCACAACCGGTCATCCGAAGGGTGTGATGATTTCCCATCGTGCTTTGGCTAATTTTGTCCGCTTCGTTTCTCGCGAATGGAAACTGACTGAGCGAAGTCGGATTTCCTGCCACTCTTCGTTTGCCTTTGATGCTTCGATAGAAGACCTTTTTCCTGTGCTAACCGTCGGTGGGGCTGTCTATATGGTGCCGGAAGAGGTGCGCATGGATCTTACTCAGATGCACGATTTTATTTGCGAGAATGGCATAACAGGCGGCTGCTATACTACACAGTTCGGTCTGCTTCTGCTCAGGCATTATCCTGACTTGCCAGTGGATTATCTTGTGGTGGGAGGAGAGAAAATGACGGTTAATCCGCCTTGTCGTACGCGACTGATAAATACTTACGGCCCGACGGAATTTACGGTTGATGCGACTTTCTTTGAACTGAAGAAAGACAAGGAATATGAGAATATCCCAATAGGCAGACCGATAGACAATACATGTGCTTTTATCCTTGATAGTCACGGAAATATGCTTCCGCAAGGAGTCGTTGGCGAACTTTGCTTGGAAGGTGTGCAAATGGCATATGGGGTAGGGGAGCGAGCTTCTATCGCGATGGATAATACGGAGCGTGAATACTATCGCACAGGAGACCTCTGCCGATGGAACGAAGACGGTCTGCTTGAGTTTATGGGCAGAAAAGACTGTCAGGTGAAACTACGTGGCTACCGCATAGAACTTGCTGAGATAGAGAGTGCTGCGCTGAAGATGGATGGCATAGAACAGACTGTGGCTGAGGTGCGGGAGATTAATGGCATAGAACATTTGGTGCTGTTCGTGGTTGGTGATGCAGGGCGAGGAAAGTTGATTCTTCCGTCGTATATGCAGCCAACTTATATTATTAATCTTGAAGAATTGCCGCTTACTTCAAACGGAAAGATTGACCGAAATGCGTTGCCTGATGGCGAGGCTCTGCTTGCCCTTTGCGAACCGAACGAAGGTATGTTGCCGCAAACCGAGACCGAGCAACTCCTTTGCCAACTTTTCGCAGATGTCCTCGGCACGGATTTGTACTTTGCTGATGCTGATTTCTTCCAGTCTGGCGGCACCTCGATGCTTGCTATTCAGCTAGTTATGGAGGCTCATAAGCGCGGTCTTCGTTTCACATACAAGAACCTCTTTGACAATCCGACTCCGCAGCAACTTGCGGCAATAGTTGATGGATTAGACGAGGTGATTTCCGATATTGATATTGCCGACTACGATTATACTGCGATAAACAGACGGCTTGCGTGCGAAAGTGCTGAGACTGCGCATAAGGAGTCGCATCTTGGGGTCTGTCTTCTCTTCGGCGCAACTGGTTTCCTAGGCATTCATGTTCTCTACCAATTGCTGCATGATTATGAGTCAAAGGTGTGCTGTGCCATAAGGGCTGAAGATGATGCTATGGCTTGGAAACGACTGGCTGATATTTATCGCTATTATCACAACGAAGAGCTTGATAGAGAGCGTGTTGTGGTAAAGACTACAGACATCACGGATAGACGAACATTTAATAATCTTAAGGATGTTAAGCCAAATATGGTAATTAACTGCGCTGCAAATGTGAAGCACTTTGCGAAGGGTACGGAGATAGAGGATGTGAACTATCGCGGCGTGCTGAATATTATAGACTATTGCAAGCGACAGAATTGCCGATTGGTTCATGCTTCCACCATTAGCGTAGCTGGTGTCGTTAGCGAGAAAACGAGAAAGAAAGAACTTACGGAGCGCGATTTGTTCATCGGTCAAAGTTGCTCGGAGAATAAATATGTGTTTAGTAAATTCCTTGCCGAACGTGCTGTGCTTCAGGCTGTTGCCGATGGTCTGGACGGAAAGGTTGTGCGTTTGGGAAACTTGTCGCCACGAACTGCTGACGGTCGCTTTCAGTTGAATCCGGACAGCAATTCATTCATGCGCACATTCTGCGGATTTGCCAAGGCAGGAATCTATCCGAAGGAGATTCTGTCGCAGCCAGTTCATCTGGAACCTGTGGATGATTCGGCTCGTGCATTGCTGCTTTTTGCGCAGATTCCAAAAGATGTTCTTGTGTTGAACTGTTGCAATCCTCAGATCGTAACCTACGGCGATATTCTCTCTGTTATGAAGTCGGAAGGTCTTGCCCTTAACGGCTTGGATATGAATGAGTTTGTACGCAAGGCTGAGTCGCTAGACGATGAAGTCCGCACACTGTTGCTGACTAATGTCATAGCCTATGGAATAGATGCAGAATCACTTTCAGAGAGGATAAAAATAAATAGCGAACACTCGGAAAGAATGCTCGCTAATCTGGGTTTTGTATGGAATGAAATAGGAGAGAATTATCTGAGAAAGTTTATAGCAACTTCTTTATAAGCGCCTCTAAGTCTTTCAAGAACAGCATGTTAGGTCCGTCGCTGAGAGCTTCTTCCGGGTTTGGATGAACCTCGAAGAAATAGCCGTTAGCGCCGAATGCTTTTGCTGCCATTGCCATGGCAGGGACAAACTCGCGGTTGCCGCCTGTCTTACCACCAGCCGCTCCTGGTCGCTGTACGCTATGGGTGCAGTCCATGATGACGGTGTTGGTGTATTTCTTCATGTCTGCGATATTGCGGAAATCTACTGCGAGGTTGTTGTAGCCGTAGATGTTTCCGCGCTCAGTAAGCCATACTTTCTCGTTGCCTGACTCGCGCACTTTCTCTACCGGATATTTCATGTCGTCGCCCGAGAGGAACTGCGCCTTCTTGATATTTACTATCTTACCCGTCTTAGCTGTAGCGACAAGAAGGTCAGTCTGGCGGCAGAGGAAAGCTGGAATCTGAAGAACATCAGCCACTTCTGCTGCAGGAGCAGCCTGACAACTTTCGTGGATGTCGGTGAGTATTCGGAGCCCGTACTTTGACTTTATATCTCCAAGCATCTGCAATCCCTTCTCCAAACCAGGACCGCGATAAGATGAAAGCGAAGTGCGATTTGCCTTGTCGAACGATGCCTTGAAGATTATGTCTGTGCCGAGGAGATTGTTTATTCTGACGAGTTCCTGAGCAACGGTCTCAAGGCAGTCCATGGATTCAATAACGCAAGGGCCAGCGATGAAAAGAGAGTCCCTCAAGCTCCCCGAATGGGAGATGTTAATAGTATTGTCGGATGAATTCATATATAAGTATCTATTCAAAAATAAATGTAAACGCCACTTCTTGTAGAGGACAAACCTATTTAAAAGTTCCCCCCCCTTCGGGGGTAGGGGGCTTTTAGTATCTCATCTGCTCCTCTTTTTCTACCGTTACCTTCACTTCGTCAAGTTTTGATTTGTCAAGAGAGAATACATTGCAGAAGAAGTCATATACGGCTTGTCGTTTGTTTGAACCGAAGTCGTGGCGCTCGTTTGGCAGATGAACATTGAATACTTTGTCCTGTGCCCCATAGAATCCGTAAACCTTCTGAAGATAAGGGAACTCTACTTCAGGAACAGTCTTTGTCCAGTCGCCACCATCGGAGATAACCATCATCGGACGCGGAGCAAAGCATGCGGCAAGCTCCATGTTGCAGGTTTGATTTCCCGAACGGTGTATAGGCATTCCACTTTCGCATGGGCAGCCGCCGTCAAACCAAGAGCACATGGAGACTGTCGGGCAGGAAGCCGTGTAGCGGTTGTCGAGGAGGGTAAGGAGAACAGTCTGACTGCCACCGCCCGACCCACCATTACAGCCGATGCGACTCTTATCAACATCCTTACGCTGAATCATAAAGTCGAGAATCTTCAGTCCGTGTATGGTCTGCATGATATGAGCTTCTGGAGTGCGGTGAGCTTCTGCGCCAACCTCCTCTTCGCTCTGTCCCCAAGCATAGATGTCGTAGCTCACTGCGATGGCACCCATGCGAGCGAGTGTGGCGTAACGTTTCTGGAGATCTTTGTTGTAACGACCGGCAGCAAAGTGTCCGGCAGGGCAGATGATGAGTGCCGACTTGTTCTTAGCCGAAGACTTCGCCGGGGTATAGATAGAGCCACAAATCGTTCTGCCTTCCATGATGGGCAGACGGAAGTTCTGTACGGTATAGCCGTCGTATTTGCGAATCTTGCCGAGCATTGGTTTTGCATCTGAATAGCATTTTGCAAGGAAAGGATCAATGCCGAGACGTTCGCGCACTTCCTTCTTCAGTGAGTCGCGACGGGCTTCCCATTCCGCTGTGTTGTTATACAAGGAGGAAAGGTAAGCTGTGAACTTTGCACCGATTTCAGGTCTGCGGCGAGCGTATTCAAAAGGTTTTATGCGGTAGGTGTTCTTGCCTTCGTCCCATGGCACGAAGTCGAACGGTGCGCAGATGTTAACCAAAGTCTCGTCAAGAGAGTAAGGACGGAAGCGTGAGTCTGCGTATTTCACTACGAGTCCGGTGGTATCAACACTGTATTTCATCTTGACGCCAAACTGCTTGGACACTTCGTCCATCACTTGCGAGAATGGCTTGGAGAACTGATGCTCATAGTCGTTTTGGGCATTGATGACCGATGAAACGAGAAGGAGAGCGAGGGTCAGTGCGTAATGCTTAATGCTTAATGCGAAATTACTTTTCATTATTTGAGTTCGAATTTTTTATTACTGTGCAAAGTTAGATTATTAATGCGTAAAGAGTAATGCTTAATGCGTAATAATGTCGAATATGTTACATTTAAGTAAAAAAATGATTAAAGGCTTTGATGATTTGGCAAAAAATATTAATTTTGCAACATAAATTGCATATATTATGATTACACAAGATCAGCTGAAAGATATACAGAAACGCGCTGACGATCTCAAGCGCTATCTTGAAATAGACAAGAAACAGGTGGAGTTTGAGGAGGAAACTCTTCGCACTCAAGCACCTGATTTCTGGGACGATGTGGAGCGTGCGCAGGCGCAGATGAAGAAGGTAAAAGGCATAGAAAAGTGGCTTATAGGCTACAAGAATGTCCGCAACTACACTGACGAAGTGCAGCTCGCCATAGACTTTTATAAGGAAGAGATGGTCACTGAAGAGGAAGTTGATGAGGCTTACCAGAAGGCTATCAAGGCGATAGAAGATCTTGAACTGATGAATATGCTCGGTCAGGAAGAGGATTCCATGGACTGTGTGCTGAAGATAAACTCTGGTGCTGGTGGCACAGAGAGTCAAGATTGGGCTTCCATGCTTATGCGAATGTATATGCGATGGGCTGAGGCTAACGGTCATACCGTTTCAATAACCAACCTTCAGGATGGTGATGAGGCTGGTATCAAGCAGGTTACGATGGATATTAAGGGCGGCGATTATCCTTACGGCTATCTCAAGAGCGAGAATGGCGTGCACCGACTTGTGCGCGTTTCGCCTTTCAATGCTCAGGGAAAGCGCATGACGAGCTTTGCCTCTGTCTTCGTTACTCCGCTCGTTGACGATACAATCACAGTGGAGGTCGATATGGCGAAGGTCAGCTGGGACACTTTCCGCAGCTCTGGTGCCGGTGGTCAGAACGTGAACAAGGTGGAGTCTGGTGTGCGTCTGCGTTATCAGTTTAAGGATCCTTATACTGGCGAGGAAGAGGAAATCCTCATTGAGAATACCGAGACCCGCGACCAGCCAAAGAACCGCGAGAATGCCATGCGCCATCTCCGTTCAATACTTTATGACAAGGAGATGAAGCATCGCATGGAGGAACGTGCTAAGGTGGAGGCTGGAAAGAAGAAGATAGAGTGGGGTAGTCAGATTCGCAGCTATGTCTTTGATGACCGCCGCGTGAAAGACCACCGCACAAACTTCCAGACTTCAGATGTAGATGCCGTTATGGACGGCAAGATAGACGGCTTCATCAAGGCATTCCTTATGAGCCAGCAAGAAGAATAGACACATGGATATTATACAACTTCTCCCAGATACCGTAGCCAACCAGATAGCCGCTGGCGAGGTGATAGAGCGTCCTGCATCAGTCATAAAGGAACTGGTGGAGAACTCTATTGATGCCGGTGCGCAGCATATCAATGTGGTTGTGGTAGATGCAGGAAAGACACTTATACGAGTCATTGACGACGGCAAGGGTATGTCGCCTACGGATGCGCGATTGGCTTTTGAACATCATGCCACATCGAAGATTCGCAAGGCTGACGACCTCTTTGCACTACATACAATGGGATTCCGCGGCGAGGCACTAGCTACGATAGCCGCTGTAGCACAGGTGGAACTCCGTACCCGACAGAAAGACGACGAGATAGGTACTTTGATTAACATTGCCGGCAGTAAGGTGGAGAACCAGGACGTGGTGTCATGTCCACCAGGAAGTAGCTTTTCGGTAAAAAATATTTTCTTCAATATCCCAGCTCGTCGAAAGTTTCTAAAGGGCGATGCTGCCGAACTGAACCACATAACGACAATCTTCGAGCGTATAGCTCTCGTTTATCCTGATATTTCCTTCTCTCTTCATGTAGGCGAGATGGAGAAGTATAACCTTCGTGCCGGTCAGCAGCTACAGCGCATCGTTGACATCTTCGGCACAAAGATGCAACAGGATCTTGTACCTGTGAATGTTGAAACGACTATTTGCAAGTTGACGGGCTTCGTAGGTAAACCTGCTTCCTCAAAGAAGAAAGGTGCCAAGCAGTTCTTCTTCGTGAACGGTCGCTACATGCGTCATCCTTACTTCCATAAGGCTGTCACTCAGGCTGTTGAGCGAATGATAACCGCTGGTGAACAGATACCTTATTTCCTCTATCTTGATGTTAGTCCGGAGGATATAGACGTTAATGTAAGTCCTACAAAGACGGAGATAAAGTTTGACAACGAGCAGACCATCTGGCAGATAATAAATGCTGCCGTGAAAGACTCTATCGGTCAGTTCTCTGAAATCCCTTCCATTGATTTCGGTGCTGAAGGGCGTATTGATATTCCGGTCTTTGGCGATGGCAATTTTAGCGAATCTGTTCCAGGAGTGAAACTCAATGCACAGTACAATCCTTTCAAGACTGGTAGTCAGTCGCAAGGTGGTTCTCGGAGCGGGGCGTATGGTGGTTCTTATACACCAAAGCGTACTGCTGCACCTGCTGATTGGGAAGTGTTTTATGAAGCAACAAAGAATCTGGACACGCTTACGGATGATTCCTCAGCTGACTCGAAGTTGCAGGAGGGCTTCTTCTCTCACGCACTCACACCGGAGCAGGAGACAGAACGTCGCAAGCAGTCGCTCATAGAAGACAAATCTTCGGTGCACTACCAGTACAAAGGGCAGTATATTATGACTGCCGTAAAGTCTGGCTTGATGGTTATCGACCAGCATCGTGCCCATATCCGCATTCTCTATGAACGCTTCATGAAGCAACTAGATAGTCGTAAGGCACCGTCGCAGAAGGTTCTCTTCCCAGAGATAATAACTTTTACTGGAGAAGATGAGCAGACTCTTGTCAGCATAAATGATGGTCTTTCAGCCCTTGGCTTTGAGATAACTTCACTTGGTGGTGGCAGCTATGCCATCAATGGTACGCCAGCAGGTGTGGAAGGCATAAATATCGTTAAACTCCTTCAGGACATCGTCTCGTCTGTCGGAGCGTCGGCAAAGGAGACTGTTAACTCCATCATTGCTGAACGACTTGCCAACAACGCTGCCATCAGCTATGGCGAGATTCTTAGCGATAAGGAGATGGAACAGCTCGTAGCCGACTTGTTCTGCTGTTCAAATGTCAATTACACGCCGTCAGGTAAGAACATCATGACGATAATTGATGATATAGAAAACAGATTCTGATTAAATGAAATAGTACCATGAGCAAGAAAACTAAAAAAGGTGGCGGAAAACTCTCCTTGGCTAAGGTCTCGGAGGCTTTGACCGCATTGTTCAACAACAATCCGGAGAAAACTCTCTCATTCAAACAAATCTTCAAGGCATTGCATCTGGACAGTCATCCTAAGAAAATGCTTGCTATTCAGGTGCTTGAGGAGATGGAATGGGATGACTATCTCTCTCGAGTAGCTGATAATAGCTACAAGCTCAACCAGAAATCACAAGTGCAGATTGGTACTTTCATCCGCAAGGGAAATGGACGCAACAGTTTCCAACCGGACGAAGGCGGCAGTCCTGTACTCGTTACCGAACGCAACTCTATGTTTGCACTCAATGGTGACAAGGTGCGTGTGGCGTATCTTGCCCGCAAGCGCAACCATACAAGAGAGGCGATAGTAACGGAAATCTTAGAGCGTGCCCGCGAGCAGTTTGTCGGCAAACTGACTGTGGAGAAGGATTTTGCCTTTCTCACTCCTGATAATAATACTATTGGGCGAGATATATTCGTTCCTCGTAACAAGGTGAAGAAGGGCGTGACTGGCGATAAGGCTGTAGTTAAGGTTATTGCATGGCCTGACGAACAGCACCAGACTATTCTCGGTGAGGTTGTGGATATCCTCGGTCAGCAGGGCGATAACGATGCAGAGATGCACTCTATCCTTGCTCAGTATAATCTTCCATATAAGTATCCACAGGCAGTGGAAGATGCTGCAAATCAGATTCCGGCAGAGATTTCAGAAGAGGAAATTGCTCGTCGCGAGGACTTCCGCAATACGACAACCTTCACCATCGACCCTCATGATGCGAAGGACTTTGACGATGCCCTCTCTATAAAGAAACTCAAGGATAATCTTTGGGAAGTGGGCGTGCATATCGCTGACGTTTCGCATTATGTTCTTGAAGGCAGCATAATAGATCGTGAGGCTCAGAAGCGCGCAACTAGTGTTTATCTTGTTGACCGCACTATTCCGATGCTTCCAGAGCGACTTTGTAATTTCATCTGTTCGCTCCGTCCTGACGAGGAGAAACTAGCTTACTCGGCAGTGTTCAATATGAACGAGAAGGGCGAGGTTAAGAACTGGCGACTCGTGCATGTTGTCATTAAGTCTGACCGCCGCTTTGCTTACGAGGAAGTACAGCAGAAGATAGATGCTTTCAAGCAGGAGTATAAGTCGGAGAGCGATCAGTTCAATGGCTATCAGAAGATAATGGCAGAGGATTTTAAGGGTAAGGAGAACGACTTCCTCAACGAATGTCTTACGCTAGACTTCCTTGCAAAGAAACTTCGTGAAAAGCGATTCAAGAATGGTGCTGTAAAGTTCGACCGCGAAGAGCTCCGCTTTGATATTGACGAGACAGGCAAGCCTACTCGCTGTTATTTCAAGAAGAGCCTGGATGCAAACCAACTCATCGAGGAATTCATGCTCCTTGCCAACCGCTATGTGGCTGAGATGATTGGAAAGACCTCCTCTAACTCCTCCGCAGGAGGAGGACAAGACCGTCCGGATGGCATTACTCCCCCTTGTGGGGGAGGCAGAGAGGGGCGTAAGCCCAAGACTCTCCCTTACCGAATCCACGATTCGCCAGATCCAGAGAAACTTGAAACGCTCCGTTCTTTCATTACGCGCTTTGGCTTAAAGATGAAGAGCGATGGAACTAAGGGACAGACATCGCGCTCACTCAACCAACTCATGGATGACATCAACGGTAAGCCTGAGCAGAAACTCATTGAAACCGTAGCCCTTCGTGCCATGATGAAGGCTAAGTACAGCATCCATAATATCGGTCACTTTGGTCTTGCCTTTGACTATTATACTCACTTCACTTCGCCTATCCGTCGTTACCCTGACACTATGGTTCATCGTCTTCTTACCCGCTATCAGGACGGTGGTCGTTCGGCAAGCGAGAGTAAGTACGAAGATCTTTGTGAGCACTCTTCCGACATGGAGCAGATTGCAGCTCAGGCTGAGCGCGAGAGTATAAAATATAAGATGGTGGAATTCATGGGCGAATATATCGGTGAGGAGTTTGATGCGCATATCTCTGGCATCACTTCTCATGGCATCTATTGCGAGATTGACGAGAACCATTGTGAAGGACTCATCCTCGTGCATGACCTTGACGATGACTACTATGAGTTTGACGAGAAGAACTACTGCATGATGGGTCGTCGCCGTCATCATCGCTACCAGCTTGGCGATGTCATCCGTATTAAGGTGGCTAAAGCAAATGTGGAGCGCCGTCAGCTTGACTTTGTGTTGGCATGAACAAGACAAAACTCATAATAACAATTATGGCTGTTGCAATCGGATTGGTTGCAACAGCCGTTTATTATGCCGTTAATCCAGAGGGAGTTTGGTGGTTTCCTAAGTGTGGGTTATACCAGCTTACCGGACTTAAGTGTCCTATATGTGGTTTGCAGCGTGCCTTTCATCAGCTTCTGCATGGCAATCTTCTCTCCGCTTTACGATTCAACTATTTTCTCCCTGTTTCCGTAGTATATTGGCTTATCGCCCTGATTATTACCCGCAAAGATCTCACCCGTCTATTTTATATCTATTGCCTCTTAGCCGTTGTTTGGGGAATATTGCGCAATGTTATTGGGTTGTAGAGTTGCGTGGCAATCTGAAAGGAGTAGATAAAAGCCTTGCGGCTGTCCGCAAGGCTTTTCGGTTATTTCGTTTAGAGTATCATTGGAACTTTGTTTCGGTAATTCTTGACAGGAATTCTGTGGGTGTCAGAATCTCCATATTATCAGAGGACTCACGCATCAACTTGAAATCCTTGATGTTGATAGTTAACAGCACATCACATCTGTTACTTTTTGCCATTTGAAACTGAAAGCTATCTTCGATGTCCTTAAAGTTGTCATTATTGATAGCATTCAGATATTCTTCTGTAGGCATGTCAATAATAGAAAAGCATGACGCGATTGATGTTAATAGTTCACGCAGTTCCTTCAAGCGTCTAGGATTGCGCTTACCATGTTCCTTTAAATGTTGTTCTACAAGATAAGATAAAGTGTAGATTGTTCCAGCGGAAATATAACCATTTATCTTCTTTTCGTATATTAGATTTAAAATCTTATCTACAGCATTAGCTTGCTTTCTGTTTGCCAAACTTTCCAATAGAATATTTGTATCAAAGAAAACCTCCATTACTACAATCTGTATTTGCTCTTTAAGGCACGACGTCTCAAAGATTTAAAGTCAATATTCTTATCTAAGATACCCTTAAAAGAAGCTAGAGGCTTAACGTCGCATTTTTTTCGATGTGTATTGAGTAGCTTTATTGCATACACAGTAAGCATTTGTTCTATTTGGGGAGTAATAGTCACATCACCTCTTACATGCACAGGTATTTGTATTGTTGTAAGTTTGTCCATAACAAATAATGTTAATGTTTCTCGGCTGCAAAGTTACTAATAAGTGAGAGAAATACAAAATAAAAGTCGAAAAACTTTTATTTTTATTTCCGAACGGGAGAAACTTGGACACAGTCAGAGTTACGACTTTTTTTCTTACTTCCAAATTTCTAAGCGAAAAAAATGGGGTGGGTAAAACAAAAAGCCTTGCGGCTGTCCACAAGGCTTTTCGGTTATTTCGTTTAGAGAATAAAACTTATCCTAATTATAATCTGCTTTGAAGAGTTTCTGGAGCTTGACGAGTATCCCAGATGTCTGCTATATAGATGCAATCTGAGTGTAAAATGTAAATTAATTTGAAATATTTTGACAATACAATATAACGATATTCAGCCTCACGATTCTCCGCTAAAGGCTCTTTGTTGCCCATTCTCGGATTATCAACAAGCAATTGTTCTACGTTTCTTATAGTTGCATTTAACTTACGCAACGTGTTTTTTCCATAGAAATCCACGGCACAAGTCATTATATGTTCATATCGTTTATTAGCGTTAGCTGTCCAAACTATCTTCATAGCCACGCGCATTTACTTTTTATGTTATGATGAACCTCTTCTGTTGACAGTACATTACCGCATTTAATGTCAGCCTCAGCCTGATTAAACCGATCATTCACTTCTTTGATAGAAAGAGTAGTGTGTTCTGGCTGTTCATTTTCCATAAAAAAATTAATACGATTGACGAATTCTTTTCGCACTCCTTGTGGTAAACTCACAAAATGTGCCCATAAAGCATCAAGAGGACTTACTGTTTGAGGTATCTCAACTGTCATTGCCATATAGTTTGATCGTTATAGAATGTTTCTCGGCTGCAAAGTTACGAATAAGTGAGAGAAATACAAAATAAAAGTCGAAAAACTTTTATTTTTATTACGGAACGGGAGAAACTTGGACGCAGTCAGAGTTACGACTTTTTTTCTTACTTCCAAACTTCTGAGCGGAAAAAGTGGGGTGGGTAAAACAAAAAGCCTTGCGGCTGTCCGCAAGGCTTTTATTGTTATAGATGATTCTGTTAGTGAGAACACTAACGTGTCTTTGTCTGGATATTACAAGCTTTCATCTTCTTCATCTTCTTCTTGATTGTCATCGCCATAGAGAGGATTGTCTTCTGTCGGAACTATAATGTCCCATTTAGAAGGATCGCTTATCTCCAAAATGCTCATAACTTCAAGAAAATGAACATTAATCTCAGGCGATATATATTCTTTCTTAACCATCTTATTACCTTATTAATCAATATTATTTCACAATAATCTTCTTTCCATTAACAACATAGATGCCCTTAGAAAGGTTGTCAAGAGAAGTACCAACAAACTGACCGTTCAAGTTGTACACCTTTGAATTTGCAGGAATCATAGTCATTGAACCATCGCCATTTACCATCATGATGCCTGTAGTTTCTTCTTTTTCTGTTACCATTCCATAAGCAAATGTTCCAGACTTTACCTGATTAGGAAGTTGCTGGTTGAATGTGAAGTCTTCTTCTGGAGTGAATGAAACTCGATAGTTTGCCACGTCCTTACCTACTTCTGTACCACCTGTGATAGAAACACCTGTGCCTTCTGAAGCTACACCACCAATAATAGTAGTCAACTGAGTCCAGGTCTTGCCATTAATGTTTCTGAAAACAGTTGATTTGCCACTTTTAGAGCCAAGATAGTAAGCATGCAGAGGCATCTCCTGAGTCAGGTATGTACCTACAAAATAATATTTGTATGGCTTTTCAGGGACTGCATCATAAGCCTTGTCCTGCCAATCAAGGAACTTGGTCTGAGCCTTGTCAAGCACATTTACATGATGCTCTGTATATGGCTTTTGAGTATCTGTTGATGCAAGTGGAGTATATTCTACTGCACGATTACCCGCGTTAGCAAGGGCCACCTCATGCTCAGGGAGGTAAGGGAGGATGAAGTATGGCTTGTTTGCCTCAACGATTACTTCCTCATCACCTTCAGTACGATTGGTATAGACTGGAACATATTTTGAACCAGAAAGTGCAACAGATACTGTTCCGTTAGATTCTATTGAAAGTTTCTTTTCAATAAGATTTTCACTGAGCTGAAGTTGAATATGCTGTGTTTCAACATCGCGAGTTACACCTGCAAGTGTAACAACTATAGGATAGACTGTTTCTGTCACAGCAGGAACCTTAACGTCATCAGTTGTCTTGGCGTAAGCATCATCGCCTTCTACAGCATTGGCAATTTCTCTTTCAGTATAGTAAATAGCCTCATGTTCCAAAGCACCGAATATGCGAGCGAGGTCAGTCTTCGTCATGTTAAATGGAACGCAGAGTGTGTACCAATCCGCTTTCTTGAACTTAGAGAAGTTCCAGTAACTCTTAGGCTCTTCCTCTGGATCAGGTGTGTCATTAAAGTTTGTAGAGCCTACGAGAAGGAACTCATGCCAACCAATATAATCCAAGTCATAAGTCTTGCTAGGGTCAATAATATGACCTGCTGCCAATTCATCAACAGCAGTCTTAGTTGTTGCAATTTCTGTTGGGTCCCAACAGTCTTCTGAACCCTCTTGACCAGCATAGTTAATGTTCATGGATGGAGACCAAGCATCCCATGTATAACCACCAATCGCCTGGTCGTAAGTACGAGCAAACTGACTATGAGCTGGCCATATCCAAAGGTCACCATCATCGTTTGTTGCACCTGTCTCGTCAGCAAGGCAATATTTACGAGTTACGTCAGTATAGTTTTTCTTCTGCTCATCAGAGATACCTGCAGGGAAGTGGAGAATAGTAATCAAGTTAGTACCATTCTTATAGTTGCTACGCTGGATTGGGTGGGCACTATTACCTGCAAAACCGTTTGTTCCGTATGTCTGCTTAGCATCGAACGCATTCTGCTCGCACTTAGGAGCTATTCTGGCAAGGACATAGATGTCACTGACGTTCTCTGGACGGATTGTGAGGAATGCCTGTGAACCCACGAATCTGAGCTGTGGAGGCAAAGCGTATGTACCTTCACCATAATCAATCACATCGCCAAGAGCATCTGTACATGTTATGTGCTCAACACCACATTCACGAAGTGCAGAACCACGAATCTCCTTAATGTTATAAGGGATACACAATTCATGAAGTTCACGAATACCCTTTACACATTCTTCTGGCATGATAGACACTTTCTCAGATACAGGAAGAGTTACATACTGAGTATAATTAGCTTCCAAGTCGAATATACCGTATGCACTGATTGTCATATCCTCGAAATGTTCTACTTCGTTCTCATAGTCATAGAACTCTGCATTCTTAAGATCGAGGGATACCAACTGGACACCAGTCAAAGCAGCGCCAGCACCTGAGCCTCCTGAGCTAACATAATGGCCATCAGCATCTACAACATTCGAACCACCATTGAGGTCAAGAGCATTGAGAGAACCAGAAATCTTAGCGTTCTTGATGCCTTTGTTAACTGTTCCAGCAACTGTGGTCAAGTCAGCAAGCATATCTGTAATGATAGAAATATTGCCAGGCTGCTTTGCGTATGCTGTAAAAGTATTATCTGTAGAAGTAAACTGACCGATAGCAATAACGTTAGGGCAGTTAGTCAGGAAGTCTTTGTACAACGGATCCGCAGGCTTAACCTCAAGGTCAGGGAAAGCCACATACTGGATTTCTGAATTTGTAAGATAGTGAAGGGCATTCTTAATCTGAGTGAGCTCGCTTGCATCAGTGTGTGTCAACTGTGACATATCAAGCTGAGAAACCTGAACACCATTAAACCATTCTACGTCATCTGAGTTAATCTTACCGAAATAAATCTGACGGTCAGCAGCAGCAATATCTGTAGAGTAGTAGTGAGCATCCTTTATGGCTGCAAGAGAACCTGCTTTTGGAGAATAGACAAGAACCTGCTTATAGTCATTCCACTGATCCTTACGCACAACTTCAAGAATGACTTCAGGATTTGCATTTGTGATATCATTAAAGTTTTCACGTTGCGTTGTGCTTGGAAGAATAACACGCTTAACAGAAGAACCAGAGAGAGCTGACAAATCATAATCTATCTTGCCATAATTTGCCAAGTCAGACAATACCAGATTTGTTACACCTGTCACCTTTGACATACCCTCAAGAATCTTTGTCACACTTGCCTGTACATGATGTCCACCATCACTAGCCACTACGACACTGGTATGGCCTGATATATCGCTTGCGCAATCAGTGAAGTAATTAAGGAAATTGTTATTACCGTATGAATGATATGTAATCATCATCTGGTCACCGCCAAATGTCACATCACAATCGTAGTATGTAGTTGTGCCTGTAGCATAGCCAAGAGCAGCAAGGTCTGCTGGAGTGCAAGGCTGATATGATACGCCTGCTACATAATATTCATTGTCATCGATGAATGGTGCGCCGTCAACAACTATGTCGTATGACGTTCCATTCTTGTGATAGATGGTTTCTGTTACGCCTGCAAGGTCATAGAGCTTTGACGTTTCAAAGTTAGCATCAGCAGCTACTGCGGTTGGATCCGCATCAGTGAATGTTACAACATAGTATGTTTCGTTTTCATCGTATGCAGTAGTAGGAATCTGAGTGTAGATGCCATCTGAGAGAGTGTAGATACCTTCAGTTGATTTGAAAGCGGTTGAAGATACCGTATTTGCGTCATGCCAACCAATAATTGCAGATCCTGTTCCTGGAGAATAATATCCAGAACCATTGGACGCATAATAAGTTACGTCAGGGTAACATATTTGACCAACACTTACAGAAACATAAGTATCATCGCTTTCTTTTGTATAAATCCATGATGCATTACTTGTAAAAGTATATGCAGATTCAATATATTCACCCTTATTTGCATCAGTAATCAAGGTAGTAGTAGCAACTGTTTTGTAAGCGTTGTCCTCATCATACTCCTGACCGAAAGCACAAACGCCATCAACATAATAATCCTTTACGCTGAAAGTTTTTGGACCGTCCTTTGTTGCAGGAGCAGTCGTGTGCTGATAATTCACCTTCAAATAGTAGGTGCCCACACAAGGATCATTCGCAGCATAAGAAGCTGCTGTTTCTCCTGTAGCATCTGTGAACAAGCTACCATTCGCATCCGCATTGAACTTGTAGCTCGTATGCGAAGCCTGCGCCCACGCCCCCAAGCACGTGAGCATCGTCACACATAGTGTGAGTAGAAACTTTTTCATAATAGTTTGCTAGTTATAATGATTTAATTAATTTAATTACCTATATTCTTGTTTCGCGAACTTTAGCCGCGAAGGCTACAGACTACAAGCTACTGGAATCGGCTTGTGGTTGCAGAGCGATAGTATTGTTGCCCCTCAACGGGGTGAGAATGAATTAATTACCTATTGTTTTTTTGCGCTGTGCGCATTTTGCGGTGAGGACACCGTACCGCCATAATAAATGGGGGCGGATTGGCTTCCTGAGAGGAAAAATATGCCTAAAAACGGTGCAAAGTTATATATAATATGTGGAATGAGTGGCGTGGTTTTGGGGAAATTTGTTAATAAAGTGTAATTTTTTGATTTGTTTCATAGGTGTGCTTTCAGCGCACTATCAGCGGCATTTGTGGATTGGTGCTGTGAGGGCATCGCACCTCCATGAGTACTATACGAAAGTTGAATAAAAAATAATTTTGCACACATACTTAAATTAAGCTTTTTAGGAAGTGATGTTGTCAAAATGAATGATAAGAGAGAGAAAAACGTGGCAAAAAGTAAGAAAGTATCTAAAAAAGTTGTAATAATGTTGAATAATTATTAATTTTGCCCGCAATTTGTTTGTTTGTTTGTGCGTGCTTGTGAAGAAAACGCCTGAAACGATAACAGAATAAAAACAATAATAATAATGCTAAAAAAGTTCTTATTTACAATGATTACAGCCTTTCTGCTGTGTGCCGGCGAAGCCGTTGCGCAGTCGGTGAAAGGTACGGTAATCGATGAAACTGGAGAACCTGTGATTGGTGCCTCCGTGATGATTAAGGGAACAAAGGAGGGTATCGCTACCGATATTGACGGTAACTTCCTCCTGAACAATGCTGCTGGCAAGCAGATTGAAATCTCTTACATCGGTTATGACAAGGTGACAATAAAGGCAAAAGATGGAATGAAAGTCCAGCTGAAGCCTAACGCAACAAGCCTCGACGAGGTCGTTGTTACTGGTATGCAGAAGATGGACAAGCGTCTCTTTACCGGTGCTACTGCCAAGGTGGATGCCGATAAGACTAAGCTTGACGGTATCGCCGACGTATCTCGTGCCCTTGAGGGTCGTGTGGCAGGTGTGTCTATCCAGAACGTTTCTGGTACATTCGGTACTGCTCCTAAGATTCGTGTGCGTGGTGCCACTTCCATCTACGGTACAAACAAGCCTCTCTGGGTCATCGACGGTGTTATCCAGGAAGATGCCGTTGACGTAAGTGCCGACGACCTTTCTTCAGGTGATGCCGTAACGCTTATCTCAAATGCTATTGCAGGTCTCTCTGCCGACGACATAGAGAGCTTCCAAGTATTGAAGGATGGTTCTGCCACATCTATATATGGAGCGCGCGCGATGGCTGGTGTCGTTGTCATTACAACAAAGCGTGGTAAGGCAGGACGCTCTACCATAAACTATACGGGCGAGTTTACTTACCGTCTGAAGCCATCTTACAACAACTACAACATCTGTAACTCTCAGGAGCAGATGGGTATCTACCGTGAGATGCAGCAGAAGGGTTGGCTCAACTACGCTTCACTTGCTAACAGCAGTTCATCGGGTATCTACGGTCAGATGTACCGTCTCATCGGTCAGTATAACGAGACTAACGGTCAGTACGGTCTTGCCAATACTGAGGCTGCCATGAATACTTACCTCCAAGATGCGGAGTATCGCAACACAGACTGGTTCGACCTTCTCTTCCAGAACAGCCTTATGCAGAACCACTCTGCCAGCATTTCTACCGGTACAGACCAGGCTTCCCTCTACGCTTCCCTCTCTGTTCTCAATGATCCGGGATGGACACGCTCTTCTGACGTGCAGCGTTATACAGCAAACATGAACGCACAGTTCAACCTCTCAAAGAAGCTCACTCTCTCCATCATCGGTAACGCAAGTTATCGTGACCAGAAGGCTCCGGGTACACTCGCCCGCGAGACTAATGTTGTTGACGGTTCCGTAAATCGTTCTTTCGATATCAACCCATTCTCTTACGCCCTGAATACATCTCGTACAATGGACCCTAACGCCACTTATACGAGAAACTATGCTCCGTTCAACATCTTCGACGAGCTTGAAAACAACTATATCCAACTTGCCGTTACGGATATGAAGTTCCAGGGCGATCTTAGCTACAAGCCTATCCAGGGTCTTGAGTTCCACGGCTTGGTTTCTTACCGTAACCAGCGTTCTACCTCAGAGCATCTCATCCTGAACAACTCAAACCAGGCAGAGGCTTACCGTGCAGGTCTTGGCAATCCGTCAATAATGTATAACAATACATACCTCTACTCTGATCCGGACAAACCAAACACTGACCCTATCTCAGTTATGCCTACTGGCGGTATCTATACACGCAATGACTATTCAGTGCGTCAGTTTGACTTCCGTGGCACCGTACAATATAATAAGGTATGGAACGACACGCACATCATGAACCTCTTCGGTGGTGTCGAGGTGAACTCTTCAGAGCGCGACCAGGTGTTCAACTCTGAGTATGGCGTTGACTACAACTCTGGTCGTCTGATTACCATCACTCCTGAGTTCTTCAAACAGGCAAAGGAGGAAGGTACACAGCTCGCTTCGTTTGCAAGAAGCTGGAGCCGCGGTCTTGCCTACATCGCTTCTACATCTTACTCTTACAAGGGACGCTATACACTCAACCTCACAGGTCGTTACGAGGGTTCTAACAAGCTTGGTAAGAGCAAGACAGCTCGCTGGCTCCCTACATGGAACATCTCTGGCGCATGGAATGCACATGAGGAAGAGTGGTTCCGCAAGTTTATGGAGAATACTGAGAATAAGATTTCTCACTTCACAATGCGTGCATCTTACTCACTCACTGCCGACCGTGGTCCTTCATACGTTACCAACGCTCGTCCTGTAGTATATGCCACAAACATCTGGCGTCCTTCAGCAGACCAGCAGGAGCAGGGTCTCTCTCTCTCAAATATTGCCAACACAGAGCTTACATACGAGAAGAAGCATGAGTTCAACATCGGTCTTGACCTCGGTCTCTTCTCTAACCGCATAAACATCAACGCTGATGCTTACTGGCGTCAGAACTACGACCTTATGGGTTATATCGAGACAGAGGGTGTTGGTGGTATCGGTTCCAAGCTTGCCAACGTGGCTGAGATGAAGTCACATGGTATTGAGCTTACCGTCTCTACAAACAACCTCTCCTACAAGAGCCCTATCAAGTGGACAACCGACTTCACTTTCTCATACGCTTACAATGAGATTTCCAAGCTGAAATCACGCTCCAACGTTATCGGTCTTGTTTCTGGTACAGGCTCTAACCACTTCCGCGAGGGTTATCCAGTGTCAGCACTCTTCTCCATTCCTTTCAAGGGACTTAACGACGAAGGTGTGCCACAGATTATCAATGAAGATGGCGAACTGACAACTACCAATATAAACTTCCAGGAATACGACAACCTTGACTTCCTCAAGTACGAAGGTCCTACAGAGGCACCTTACACAGGTGGTATCAATAACATGCTCCAGTGGAAGGGTTGGCGCTTGAACGTATTCGTTACTTACGCTTTCGGCAACAAGATCCGTCTTGACCGCGTATTCTCTTCTGGCTATTCAGATCAGAGCGCGATGACAAAAGACTTCAAGAATCGTTGGATCAAGGCTGGTGACGAGGCTATCACAGACGTTCCTGTCATAGCAAGTACACGTCAGCTTGTTGATAACAGCATGCTTGGCTATGCATACAATGCCTACAACTATTCTACAGCTCGTGTAGCAAACGGCGGCTTCGTACGCTTGAAGGACGTTTCGCTCACTTACGACCTCCCACGTAGCGTACTGAGCTGGATTGGTTTGTCAACAGCTTCTCTCAAGCTTGATGCGACTAACCTCTGGCTCATCTATTCCGACAAGAAACTCAACGGTCAGGACCCTGAGTTTGTCAATGCCGGTGGTGTTGCCACTCCTATGTCCAAGCAGTTCACTTTCACACTCCGCCTTGGTATCTAATCGGGCAGGATGCTAAATCGTAAAATCATTAAATCGTCAAATCACTAAATGAAAAAGATACTTTCCATATTGGCTTGCTCATCACTGATGCTTGCATCTTGCTCAGACTTCCTTGAGAAGGAGCCGGACGAGCGTGTACAGATAGCATCTGCAAAGCAGGCTCTTGACCTTCTGAAGACATCCTACACACAGGGCAACTACGGTTGGGTCTGCGAGATGTCTTCCGACAATGTCTTTGACAACAATACCCCACACAAGCCTCACGATCGTTCTTCAAATGCCAAGAGCGTGAGATATTCCCTCTCTCCATACGACCGCATGGACGACGAACTCTTCCGTTTCGAGCAGGTGGTTTCCTCTAGCAGCTCCGACTCTCCTGAGAGCATCTGGGAGAACTATTACGGTTCTACGGCTTCGGCTAATGAGGTTCTCGCTTCTATCGAGCGCATCAGGAAGGAGCGTACTGACAATGACGCGGCACGCCTGAAGGCTGCCGAGGCTGAGGCAAAGCTTATCCGTGCCTACAACGGCTTCATCCTCGTGAACATCTTCTCGCAGGTATATAAGAATGAAGAACTCAGCGCTAACGACAAGGGTGTAGCCTATCCTACAGAACCAGAGGATAAGGTGCTCGTCCACTACGAGCGTCCTTCCGTTAAGGCTACCTACGACATGATAGAGCAGGACCTTGAAGACGGTCTGAAGGGTATTTCGGACGACTATTTGGAGAAGCCGAAGTGGCGTTTCAACGAGAATGCCGCTCACGCTTTCGCTGCCCGCTACTACCTCTACAAGCGCAATTACGACAAGGTTATTGAGCATGCTAACTATGTTCTTGGAACAGACGATGCCACTACTCAGGCAAAGCTTTTCCACTACGATGGCTTCAACTCAAACCTCTACTACCTTTCTGACTATACAAAGGTATGGCAGGGTGCTGACAATCCTGGAAACCTGATGCTTATCGCTACATACTCTCTCTATCAGCGTCACTGCTACGGAGCAAGACGTTATGCACTCACTGGTCCTGCCCTTACAAATACAATTTATCGTACAGGTCCTAACTGGCGTTGGTACTTCCCTCCAATCTTCTACGCTTCAGGTATAGCTTCAAACGGCGACTCCGATTATGGCTATTACTCAACAAAGATTGCTGAGGAGTTTGAATATTCTGACAAGGTATCAGGTATCGGTTATGTTCATACTATCCGTCGTGAGTTCACGACAAACGCACTTCTCCTTGAGCGTGCCGAGGCAAAGCTCATGAAGGGTGACATTGAGGGATGCCGTAACGACCTCATCCTCTTTGACAACAGTCGCTGGACATTCTCTTCTGACTTCCAGAAGCAGTTCTTCTCACAGAATGCACTCTGGTATCTTACACAGAAAGACATAGAGAGCTACTACAGCAACATGACCAATCCAAACTGCATGGATAAGGACACTTGGAACAAGTACCTTTCTGCCATCTCACCTGATATGAAACTCCCTGCTGATGAGAAGGCTTACATCTACATGAACTGTCTCAACGACATGCGTCGTGTAGAGACCATTCAGGAAGGTTTCCGCTTCTTCGACCTCAAGCGTTGGGGCGTAGAGTACTCTCACGTCTTTGACCAGGACGCGAAGGAAATCAAACTCTCTTCCACAGACCCACGTCGTGCCATTGAGATTCCTGCTTCTGTACAGGCTGCTGGTCATGAGACCTCACGTCCTTCTACAAATAATACACAGACATCTGCAATCAAGGAGTTCCGCATTGCAGAATAAAAAGCGACATTCATTATGAAGAAACTTATAAATATATTATTGTCAACAGCGCTGATAGCTACAGCATTCACTGCTGTTACTTCCTGCTCAGAAGATGAACTGGATAGCAATTCCATCTTCAATACGCAGGCAAAGCCGCTTGACCAGACACTTTATTCCTTCCCTCTTGACTCTTTCTGCAAGAAGAACTTCCTTGAGCCTTACAACATGCAGTTCAAGTATAAGATGGAAGACATTATGATTGACCAGCAGAAGAACCTCGTACCAGTATCTTACGACCGCGCTTGCGAGATTGCCGTGTTGAGTAAGTATCTTTGGTATGAAGTATATGAAAAAATCGTATGCTCAAAGAACCCAAGCTTCATGAAGGTGTATTCTCCACGAATCATCCACCTCGTAGGCTCACGTTCCCACAACACTTCTTCTGGAACCATCACTTGGGGATATGCTTCAAACGGTGTGCAGATTACCCTTCAGGGTCTGAACAACATCAGCCCAGCCAATCTGTACTACCTCAACAAGTATGCTCTTCATACAATGCACCATGAGTTCTCTCACCTTCTTCAGCAGACTACAAAGACTCCTAATGCGTTCAACACCATTTCACAGGGTCTCTACGAAGCTGCTTCTTGGCAGGATATCTCAGACTCGGTTTCGCTTTCAAAGGGCTTCGTGACTTCATACGCTTCTGAAAGCCAAACTGAAGACTGGGTAGAGGTTATCTCTTGCTACATCACTGACGACCCAATGAAGTGGGAGCAGAAACTCAACACTGCTTCTTACGAATGGATTGTAGCAGAGGAACTTAAGCAGGACTCTATTGCTGCAATCTACAAGGGCAAGAAGGAAACTCACCTTAACAAGGCTGACCTCATTGCTGCCGTTGGCGAGGCAAACGCTAAGAACTATGTAAACCCAGACTCTGTAGGCTTCTTCCATAAGAAGACTTCTACCGAGACAGATGAGAATGGTGTAGATCATTATGTAGGCGATGTTGTTCGCAAGAACATTGTTCGTGATGAAAACGATCACCCTGTGGTTGACGAAAATGGTGATATCATCTATAAGTTTGAACGCGATTTCATCGGCAAGAACATTATCCTCCAGAAGCTTGAGATGGCAAGAGAGTGGTTGAAGGAAAACTTCAATTACGACCTTGAGGCTCTTCGTCAGGAAGTTCAGGATCGCTCTTATGCAAAGAATGCAGATGGTACCTTCAAGACCATTACATTCTCTGAAAGTGGCAACTGGCAAGGTGACCAATATATCGGTATAGATGGAAAGCTTCACGCACGCACAACTCCATACGATGGCTTGCAGCGTGAGACTGTTGAACTCGTGAATGCGCTCTATGAGCCTGCTATTTCAGATCCTTCAAAGACACTCATGGACACTCTCCTTGATATGATTAACCAATATAAGAAGTAACTATGAAAAAGATACTATCAATTTTCGCAATAGCAGCTGCCGTTTGCGGCTTCTCTTCTTGTGCTACAGAGCAGGAAGACCTGTTCGATAAGTCTGCTGCCGAGCGTATGGATCAGGCTTTGTCCGACTATACTACTCGTTTGAAGGATTCCAAGGGAGGCTGGATCATGGAATATTACACACAGCCTATGGATCGCTCCCATCTTATTGCTGTTCGTTTCAATGCTGACGAGTCGTGCACAATGGCTACTATCGATGACTTCTTCAATAACGAATACGTTGAGGAGCAGTCAATTTGGCAGATGATAGCCGACAATGGACCTGTGCTTTCCTTCAATACTTACAATAAGTGTTTGCACACTTTCGCTTCTCCAGACCCTAACTATAACGAATACTCTGGTGTGTATGAGGGCGATGGCTATGGATTGGAAGGTGACTATGAGTTCATGGTTATCAAGGCTGATGCCAAAGCTGACACCATCATGCTGAAAGGCAAGAAGCGTGCTACTTACAATCGCTTGACACGCATTCCTGAAGGTACAGACTTCAAGGAGTATCTCACTGATTTGACTTCTTTCGAGCAGGAACACTTTACTTACAGCAACTGTGCTGTGTTGCATTTCGGTGATGTTCCATATCGTATTAATAAGCAGCTCGCTCGCTGGTCTGTCATCTATCCTTACGACGGATTGGAAATGGCAGACGGTCAGACCTACTTCTATACAATTATCAAAGAGCCTAATGGCAAGTATCGCCTGCGTTTCAGTGAGCCTATCGTTGGTCCTGAAGACATTGCTGTTGCTCGCAACTTCACCTTTGATGAGGCAAAGCAGGCTTTCGTTTGCCAGGAAGATGAAACAATCACCATTACAGGTCCGGATATCATAGACATCTTCAAGGAGAATGCTTATAATACATTGGCGTTTACTCTCAACTCCACCGCAACATGGTCTGATGAATTCGCCGCTGCCAATGAGACTATGAGAAAGGATTTTACAGCTGCCGGCAACATGGCTCCAACAGTGAAGCTTTCTTCTGACGAGGAGAATGTACTTATCAAGTTCTCTTATCGTGACGCAAAGCGCAAGACGCAGAATCCTTCTTTCGTTCTTGCAAAGTCATTGGAGAACGGTGTCTATAAACTTGCGGCTCCTAAGGCGCAGGATTCTGTAGGCGAACAGCTCATGGCAGACGTACCTGCCGTAGCCACTTTCCTCAATATGTTTGCCGATAGCTATAATGTAGGTACAGCAACAGGAACTACTTTCGTCATTCCTGACTTTAAACTTACATCAACAAGCAATCCAAACAAGTACATAATTGTTGAAAACAACTAATGAAAAACTTAAGGTTCTGCAAGCCTTAGGTGCTTGCAGAACTTCGGATTTCCAAATACATTAATCTTTAAAACTATAATTATGAAAAAACTTTTACTCTTTGCATGCATGGCAGTAATGGCTATCTCTGCCAATGCTCAAAAACTGGCTACCTTCAAGGGGGAACCTGTGAAGGTTGATCTCAACTGCGTCAAGATGATTGACAAGGAGGTTAAGAAGACTACATCTTCCACTCTCAATGCTGATGCTGTCAAGGCTGGTAAGTCAATGTCTCTCAAGAAGGCATCAGGCATCAAGAAGGCAGCTGCCTTCCCTACATCAGATGAAATCAACGGTCCCTATATTGAGGATAGCTTCGACGACATGCACTACTGTGGTGAGGTGGAAATCTCAGATACTCTCGTAACATTCCCTGTAGATGAGGAAGGCAATACGATTGAATGTAACAAGTTCATCACTATGGACAAGGGGTATGTTGAAGTGTTCGGTATTTACGACGAGAAGACTGGCGCGCTGACAATCCCTGGCGCTCAGTATTGCTATGAACATGAAAAATATGGTATGTTCGCTCTCTTTGCCATTGTAGATGAGAAAACATCTATGGACGACCTTACTTTCACTTACGATGATGTAACAAATTCTTTCTATCTTGATCAGGAAGGTTATTTTGTTTACATGGTTGATTATTCCCAACAGATGGGACAGACTATTCCTTGGGACATAGCTTGGGGTACAGCTGTTATGCCTACTAATGGTATAATGCAGTTCACATGGATGAATAGAACTGGTTGGGATGATCCTTCAGAGAGCTTTGTTGCTGTTGAAGACAATGGTGATGAAATCAATGTTTACAATTTCTGGGGCTTTAGCTATGTTACTATGAAGGTAAATGAAGACCACACTACAGTCTCTATTCCTAACAAGCAGCCTGTAGAACCTATGTATCTTGAGAATGAATCTGATTATGAAATTTATGGTAACACTTTCTACCTCTATGGCGTGACAGATGACGGACACACAGATGATGTTTCTGAGAATATCTTAGGCAACCTTATTTACTTGGATATTAAGACAGGTGAGTATCACAGTATTAAGACAGGTGAGGTGGCTAACGGTATCTATGTGCAATTCTTGCGTGAAGCTTCTCTGCTTGACTCAGAGGGCGCAGCTTATGGTACTTTCGCAAGAGGCAATATCATTTGGTATCCAGCAGGTCTCTCTATAACAATGGACCCAGATGCTATCCACAATGTAGTTGATAACAACGCAGCTTCAAAGGCTACATTCAACCTCGCTGGTCAGCGCGTAAGCAATGACTACAAGGGCATCGTTCTCAAGAACGGTAAGAAGGTTATTAAGAAGTAATAGCAATAATCCACCTATAAAAAAAGAAATCGGCAGAATCTTATATTCTGCCGATTTCTTTTTATGTTTCTTTTTATGGCGGTGTCGTGCTCCTACGACACCAATTTGATAAGTTACTTCTTTACGCCCATACCGTGCTTGGCGAGGGTGTCGTAGTTGTTCTTTACGTCTGTCCAGTCAACCTTTACATTTGTAGGAATACCGTTGATGTACTTCTCGATGTTAGTGTAGCCGTCACCGTTGATGTCACCATTGGCATCGCTTGGGTCGTTAGGGTTAAGACCGTTTGCAGTCTCCCATTCGTCTGGCATACCGTCAGCGTCAGAGTCCTTGTATGACTTCCACTTTCCGTACTGTGGAATGCCACCAACCTGCTGAGGATCGGTGATGATACCAATCTTCCATGAGTCAGCTGCCATACGACGCTTGTAGCCAATCTTATCAGCTTCTGTGTCAGGCTTGGCGTCCTCTACATAGAAAGGCTTTCCTGTGCGAACTTCCTCTACGATGTTCTTGTCGAGGATGTCACGGCAAGGGAATGTGGCACCTACATTTGAGAGAACATAGTTGTAAGCCTCCTGAGCAGTCATCACTGTGTAGTGAGGATGTGGGAAAGGACGGTTCCACTTCATTACTGCCATGTACTCGTCTGGCACGCGAGCCTCGCTCTCTATCTGCACACCGCCGTTCCAGTTGTCGGCAGTAACCTCAGGATGACCTTCCATGATGTTGCCTTCGCAATAAACGCGACCGTACTGCTTCTTGTCGTTACGAGAGAGACCAGCCTCTGGCTTGAGAATACGATGGTGGATAGGACCTGTGCCTGTTGCAGGACCTGGCTTGTAATAGTTGTTGTAGATGTTGTAGAGAGCGCTCCAGTCGCCACCGACAGTAGAACGGTGAACCCAATTATATACAACGTTGTTCACCATGTTGAAGATACCGTTCCAACCGATTGAAGGGTTACGGCCTGTGTTGCATGACCATAGGTTGCGCACGAAAGCACAGTTCTCACCGCCCAATGTAGAGCCGAAAGCATGGTTCCATGTGTCGAGACCCTTTGCAGAGATTGTGTTCTGGATAGTCACATTGACAGTAGGAATCTTTGTCTCTGGGTAAGTAGGACCTGGTGAATACATGTGACGATAGAACGAAAGGTTCTCGTCAAGACCGAAAGAGCAAGAGAGGTGGTCAAGCATGATGTTGCCCACAGGGTTGCCACCGAAAGTGTCGTCACGACGACCAACGTTCTTGTCGCCACGACGGAAACGCATGTGACGAACGACAACATCGTGAGTATCTACCCACATAGACTCACCGCTAACCTGAACGCCTTCGCCCGGAGCTGTCTGCCCTGCGATGGTGATGTAAGGAGCGCGGATGATGAGTGGAGTCTTCAGCACGATTGTTCCGCTGACGTTGAACACGATGATGCGTGCACCGCCTTGCTCGCAAGCCCAACGGAGAGAGCCTACGCCATCGTCGTTGAGGTTGGTCACAGTAAGCACCTTGCCGCCACGACCGCCGAAGGAGTACATACCGCCACCTTCTGCACCAGGGAATGAAGGGATCATTGCCTGTGGAAGGTCTGTTGGGCGTTTTGCTGATGGGATGTAAGGTTTGCCCTGGCGTGCTTCTGCTTCCACTGTAGGAAGAGCAACTGCCCATGCGCTGTCTGAGTGAGCGCGAGCACCGTCCATCATCACTTTTACGGCTTCCTGAACCTCCTTAGGTTCTTTTGGGTACTGGGCGAATGCCGACTGTGCACCCATTGTCAGCACAAAAGCTGATAATAAAACTTGTTTTTTCATGCTTAATGGTTAGTTATTTTTTAGGATTTGTTTTTACTTATATGCGTGTGCAAATTTATGAATATTTATTGTAAAATAGACCCTTTAAACTGATTTTTGTAACAAAAATGCCGTAAATTTGTAAAGAATACACCTTTTCTTATTGTAAATGACTATACTTTCTGGATTTTTATTTGTAACTTTGCCCTTGCAAAATTTTTATACAATCATAAACTCCAATACAAAAACTATGCTTGCACTTTCTCCCATATTAGTATTCCTTTTGGTCTATCTCTCCTCTTCAATCTTGGTGGGAGACTTTTACGCCATGCCTATTACGGTCGCTTTCGTCGTGGCTGCTGCATACTCGCTACTACTGATACGCGGAAAGAAGATGGAGGAGCGTTTGGAAGTGTTTTCGAAAGGAGCCATGCACAGCACGACGATGCTGATGATATGGATCTTCGTACTTGCCGGAGCATTCGCCCAGACAGCAAAGGCTATGGGAGCAATAGACTCTCTGGTAGGCATGCTACTGCAGATACTTCCAAGTCAGGCAGTGCCAGTGAGCATGTTTATTGCCGCTTGTCTGGTCAGCATGAGTGTGGGCACGAGTGTGGGTACGATAGTTACCCTTGTTCCGATAGCTACCGGACTCGGCGAAAGCATAGGAATGCCTACGGGGATGATGACGGCGATAATCGTTGGTGGCGCTTATTTCGGTGATAACTTGTCGTTTATTTCTGATACCACCATCATAGCCACAACCTCGCAAGGCTGCAAGCTGAACGATAAGTTCAAGGCGAATATCTACATAGCCCTTCCGGCAGCCCTTTTGAGTTGTGCGATTTATTTCTTTATCGGAATGGACTATGACTCAGCAGAACATGTGCCTACTATAGAATGGCTAACCATCATACCGTATATGCTGGTAATCATCATGGCAATCTGCGGAGTGAATGTCATGCTCGTGCTCTCTCTCGGTATAGTTGCTTCGTTTGCCGTTGCCATGATAACCGGTTCTCTCTCTTTCATGGATTGGAGCAAGGCGGCTGGCGAAGGTATTCTCGGCATGGGCGAACTGATAATAGTTGTGCTCCTTGCAAGTGGCATAATGGGCGTAATAAAGTATCTTGGCGGCATAAAGTGTATTGTCGAGAATATGCTCAGCAAGGTTTCTACAAAGCGTGGTGGAGAGTATGCCATGATGCTTTTTATTTGGCTTGTCAATCTCTGTACGGCAAACAACACGATCACTCTTATCACGACATCCGACATTATCCGTCAGGTGTCAGAGCGCCTGCATATTGATCCGCGTCGTGCTGCATCAGTTATGGATACTTCCTCTTGCATCATCCAGGGCGTTCTGCCTTACGGCGCCCAGATGCTAATGGCAGCTGCACTCGTCAAGCTCAGTCCGCTTGAGATTCTCCCGCATCTTTATTATGTGTTTGTGTTGGCTGCGATGCTTCTTCTCGCCATCGCATTCCAGTATCCACGGAAATATACGAATTAAAGCCCCTGGCTCCTCCCCCTTATGGGAGGGAGTAAAAAGAATCTCCCTTGGCGTTAATAAATGTCCGCCTTGGCGTTAATAAATGTCTCCCTTGGCGAAACGAGTCATTTTCTTATAAGAAAGTAAAATTTTTCTTATAAGAAAATACTTTTTTTCTAGTAAGAAATTGAAACTTTTCTTATAAGAAAATGGTACGTCCGGCAGGGCGTTACGAATTGTTTCTTCCTTGAGTAACGTTATCTACAAGATGTAGGGCGAGGATTTCCGGGCCGATTGCGGGAAATAAAACTGAATCGCGGCTCGGAAATCCTCGCCCTACATTTTTATTGAGACTATGCGTAAGAATGCATGCCTGTGAGGAAATAGTTTACGCCGAAATAGGTCATCAGTATGCTTAGAAAGGCAAGGAGAATGTAGGCATGGTAAACCTTCGCTTTGTTGAAGGCTGGCAAGGAGCGACGGTGGACAGGTACAGCATAGAGTAAGAGAGTGACGAGAGCCCATGTCTCCTTAGAATCCCAACTCCAGTAGCTGCCCCATGATACATTCGCCCAGATGGCACCGATAAAGATTCCGGCAGAGAGGAAGCCGAGGGCAGCTATAAGTTCTTTGTTGTCAGGCGCATGACGCTTCTCAGCAGGCTGCTTCTTTATCAGCCAGTAAGCCGACTTTATAGCCATGACAAGTAGCAGGGCGTAGGCTGTCATTATAATGCCTACATGCACCGCAAGCAGAGGGTGTCGCAGTACAGGCACATCCTTCCAGCTGCCATCAAGCACGAAGTAGTACAGGCACCAGAGAAGCGTGAGCGCGATGACCGGCACTGACAATCGCAAATTGCGCCATGCAAGCAGCAGGAACGACAGGAAGAGTAGGAAATAACCACAGTATGTAATAAGGATTCCGTAGTAGTCGTGGTTTATAGAGAGCACGCTTCCACGCAAGTCATCATCGTAAGACGACTGATAGAAGCGGTACTTGTGGTACTTATAGATATTGTTCATCGAGACGATGCCGCGTTCCTTATTGTTGCCACGATAGATGGTGAACTTTGTAACATAGTCAATAAGCTTCCCCTTGTCGTCTTTCTTCATTTCAAAGTCGTCTATCTCCACGGAGAAAGGCAGTTTCTTCTCAAAATATTTTCCACGGTCGTGAACCAGCATTATGTCTTGTGGCTGGTTGTAACGCAGATGGATGATTCCGTTTACACCCTTGAGGTAAGTCTGTAGGGCACCGCCAAGGATTAGTAGAAAAGAGAGGTGGAGACAAGCCTGGGCGAAGCCATGTAACGAAAGAAGTCTTTTCAGTCCGGTCTTTTTCAAGTAGAATGCGTAATATACCAAGCCGCACGATGCTAGTGCGCCCCAGAGCGCTACAAACCACCATGCGCTGTAAATATGCTGGTGGGCATAGTCCGTCGTGTGGCTGTTTTCGACGAAAGTTGCTGTGCCCATGACTATGAGTATAGCAATATAAATAACGAATATAAGTTTCTTTAGCATCAATTATAAAACGTTTTTTTTTGTATTTTATTTTGACTAACTTAGTAAAAAGCGTAAGAGGAATGTCGGTTTTGTTTGCGCTTTTTTATTATATAAACCTCTCGTTTTGTTAGTGCAGCTTGACGAAAAGTGGGGAATTGTTTAAGGAAAATCAATAAAAAATCAAATAAAGTGGGGTAGAGTGGGGAGATGTGGAGTGAATTTCCTAATTTTGTGGGCAAATTTACTAATTATCCCCAAATAGTAACGAATGAGATTTACTGGAACCATAGAAGCAAAGCTTGACGCAAAGGGACGTGTATTCCTGCCTTCAGCATTCAGGAAAGTGCTGGAACTGGCTCAGGAGGAAGTGCTCTATCTGCGCAAGGACGACTTTGAGGATTGCCTCACGCTTTGTCCAGGAAGCGTATGGAATGCTCAGCTTGACCGACTTCGTGCTTCAATGAATCCATTCAATCGTGACGATAGAAACACTTTCCGACAGTTTGTTATGAACGTGGAGGAAGTGAAGCTCGACGGAAACGGTCGTTTCCTCATCCCAAGGAAGATGCTGGATGTGGCTGGTCTCAACTCCGTAGTGAATTTCATAGGATATGACGAGGTGATAGAACTTTGGAGCCCTGAGAAGCAAGAAGCAACGCTCTGCGAGAAAAAGGCCGAATATCCGAAAGCTTTGGAGACGATGATGAGCGAAAAGGCATTCTAGACCCTCTAAATCTTCCTAGGGAGACTTTGATCCCCCCTGTAGAAACAACCAAACACCGAATGGCAAACGAAACGACGACATACCACGTACCTGTGCTCCTTAATGAGAGCATAGAAGGACTAGACCTCAAGGATGGAGGTGTGTATGTTGACGTGACATTCGGTGGCGGTGGTCATTCAAGGGAAATACTCAGCAGATTGAACGGCGGCAAGCTCTATAGCTTTGACCAAGATAAGGACGCTGCGGAGAATGCTGACATGGCGACAAAATCTGCAAATCAGCAAATCGCCGAATCGGCAAATGACTTCACCTTCATTGCTTCAAACTTCCGCTATCTGCGCAACTGGATGCGCTATTACGGAGAGGTAGAGGCTGGGGATGAGAATCCAAAGGTAGATGGCATATTGGCAGACTTAGGTGTCTCGAGTCATCATCTGGATGACGATACTCGCGGTTTCTCCTTCCGCTTTGATTCGCCAATAGATATGCGAATGAACAAAAGGGCAGGAAAAACGGCAGCAGATATACTTAACGAGTATGATGAAGAGCGCCTCGCGAACATTATATATATATATGGCGAGGTAAAGCAGTCAAGAAAACTGGCCTCGCTGATAGTTAAGCAACGCCAAACGACTCCTTATAAGACGACGGGCGACTTGGTGAAGACCTGCGAACAATGCCTTCCACGCGAAAGAGCGAAGAAGGAAATGGCAAAGGTGTTCCAAGCTCTGCGAATAGAGGTGAACCACGAGATGGATGCTCTGAAGGAGATGTTGGAAGCAGCGATAAAGGTGCTGAAGCCTGGTGGACGGCTGTCCGTGATAACCTACCACAGCCTGGAGGACCGAATTGTGAAGAACTTCATAAAGACGGGCAATGCTGAGGGCAAATTGAAGCAAGACCTCTTCGGCAGGGTGGAGACTCCGCTGAAAGCCGTAAACAGAAAACCAATACTGCCAACAAACGAGGAGCAGGAATGCAACCCAAGAAGCAGAAGTGCTAAGCTAAGGGTGGCAGAGAAAATTGAAAACTAAAGACCTCCCCCAACCCCTCCACAGGGAGGGGAAACAAAACCCAAAAACAGAAATGGAAGAACTACAAGAGAATAAGCCAACTCTACAGGATGCGATCCGATCGCAAGCCCGTGAGGATGAACGCCCGAATGCGGCTGCCCAGTCGCTGAAGAAGATTCTGGCGGGCGACTTCTTCACGACGGAAGGTGTGCGAGCGCAATTGTGGTTGATTATTCTGATCGTAGTCTTCGTAATAGTATATGTGGCGATGCGCTACAATGTACAGCAAGACCTGATAAAGATAGACAATCTGAAAACGGAATTGCAGAACGCAAGATACAAAGCCACCGCAGCACAGAGTCAACTGACGGAGAAGTCGCGTGAGTCGAACGTCCTGGAACTGTTAAAGAATGGACCAGACAGCATGGTACACGCCTCGAAGCATCCACCGTATGAAATAAGGATTCCTGAGGAGTAAGTTAATGCTGAATGTTGAATGCAGAATGTAATAAACAAATCTGCCAATCGGCAAATGAAAAACGAATTGAAAGAAAAGAAACGATGAGTAGCATTTTTGATAGAAAAAAGATATTACCAAGATTCAGAATAATATCATTCATCATGTTGTTTTTCGGCCTCGTTGTAGTGCTGAAGGCTGCAAGCATAATGATATGGGAACACGACTACTGGACGAAGGTGGCGTCAAAGCTCAAGAAGGAAGGCGTTGAGACAAAGCCTGTAAGAGGAAACATCTTGAGCGACAGCGGCGAAATCCTTGCGAGCAGTATGCCGGAATATATGCTGTACATGGACTTCGTGGCAGTGAAGCAGGCTGGCAATGACTCTCTGCTTCTTGCCAATGTTGATACCATCTGCAACGGACTGCACGAGATATTTCCTGATCGTTCGGTAAAGGAGTTCAAGGAGAGCTTTATGGAAGGCTACAATAACGACAAGCGTAACTGGAAGATTTGGAATCGTCGCGTATCGCACAATGTCTATGCACAGGTGCAGCAGCTACCTGTGTTCTGTCTCAATGGCAACAAGGGCGGCTTCCACGTGGAGGAGTTCAATGCGCGTCGCCATCCTCACGGTTCGCTGGCAAGCCGAACAATCGGCGACCTCTATGGTGCGAAAGACTCCGCAAAATGCGGTCTGGAGCTTGCGTTTGACTCCATTCTGCGTGGTGAGAACGGTATTGTGAACCGCCAGAAGGTGATGAATAAGTATCTGAGTCTCACTGTAAAAGAGCCTGTTGACGGTGCCGACGTGGTGACAACGATAGACGTTGGTATTCAGGATATTGCCGAGCGCGCCATGCTTTCGGAACTCCGTGAGATAAATGGCGACGTGGGCGTGGTCGTGGTCATGGAGACACAGACAGGCGACGTGAAGGCTATGGTGAACATGGCGAAGCTTGCCGATGGCAACTACGCAGAGATAAAGAATAATGCGGTCAGCGACTTGCTCGAACCTGGTTCTGTGTTCAAGACAGCCTCCATGATGGTGGCTTTGGACGACGGCAAGTGTGACACTACATTCATGATAAATACCGGCAACGGTATCCGTGACATGTACGGCGCGAAGATGCGCGACCATAACTGGATGACTGGCGGATGCGGCACAATTTCTATGGCAGGAGCCATGAGAAAGAGTTCCAACATCGGTGTGAGTTACATCATTGACCACTTCTACAGAAAGAAGCCAGAGGAGTTTGTGGAGGGACTTTATCGTCTCGGTCTTCACGACGACTTGAAGCTTCCTTTCCCTGGATATGCACGACCAAATATCCGTATGCCGGAAAGAAACGGCAACAACAAGCTTACCAACTGGCCGTTGACTACACTGCCATGGATGAGCATCGGATATGAGACGCAGGTACCGCCTATTTCCACTTGCACCTTCTACAACGCCATTGCCAACGGTGGAAAAATGATGCGTCCTCGCTTCGTACAGCGAATAGAGAAGGACGGTCAGGTTATTCAGGAGTTCCAACCAGAGGTGATGCGTGAGCAGATAGCCAAGCCGGAGACTATTAAGAAGATGACTGCGATGCTGACCAGCGTTGTTGATGCCGGAACAGGAAAGAAGGCAAGGTCGAAGCTCTTCAAGGTAGCAGGAAAGACAGGTACTGCACAGGTGGCGAGTGGCGGTGGCTACACCAGAAAGAACGGTAAGTACTACCTTATCTCATTCTGCGGTTTCTTCCCTGCCGATAATCCGAAATACACTTGCATCGTCTGCATACAGAAGGGCGGTGCTGCATCGGGTGGTCTGATGTGCGGTAAAGTGTTCCACGAAGTGTCTGAGGGCATCATGGCTCAGAGCGTAAGATACAACACCGTGGAGGCTGAGCAAGGAACAGAAGAGGCTTCTGCACCATACGTTAAGAATGGAAACATCAATGCCGCTGGTTATGTGCTTGAGGAACTCGGCATAAAGTCGGACAGCGACTTTCAGAACAACTACAAGAAGACTGGAAAGAACGTTTGGGGAGCAGCAAACTCCAGAATGAAATCGGTAGAATTGAAGGCTAAGGCGAAGCTTACGGATACGGATAACGTTCCTGACGTTTACGGCATGGGAGCACGCGATGCGGTCTATCTGTTGGAGAGCTGCGGCATGAAAGTGAAGATACAAGGACGCGGAAAAGTCCAGAGCCAAAGCATCGCTGTTGGCGAAAAGATAAAAAAAGGTATGGTCTGCCATATCGTATTAGGTTAATACAATGATACTGAAAGAACTACTGAAAAACGTAAAGCCTACGGAACTGATAGGTTCTACGGAGCAAGAAGTTACGGGCATCAACATTGATTCCCGCAAGATAGAGGACGGTCATGTGTTCGTGGCTATGCGCGGAACACAGGTTGACGGTCATGCTTTCATAGACAAGGCTATAGAACTCGGTGCGAAGACTATAGTATGCGAGGAAAAACCTGCTGACATAGTGGATGGCGTAAGCTATGTCATGGTAGCATCTACAGGCGATATTGTTGGCGAGATGGCTACACAGTTCTACGGAGATCCTTCAAGAAAGTTGAAACTTTGCGGTGTAACTGGTACAAACGGAAAGACTACGATAGCAACTCTGCTTTTCAATATGTTTCGTCAGATGGGACACAAGTGCGGACTGCTGTCAACGGTCTGCAACTATATAGAGGACGAAGCCGTTCCTGCAAGTCACACTACTCCTGACCCGATAGAACTGAACAGATTGCTTGCCCGCATGGTTGAGGCAGGTTGCGAATACGCCTTCATGGAATGTTCAAGCCATGCCATTGAGCAACGTCGTATCGGTGGATTGAGATTCGTGGGTGGTATGTTCACAAACCTTACTCAGGACCACCTTGACTACCATAAGACAATGGAGAACTATCGCGACGCGAAGAAGCTGTTCTTTGACACTCTTCCAAAAGATGCGTTCGCCATTATCAATGCCGATGACAAGAACGGTATGTTCATGGTGCAGAACTCTAAGGCTACAGTCAAGACTTACTCTTATCAGCGCATGGCAGACTTCAAGGCTCGCATCGTGGAATGCCACTTTGAGGGAATGTATCTTGAGATAGACGGAAAGGAAGTTGGCGTACAGTTCATCGGAAAGTACAATGTGTCAAATCTTCTTGCCGTTTATGGCGCAGCCCGAATGCTCGGAAAGAGTCAGGACGAAATCCTTGTTGTTCTCAGCACATTGAAGAGCGTTAGCGGCCGTATGGAACCTGTTCGCTCGCCAGAAGGATGGACTGCCATTGTAGATTATGCCCACACTCCAGATGCCATCGAAAACGTGCTCAAGGCAATAAACGAGGTTGTTGATGGCAAGGGACAGGTGATAACTGTCTGCGGCTGTGGTGGTAATCGTGATAAGACAAAGCGTCCACTTATGGCACAAGAGGCAGTGAAGCAGAGCGACCGCGTTATAATCACTTCTGACAACCCTCGCAATGAGGAACCACAGGATATCATCAACGACATGCTTGCAGGTCTTAATCCGCAACAGATGAAGAAGGTCATCTCAATCGTTGACCGTCGTGAAGCTATTAAGGCAGCATGTATGATGGCGCAAAAAGGCGATGTGATACTCATTGCCGGAAAGGGTCATGAAGACTATCAGATAGTGAAAGGCGTAAAGCATCACTTTGATGATAAGGAAGAAGTGCGTGCCTTCATTGGCGAATAATATAAAATCATCATTGACGATATAATATGCTATACTATATATTTCGATTCTTGGAGCAGTTCGGTATCTCAGGCTCGCACATGTGGAGCTACATATCGTTTCGTGCATTGCTAGCATTGATACTGTCGCTCATGATTTCGGCATGGTTTGGTGAGAAGTTCATCAAATACATGAAGCGAAAGAATCTGACAGAGGTGCAGCGTTCTGCTGAGATAGACCCGTTTGGCGTAAACAAGATTGGCGTGCCGTCAATGGGCGGTATCATCATAATCGTTGCCATTCTTGTACCAGCACTGTTGCTCGGCAGACTGCGTAACATCTATCTGATAATAATGATAGTGACAACAATCTGGCTCGGCTTCCTTGGCTTCATGGACGATTTCATCAAGAACTATAAGCATAACAAAGAAGGTCTTCCGGGTAAGTTCAAGATAGTTGGTCAGGTGAGCATCGGACTCATCGTCGGACTTATTCTTTGGGCAAGTCCTGACGCCAAGATAAACGAGAATGTATCGGTGTCAAAGACTACAACAACAGTAACGCAAGTTACAAGCACCTTAGACGAAGACAAAGAACCTACAGGTAATGAAATTGTCATACACAAGTCGGAGCCTGTGAAGTCGCTGAAGACAACAATTCCGTTCTTCAAGAATAATAATCTTGACTATGAAGAGATGTTCTCATTCATGGGCGACTATGCAAGCGCAGCAGCATGGATATTCTTCGTCCTGCTGACCATCTTCATCGTGACGGCAGTTTCGAATGGTGCAAACTTGAATGACGGAATGGACGGCATGTGTGCAGGAACATCGGCGATAATAGGTGTGGCACTCGGAATACTAGCCTACGTGAGTAGCCATATAGAGTATGCCTCATACCTTAACATAATGTACATTCCTGGCAGCCAGGAACTCGTAGTCTTCCTTTGTGCATTCATTGGCGCATTGATAGGCTTCCTCTGGTATAACGCCTATCCAGCGCAAGTGTTCATGGGCGACACCGGAAGTTTGACGATTGGAGGTATCATTGGTGTAACGGCTGTTATAATACACAAGGAACTCCTTCTGCCTATCCTTTGCGGTGTCTTCTTTGTGGAGAGTTTGAGCGTAATACTTCAGGTTTGGTACGCAAAGACAGGAACAAAGAAAGGCTTGAAGCGCAGAATGTTCAAGCGTACGCCGATACATGATGCTTTCCGCACACCGCAATCAAAGCTTGATCCAGAGATAACATATCTCTTCAACTGTCCGAAGGGAGCTTGGCATGAGTCGAAGGTGACTTTCCGCTTCTGGATAACAACGCTTATACTCGCAGCAATAACAATCATCACACTGAAGATAAGATAATAGACCCCCTCTAACTCCCCCACAGGGGGGAGGATATAAACGAATAAACGAATGAAACGAATTGTAGTACTTGGAGCTGGCGAAAGTGGTGCCGGCGCAGCCGTATTGGCAAAGAAAGAAGGTTTTGATGTGTTCGTATCAGATATGTCGGCCATCAAACCAAAATACATAGAGTGGCTTGACTCTCACCAGATAGAGTGGGAGAGTGGGCAGCATACAGAGGAGAAGATCCTTAATGCGGATGAGGTAATCAAGAGTCCTGGTATTCCTGATACCGCTCCTATGATCAAGAAGCTCAAGGCTCAAGGAACAAACATCATCTCTGAGATAGAGTTTGCTGCACGCTATACCAACGCCAAGATGATCTGCATTACCGGTAGTAACGGTAAGACTACAACAACAACGCTCATCCATCATATATTGCAGGATGCCGGTTTTGACGTAGGCTTGGCAGGAAATATCGGTCACTCGCTCGCTCTTCAGGTAGCAGAGACACCACATGAGTACTATGTAATCGAGCTCAGTTCTTTCCAGCTTGACAATATGTACGACTTCCGTGCCGATATTGCCGTGCTGATGAACATTACGCCAGATCATCTTGATCGCTATGACAACTGCATGCAGAACTATGTCGATTCAAAGATGCGTATCACCCAGAACCAGACTGAGGCGGATGCCTTCATCTATTGGGATGGCGATCCTATCATAACAAAGGAGCTTGCTAAGTACGACCTGAAGGCAAAACTATGTCCATTCAGCGACATCAAGCGTGACGGTCTTGCCGGTTATACTGAAAATGGCGAGTACATCCTTGAATATCCAACTCCATTCAATATGGAGCAAGAGAGCCTTTCGCTCCGTGGTCGTCATAATGTCTATAACTCATTGGCAGCGGGTCTTGCTGCCCACATCGCAGGTGTGAAGGATGATACTCTTCGCAAGTGTCTCGGCAACTTCCCTGGCGTGGAGCATCGCTTGGAGAAAATCTGCACCGTAGGTGGCATTACTTACATCAACGACTCAAAGGCTACAAATGTGGATGCTTGCTGGTATGCGCTGGAAAGCATGACACAGCCAACGGTTCTCATCCTCGGTGGTGTTGATAAGGGCAACGACTACTCTCAGATCTACGACCTCGTTAAGGAGAAGTGCATAGGCATCGTCTATATGGGTGTTGACAACAAGAAACTCCACGATTGCTTCGATGGCTTCGGCATCCCAACACGCGACACACAATCAATGAAGGACGCAATGGCTGCATGCAAGGAACTGGCAAAAGACGGCTCTACAGTGCTCCTCTCGCCATGCTGCGCAAGCTTCGACCTCTTCAAGAATATGGAGGATCGCGGCGAGCAGTTCAAGGAGATTGCTCTCAACTCATAAGTTACAACAATATAGTGAATGTCGGTGGTAATTTATAGAATCCAATCCACCTATAATCTAAAAGTTCAGAATTGTCAAGGTTTCATATAAAAAAAGGAGATATTGGTATATGGATAGTGTTCTTCTGTCTGTGTATCATCAGTATCGTTGAGGTGTTCAGCGCTTCAAGTGGATTGACGTATAAGTCTGGCAACTTCACCGGTCCTATCATTAGGCACGTTGGTCTGCTCCTTGTTGGCATCGCCTGTATGGTTGGTGTCAGCAATGTTCAGTGTAAGTATTTTAAACTGGCAACCCCTGTCGTACTTTTTATTGCGGTAGTGTCTCTGTTTTTGGTACTTCTGATAGGTCAAAGTACCAACGGTGCGAGCCGCTGGCTGAATATCTTTGGCATTCAGTATCAACCTTCTGAACTGGCAAAAGGTGCCACCGTGCTTGCTGTTGCTCAGATATTGTCTGCTATGCAGACACCAGGAGGAACGGACAAGCGAGCGATAAAGTACATACTGTGCATAGCAGTTCCGATATGTTTCTTCATCTTCTTGGAGAACTTCTCTACGGCTCTGCTTCTCGCACTTGTAGTGCTTGCCATGATGATTGTAGGTGGAGTGCCTTGGCGACAGTTGGGGCCGCTACTCGGCATCTGTGCAGCGGTGGTAGGCGTGTTCCTCTTCATAGTTCTTGCTTTCGGTAAGGTTGATGAACCTGAAACAAAAGAAGCTCTTACCCTGACAGAAAAAGTCGTGGAAAAGGAAAAACCGACATTCTTCGGTAAAGTATTCCACCGATTCGGAACTTGGAAAAAGCGTATCCTAAAGTTTACTGAAGGTGGTGAGGTAGCTCCAGAAGACTTTGACCTTGACGAAGATGCTCAGGTGGGACATGCCAATATTGCCATCGTTAAGTCCAACGGTTATGGCGTAGGTCCTGGCAACAGTGTGCAGCGTGACTTCCTATCGCAAGCATATTCCGACTTCATCTATGCCATCATCATAGAAGAATTGGGATTGGAAGGAGCGATATTCGTCTGTATGCTATACATCATCTTGCTCTTCCGAACGGCACGAATAGCCAATCGGTGTGAGAATAGTTTCCCGGCTTTCCTTGCAATGGGATTGGCTTTGATGCTTACCTCACAGGCAATGTTTAATATGATGGTAGCCGTAGGACTCGGACCAGTGACAGGACAACCGTTACCACTGATATCAAGAGGTGGAACATCAACGATATTGAACTGTATTTATCTTGGAATGATTCTTAGCGTTAGTCATACGGCAAAGAAAAATCCAGGGTTGGAGAATATATAGAACGGTTCTTAATAAATAAGAATAATTGATATGCGATTAATAGTCAGTGGCGGCGGCACAGGTGGACACATCTTCCCCGCAATTTCAATAGCAAACGCAGTAAAGGCACAGAAGCCTGACACTGAGGTTCTCTTTGTCGGGGCACTCGGTCGTATGGAGATGCAACGTGTTCCTGTTGCTGGATATAAGATTATCGGTCTGCCAGTGCAAGGATTTGACCGCAAGAATCTGCTGAAGAACTTCAAGGTACTTTGGAATCTTTGGAAGAGTAAGCGTATGGCTAAGAAGATTGTAAAGGATTTCCAGCCAGATGTTGCTGTCGGAGTAGGTGGCTATGCAAGCGGACCTATGCTTGACGAATGCGCGGCAGCAGGTATTCCTTGCCTCATTCAGGAACAGAACTCATACGCTGGCGTTACAAATAAGCTTCTAGCCAAGAAGGCAAAGAAGATATGCGTGGCATACGAGGGCATGGAGCGTTTCTTCCCTGAAGAGAAGATTCTGCTTACAGGAAATCCTGTTCGTCAGAACATCATTGACTCTACTGTAACAAAGGAAGAGGCTATGAAGGCTTTCAACCTCGATCCTAACAAGAAGACCGTACTTATTGTCGGTGGTAGCCTTGGCGCACGCACTCTCAATGATAGTGTCATGCAGCATCTTCATGACATAAAGAACAGCGATGTACAGATAATCTGGCAGACTGGTAAGTATTATTCTCAGCAGATAGCTGACGCAAAGAAACTTGCCGTTGATGAGAAGCGCTGGCCTGAGAATCTTCATAATACAGACTTTATTTCCGATATGGCAGCAGCCTACAAGGCTGCCGACCTCGTGATAAGTCGTGCTGGAGCAAGTAGTATATCAGAATTCTGCTTGATTGGTAAGCCTGTAATCCTTGTTCCTTCTCCAAATGTGGCTGAAGACCATCAGACAAAGAATGCCATGGCCCTCGTCAATAAGGGAGCTGCGATTTATGTTCCTGACGCAGAGGCTGCGGAGAAAGTCATTAGTGTTGCTCTTGCTACTGTAAAGGATGATGTTACGCTGAAGAACTTGAGTGATAATATCCTTAAACTCGCACTTCCGGATTCTGCAAACATCATTGCAGATATAGTAATAAAAATGGGACGATAATATATGGAACTGAAAGATATAAAATCGGTATATTTTGTCGGTGTTGGTGGAATAGGCATGTCTGCCATTGCACGTTATTTCCTGAAGCAAGGAAAAGTGGTCGGAGGCTATGACAAGACTCCGTCAGCGCTTACTCGTCAGCTTGAAGAGGAAGGAATACAGATTCATTACGAAGAGAATCTTGACTTTGTGCCTGCTGAGTGCAAGGATAAGGAGGCGACACTAGTCGTTTATACTCCTGCTATCCCAAAGGAGCATGAAGAACTTGTATATTTCCAAGAGAATGGCTTTGATGTGGAGAAACGTGCTCAGGTGCTCGGTATGCTTACTCGTTCACACAAGGGACTCTGCTTCTCGGGAACGCATGGTAAGACTACTACTTCAACTATGTGTGCCCATATCATGCACCAGTCATCTGTTGATTGCAACGCTTTCCTTGGTGGTATTTCAAAGAACTACGGAACAAACTATATACTGTCAGAGGAGTCTGATTATGTCGTAATAGAGGCAGACGAGTTCGATCGCTCTTTTCATTGGCTCCGTCCTTGGATGAGTGTCATCACATCAACTGATCCAGACCATCTTGATATCTACGGAACAAAAGAAGCCTATCTTGAGAGCTTCGCCCATTACTCAGAACTTGTGCAGCCTGGCGGTGCGCTCATTGTTCATAAGGGACTGGAGGTGAAGATTCGTCCTCAGGAAGGTGTGAAAATATATGAGTATAGTCGCGATGAAGGCGACTTCCACGCTGAAAATATCAAAATAGAGAAAGGCAACATATCGTTCGACTTCATCTCGCCAGTTGAAAATGTGAGGGGAATAGAACTAGGACAGCCTATCCCTATCAACATCGTTAACGGTATTGCCGCAATGGCAATGGCGCAGCTTAACGGCTGTACGGCGGATGAACTGCGCGAAGGAATGAAGACATACGGCGGTGTTGACCGTCGCTTCGACTTTAGAATAAGAAGCGAGAAGTGTGTTCTTCTAAGTGACTATGCTCATCATCCTAAAGAGATTCAGGCAAGCGCTTCGTCGCTTCGTGAACTCTATAAAGACCGCCACATTACTGCCATCTTCCAGCCACATCTCTATACTCGTACGCGCGATTTCTACAAGGATTTTGCAGATGCACTGAGTATTCTTGACAAGGTTGTGCTTACTGAAATCTATCCGGCCCGCGAATTGCCTATTCCTGGAGTTTCCTCTGGACTTATCTATGACAATCTTGCAGAAGGTGTAGATAAGATTATCATCAAGAAGGACGAGGTCGCTGACTATTTGCGCACAAATGAGACTGATGTTGTCGTCGTGCTCGGTGCTGGCGATCTTGACAATCAGATGGCAGAATTCACAGAGATACTCTCTGCTAAAAACTAACCCCCAAATAGCAAAACCTAATCCGAATAGCAAACCTAACCCCCAAATAGCCCCTGTGCTCCAAGCGTCAGCTTGGAGTCTAAACGAAAGAATTGAACTGGCGTAAATACATATTGGTCTTAATTGATGTGCTTCTTCTTGCGTATCTCGTCCTTGCTGTCACAGTGCTTAATGAGCCTGATGAGAGCGAGAAGACTTGTCGTGAGATTAGGGTAAACATCGCAGATAAGAATACAAACGGATTCCTTGATGTCAACGAGATAAAGAAGATGTTGCTCAAGCAGGATAAGTGGCCTTATCTTCAGCAGATGGATAAGATAGAACCAAGAACAATTGAGGAACTTCTCATGAGCAGTCCGTTTATTAATACTGCACAGTGCTATAAGTCCAAGGATTCTCTCGTCAGCATTGAGGTGACGCAGCGTCTGCCGGTCATACGTATAAAGGGCGATGATGGTGGCGACTATTATCTAGACGATAAGGGAGGCATCGTGCCGAATGCTTCGTATAACAGTGACCTCATCATAGCAACTGGTAAGTTCTCTAAGAAATATGCCATGCGTTCGCTCGCCCTTTTGGCACAGACTATCACCGACGATGAGTTCTGGAATGCTCAGATAGAGCAGATAAACGTGTTGTCAAATGGCGGAATAGAACTTGTTCCGCGTGTAGGCGAACATATCGTTTACATAGGTATGTTGCCTCAGGCTGATGACTATAAGGATCAGAAGACCCTCATTGAAGATTATGTAAAGGATCGCCTGCATCGCCTTGAACTCTTCTATCGTTACGGTCTTTCAAAGGCTGGATGGAATAAGTATGGTTACATCAATCTAGAGTTTGACAACCAGATTATCTGTAAGAAGGACAAGAATAACATGGAAGAAACGGATCTGGAACAACAGAAAAGGGAAGATGAGGATGCCGCGGCTGATGCTGATGGCATTGGAGGTCCAATTACTGCTGTAACCAGTAATACGCAAACGCAAAAATCTAATAAACCATAGGTGTTGAATAAAGTATTAATGCAATTATAGACAATGGCAACAAACAAGGATTTCATTGTAGCAATAGAGTTAGGCTCGTCAAAGGTCACGGGTATTGCCGGAAAAAAGAATCTTGACGGCAGTATCAGTGTGCTCGCTATTATACGTGAGGAATCTGCGTCCTTCATACGTAATGGCGTCGTATATAAAATGGACAAGACTGCACAATGCGTCTCAAGCATTGTCGCCCGACTTCAGACACAGTTGCGTACTCGTATCAATCGTGTTTATGTGGGAGTCGGAGGACAGTCTATCCATAGCGAAAGCAATGTTATTGTGCGTGATCTGCCTGTTGTTGACATGATAACCCAAGAGATGGTTGACGAGATACAGGAGATAAATCGCCAGATGAATTATCCTGGTCAGTTCATTCTTGATTCTGTCACCCAGGAATATAAGGTTGACACTCTGCAGCAGATTGATCCTGTGGGTATTCAGTGCCATCATCTTGAGTCGCACTTCCTGAATATCCTTTGTCGAGAACAGTTCTACAATAACCTGAACGAATGCTTCAACACGGCTGGAATACAGATCGCAGAACTGTTCCTTTCGCCAATAGCTCTAGCAGACAGCGTCCTTTCCGATGCAGAAAAGCGTTCTGGTTGTGTCCTTGTGGATCTTGGTGCTGACACGACAACGGTTGCCGTCTATCATAAGAATATACTTCGCCATCTTGTGGTTATTCCGCTCGGAGGCATGAATATCACTAGAGACATCGCTTCACAGCATATTGAGGAGCAGATGGCTGAGGAAATGAAGAAGAAGTACGGTACGGCATACAGTGAGTTCATTGATACGAACGATGCTGTGCAGTATAGTTGCGGTGATGACAAGACTATATCTGACATACTCTTCAATGAGATTGTTGAGTCGCGAGTTAGGGAGATTATCGAGAATGTTCAGAATCAGATTCCTAAGCAGTATCGTGATAATCTTCTTGGTGGACTTATCCTGACAGGTGGTGGCAGCAATATGGCTGATATAGAGAAGGCATTTGCTGCATATACCGGCATTCAGAAGATTCGTGTTGCCAAGTTTGTCCAGCAGTCAGTTACATCACATCTTGACGAGTTGTCCGTACACAATTCTATGCTCAATACGGTTCTTGCTATTCTAGCGAAGGGTGATATGACATGCTCTGGCGATGCGTACAATCCTAATGAAGAACTCTTCAATCAGGAAGGCGAAGCTGCTGTTGAAGTGAACAATGGCGATTCTGGTTCTCTGTTTGAGGTGGGCGGTCAGGCTCAGCGTCGCTCAGGTTCGGGTATCGGTATCGTAGTGTCAGCAGCAGAGAAGGAGGACATTGAGCGCAAGCGTGCTGAAGCAGAGGAGGCGGAGCGCATAGCTGCCCAGGAGGTTGCTGCTGAGGCAGCTCGTCTTGCTCAGGAGGAGGAAAAAAAGCGTCTTGCAGAAGAAGAGTCGCAGAAGCGTGCAGAACGCTTGAAGAATCCTAAAATATCAACATTCCAGAAGATTAAGAACTGGTTAAATAATATGGCATCGGAGGAGTAAATATGGCAGAAGGAAACGTTACATTTGTACCATTGGATTTTGCAGCTCAGGAGTCTGCAAAAAGCATAATTAAGGTTGTTGGTGTCGGTGGTGGTGGTAGCAATGCCGTAAACCACATGTATCGCGAAGGTATCAATGGTGTGTCTTTCGTGGTATGCAATACAGACCAGAAGGCTCTTGAAGATAGCCCTGTGCCTGTTCATCTTCAGCTTGGTGCCGAAGGACTTGGTGCAGGTAATAAACCTGAGGTAGGCAAGCAGAAGGCTGAAGAAAGTGTTGATCAGATTTCATCCATGCTCAACGATGGCACAAAGATGGTGTTCATTACTGCTGGAATGGGTGGTGGTACTGGTACTGGTGCCGCTCCTGTCATTGCACAGCTGGCGCGTGAGAAGGATATCCTTACCGTTGGTATTGTTACGATACCGTTCGTCTTTGAAGGACCTCGTAAGATAGATAAGGCACTCGATGGCGTTGATGAGATGTCAAAACATGTTGATGCACTTCTCGTTATCAACAACGAGCGTCTCCGTCAGATTTATCCTTCCCTCTCAGTGGCTGATGCCTTCAAGCGTGCTGACGACACTCTGTCTGTTGCTGCAAAGAGTATAGCGGAAATAACTACAAGCCATGGCTATATCAACCTTGACTTCAATGATGTCAAGACAATGATAAAGGATGGCGGTGTGGCTATCATCTCTACAGGATATGGCGAGGGCGAGAAACGACTGGGCGATGCTATAGAGGATGCCCTTAACTCTCCTCTCCTCAATGATAATGATGTCTATAACTCCCGCAAGATTCTCCTTAGCATCACAGCTTCACCTGGAGAGAATGGCGAAGGTCTGATGATGGAGGAGATGAACTATGTCCATCAGTTTATGGACAAGTTCGATGAGGATATTGAGACTAAGTTCGGACTCGCTTTTGACCCAGAGTTGGGCGATAAGGTGAAAGTGACTATCCTTGCTACTGGTTTCGGACTCCGTAATATCTATGAGCAGCAGAACAAGCTTGACCGCTACCATGATCTCACGGCAGACGAACGTGCTCGTGAGGAAGAACTGAAGCGTCAGCGCGAAGATCGTCGTCGTGGATATTATGGCAATGACTCTGCGCCTCGCTATAAACGTCGTCCGTCTATCTATCTCTTCTCTACAGCTGATTTGGATAATGATGACATTATTTCTGCTGTGGAGCAGGCGCCTACATATTCGCGTTCAAAGAAACTCGTGGAGGATCTCAAGAACTCCGTGACAGCTACTACGAACAAAAATGTGGATGGTGTTGCTGACGAAGATGTCGTTGAGAATGTAAATGCAACAGGCAAGATCTCGTTCGTGTAGTTCTGTTTGTTGCTACTCACTATTTAGACAGAAACAATCTTTAATTCCTATAAACTGAATTATAATCGTGTAAAAAGAGGTGTGTCGATTTATTCGACGCACCTCTTTGCTTGTTTTTCCATATCTTCTCTTCCGTATCTCGTTGGCATGATGCCCCGCTTCTAATATGTCCCATTAGAACAATTAAGCGAAATGCCTGGTATGTATTATTGAAACTCATTACCTTTGCAGCGAGAAAACTACTTATTGTTCAACCTTTTTACCACCTAATCTTTAACCCTTTAAAACCTTGAACATTATGGAAGAAAGATTCTTTTTCTGCAATGCTTGTGGCAATCTTTTTATTGCTGCCATTGCCAGTGGTGTTATCCCTTATTGCTGCGGCGACGAGATGGAGTTGTTGGAACCTAACACTACTGATGGTAACTCGGAGAAGCATCTCCCGGTAGTATGCAGCAAATCAGACCATTCCATGATGGTTAGAATCGGCTCTGGACCGCATCCGATGACATCACAACACAACATTCGCTTCATTTGCCTTGAGACAGACACAGAAGTCATTGTGCGCTACTTGAAGGAAGATGATCCTCCTGAAGCTTGCATTCGCTTCTCTGGTACCCCTGTTGCCGTTTATTCTTACTGCAACATCCACGGACTATGGCGTGTAGAGGCTATGCAGAAGACGGACGAATGCGACTCTCAGGGATGTTGCGTTATGTGATGAAACTTGATAAGTCTGCGGTATTTTAACTAAAGCGCTAGCATTTGCTGGCGCCTTAGTCTTGATGTGAAGCTAAGTGTTCTGGAAGGCGTGCTTTAGCCTTGCGATTTTAGAGTGTATCTATAATGTTTTTCGCAGCATATAGCGAACGTGATTGTAGCAGCATCTCTATGAATATTTCTGCACTATGTTTCCGCAAAGTGGTGTTGTTCGTGTGGGCGTATATTTGTATCGGTTTGCTGATTTCCTCAATTTCAACACTGCAGAGATGAGGATTGTTCTTGATGATGTTCTCGGTTAGGATGCTAATATAGTTTGATTCTTGCAGAATGTTCATGATGGCATTTACATCATTTATCAGTGATACCACATTCAATTCTCCGGTATCTGCATGAATGAAACTCTCTATCGCATTACGATCGCGAAGCCCTTTCTCTGGCAGTATCAGTTTGTGAGGTAGAAAGTCTGCGAATCGCAGTATCTTCCTTTTAGCCAGCGGATGATTCTTGCGCATGATTGCTGCAAGTCGATACTCCATAATCGGTGTTGACTCAGCGAATTCATGCGGACTTGTAGGCATCATGGAGAACATTATGTCTATCTCATGGCCTCTTAGCATGCAGAGAAGGTCAGAGAGGCTTTTATAGTATGCATTTACCTTTACCTTAGGAAAGCGCGTCATGAACGACAGCATCGTTTCGCGGATGTAAGGCTCAAGACTGTAGGTCAGACCTATATTCAGTGTTCCACACATCAAACCCTTCAAGTCTGTTATGCGGTTGCGACATTCTGCCACTCCGTTCAATACTTTTTTCGCCAGTGGAAATAGTTCTCTTCCGCTTTCCGTAAGTGTAACACTGTGAGCTTGTCTGACAAATAGTTGAGCGCCAAGCTCTTCTTCAAGCAACTTTATCTGTTGCGACACAGCACTTTGCGTAACAAACAACATTTTTGAGGCCTCTGAGAATCGTCCAGTCTCAGCAATCCCTACGAAATACTGTAATTGTCTGATGTCCATAATGTCGAAGGTTTAGTAGGTGAAACCTTAATTTAAGCCGTGGTTAAAGTCCAATCCAAACTTTAATTTTTCCTTCTGCAAAATTACTAATATATTTCATTACTCAAAATTATATGCCATAAAAATACATAATATGTCGTATTAGCATTAATGATATTGACCAGATATGGAGTGAAAAGTAGGAGTTTGGCCTGTATTTTGAGCTAGAAAACGCTAAATCTTGCCGAATAGTATCTGTCATTAAAAAATATCTCTTTATTATATAAATATATAAAATGTACGCGCGCAAAGGTGTTTTGATGATAGTCAAATAAGCGATTAGTTTTGAAACTTTTCCTCAAAAAAGTTTGCGGGGTTTGTGAAATAGTCCTACCTTTGCACCCGCTAAAACGGAAAACCACCCACTTCCGATGAAGAATCAAAGGTTAGTGAAAGCTTTTCCGGGAGGCGTTTAAAGAAGCGATCTTTGAAAGATTTACATAGACAGA
>JAZLKJ010000172.1:0-3477 GCA_045597565.1 Prevotella sp. | reverse complement strand
TTTAGACCGTTGGATAGGTGTTATTTGATGTAACGCTGTGATAGGTTGTATTCTCTAATTTTTTCTGGCGCATTTTGCAGATCTTTAGGCGGTTAGATAAATGTTGTTAGATGTCACACTCCCACAGATTGGACACCCTAAGTCAGAACACACTTTCACGGGAGCAAGGGGAGGGAACATATTCGACAAAGCCGCAAGTCGCATCCTCATGACACCCTTGCGTACCTACACGAAAGATAACCAGACAACGAACGTCCTCATCAATCGAAACGAGGTCTCACTCGTCGTTGCTTCAATTATCGTTATCGGGATGACTATTTGCAAAGAATAGCTAAAACTCTTCAACGATCTTTTTCATGCATTTCACGATCATACTTATCAGATAAAAAAGACGACAAAAAAACAACTAAATATGCCTCATTATGGATTTTAAAGATTATCTCAAAAAAACGTGCAACAGAATGCCGTTGCTCTTACCAATGGTGTTATGTGCTATTATGAGCCTTGCACCAAGCAGCATCAATGCACAACAGACGAAGCCGAAAAAAGCCCCCATACTAAGGGCAAACAGGTATTCCACTTTGCCAAATAATTATCATCAAGTGGGTACGACGCATTTGTATTATAAGCAGTATTCTGATGCCATTGATATGATAGGGTATTACAATGGCTACTATTATTCTTCCACGTATGGCGACTATGGCTACAAATTGTCCGTTCAAGTGGGTAATAACAGTGCTGTGCGAGTTGACTGCCAGAATGGCACGACTGTCGATGGCGTTTCTGTGTATTCATCCGTTGAACAGCAGGGAGAATTGGCACGAATCTGCTATGTCGTAACTAACACCAATGAAACAGATGTTGTAATCTCGTTAGGCACTCATGCCGATGTGATGATTGGAAACAACGATAGCGCTCCTATTTCCCGTCGCATTGACACATTCGGACAAACGTATGGATTAACCATGAAGGATGGTAATGGAGCGCAACTTTGTGTACTGTTCGGATCTGGCCTTGCCGGTGTTACCGCCGTAAGTGATTTTTGGTTTGGATATTATTATACCAATGATGAACCATACCAAATGGTTGGCAATTACTCAGGGGATAGCAATTATATGCGAGAGAATGGTTCCTACGATAGCGGTATGGGATGGTGCTGGAAGAACAGGACGATTCCTGCTGGTGCCACCGTGGTGTTCTCGTACGTCATAGGCGTTGGCGAAGTTAATCTGGAGCCCAATTCATCCTTTGAGGCTACTCCTGATGATCCGGAAGGATGGAACGACTTGTCCCGACCTCATAAACTCACGTTGAATGGCACATACGAAAGCCCGGCGGGGCTTGAGGGTGTCATTGACTATGCGGTGGAAGACAGTGAAGAATGGATAGCGTTGACCGACACACTATCTTCGGGTGAAGAATTTACGGACAGCCTTGTTGCTATGTTTGACGCTGCAAAGCCCATTCATGTCATCAAATTCCGTACGCGTGACTTAGTGGGCAATACAACCCTGCTCCATCCTATCGAATACCTTGATGTAAGTTTCCATGAATTGGATGGTATTGAGGACAAGGTGTTTACGGGCGATTCGCTATACCAAACGGGAACGACCTGCGATTTGGGCGATGATCGTTTTGTCTTGAAGGGCTACCGGAATAATGTGAATGCCGGTACTGCTTATTTCTATCTGGAGGGAGTCTTCCCCTATACCATTGGACGCAAGACATATACCTTTACGATTAAGCCGCAACCCTTATCTGGTGAAGTGACGCTGGCTGAGACGGACTTCGTATATAATGGACATACATTCACGCCAGAATGGCAATTTACCAACGAACACTATGCTGATTTAGAATACGACAAAGACTATTCGCTGTCATGGAGTAACAACCGGCTGCCAGGTACGGGTACCCTCACGGTGACGGGCAAGAACAATTATACTGGTTCGCTGACTGCCACGCTATTTATTGACAAGGCACAACTCAGAGATGACCTGTTCATCCTAACGCTTCCTGACGAGGACATCACGTATGATGAGCAGGGCCACGGAGCGAGTATCAGCAAGTCCGAAGGGGTCGGCAATGCCACGATAACCTATCTGAAGCAAGGCGAAGCAGAAGCGGTGGCCGTTCAACCTTCCGAGGCGGGAGACTACGCCATCTTCTTGGAGTTTGCCGATGGCACACTCTATTATGGTCGTGAACGTACACAAGTCGGTGCTTTCTCCATATACCAATTCAATGCGGAAGAATGGGCCATCCTACAGGCTCTCCTTCCCCAATTAGTCGAGATGGGCTGGTCGCAACCTTGGGATGTGTCCCAAGGCATGAAGAGCGTTTCATCCTTGCGAGGATTGATCATAGAGAAAGGCCACGTTACGGGCCTTAATCTCGCTGGACAGAACCTCACGGGAGCGTTCCCCTATGTTCTTTTGTCCCTACCACAATTACAGCGCATTGACTTATCGAACAACAATTTGTCGGGTGATATCAGTACATCGGTGAACGCGATTGCTCAGGAGCATCCTGAGTGGCTTGCTTACGTCAAGGAAGTCGATATTTCAGGGAACGGTTTTTCTGGTAATATCGCCCCCTTTGCCAACAGTCTCCCCGCTCTGACCAGCCTTGATGCGTCTGGCAATTGTCTGGAAGAGGTTACCCCTGCGATTTCTTCATCGGTCACGACACTTGCTTTAGGCAAGCAGTCCATCACCCATGTCATACCTTTGCATCTGGCCGATTTGTCCGCTGCATCTTTCTCTGCTATGATTCCTAACATCTTGCTTTACGACCATGGTAATCGAACTTATAAAAATTCTATTAATCTGTTGTGTACAAAGGCTGATTTGGCAACATTCCATAAATACGACACTGAAGAATGGGCAATGCAGTTACAAATCTCAGACAATCAGATTTCTATTCCATACGTTTCTGCTCAAAACGCATATTATGGCGAGAGCGGTGACACTCTGAATGTTCTCAATATGATAGGAAACGATGCAACAGATGGCTGTTCTTTCAGAATATCACTTTTATTCAATCAAGGAGACGCAAACTTCGATGGAAAGGTTAACGTCCTAGATCTACAAACCATGATTAATTATATCATGGAGAAGTATCTAGATCGTCCGTATAACTTTACAGCTTCAAATCTATGGTTAGATGAACAAGTGAATGTGCAGGATGTCATATGCCAAGTTAATCTTTTGCTCGGTTCAACTGAGAATACCGAATATAGTGGTATGGCAAAAGCAAATAGAGTTGCATCATATATAGAAGAACCTTATGACGCAACTGTTTATATACAGAACGGAGAGCTAAAGATTAATTCTAACGTTCCTGTATCGGCATTTGATCTCACAATTGCAGGAACAGACAACATAAGCATAAACAACAATATTCTCTGTGACATGGAGGTTAGCCAGAAATCGATAGGTAATAGTGTCAGAATTATTGGCTACTCTTTAAACGGTTCGA
>JAZLKJ010000171.1:0-2860 GCA_045597565.1 Prevotella sp. | reverse complement strand
ATGGAGGGATTAGTAAAGGCTTTGCCAGGCGGTGTATATCACTTGGTCAGATAGGTTGTTGCTACAAATCTCCTACCATCCCATCAGTTCCTGAAGGTAAGGAGTGAGTTCGTCTGCCATGAACTGCTGCTGGGCAATGCTTGGATGCCAGTCGGCACCGTAGCCGCGAGAGCCATCTTGAGGTGTGAAGTTGAAACGATAGACTTCTTCGTCGCCAGCTTTGTTTGCTTCGGCTACGACTTCGTCCATTGTGTCGCTGATGAGTTTCAGACCTTCACCCTGGAGCATGGAACCGCAAAGAAGGACTATCTTTGCGTTAGGATAATGACCACGAACAGTCTTAAGGAAGTCGCGGTAAGCAGGTTTAAGCTTTTCTGGTTTGCAGCCCATTGGTTTTGCTGCATTTGGATCATGGTTTTGCGAGTTAGAAACAGCAGATTCAAGATCCGGTGATGTGTCGTTTGTTCCGAGATTTATGCATACAACATCTGGCTGAAAGCGAGAGAAGTCCCACTTTTCCGATTTATTATATAAGCGTGTGTAAGCGTACTGCTTTGGCATGCATACTTCGCTGCCTTCTGCCGACGAACCGTAATGGCGGTAGATGCCGATGCCGCTGCGAGATACGGAGAAGTGCTGAGCATCGAGTCGGCGAGCTGTTATTGCAGCATAGCTGAGGTAATGGTTCTCTGCTGCATAGTCAAAGTGATGGTTCGGGTCTGGGTCTTCCACGCCATAGCCGCAGGTGATGGAATTGCCGATGAACTCGATCTTGCGGTCGGATAATAAGGTTGGGGTAACGGTCTGCTCGCCCTCGTCAAGAATGAAACCATAGAACTCAGGATTATTGTCATGACCTTCTATGCAGTACATAATCTCTGCGGAGTGAGTGCCATAGACAAGGTCAGACGCGATAGTGGCAATGCTGTCGTTCTTGTCGGCAAAGGCTACCTTGAAAGCTTTGTCGTTATTGACGGTAGCCATGAAATAGCCGCTCTCTGGTTTGCACTTCATCTTGAGTGATGTGCCTGTGAACTCAACGCGAATCGTTGTGCCTGTGTAGTTCCAGGCTGGTGCGTCAGGATTTGCAAAACTGATGCGACCAATATACTGTATGTTCTTGTCAGTTGGTTTTATGAAGGTCTGACATAATGCATAATGCTGAATGCATAATGCAGAATACAGAATGCAGAGCCAACGGCTGAATGCAGATTTCTTTTTCATTTTTTTATTGCTTTTCAAATAGTTCGTTGAATAGATTTGTCTGTCCAGTCATCTCGTCGATGATTTGTTGTTCGCTTTTGTCGGCGTCTGGGTCAAGGTTCTTTGCCTCAGATTTTGATGTTTCCGATTCAGAAGCTTCGTCTTCTTGCGTTTCGACGGCTGGTTCAGGCTTGCGTTTTGATTCCAGCTGCTCAACCTTAGCGACATCAGAGTTAGTGATGCGCTTGCCCTTAGCCTTGCTACTCTTTACGCCGATAAATTCCTCGGCATCAACCTCAAGAGTGCCTTCGTAATTATTCGGACCGAGGTAAGTGACCTGAAAGAGCGGATATGGCTCGTCTGTTACGAGGACGAGCTTGCTGTCAGGATTGTCACCGATAAGGCTCTGATGGCGCTTTGATGCATCGAGAGCGCAACGCTTGAGATAGTGGCGGTTGTCCTGGTCTGCATCTATGACGATGGCTGTCCAGATCTTATCCTTGACATACTTTTCTATTACAAGTATGTTGTCCTCGTAATGGTTGTTTACATCGAAGTTTGAGATGTAGAATTCGCCGTTCTTCAATATAACGAGAATGGAATCCTGATCGTGGAACTCTCCGAGGAGCTCGCCGTGAGAGTCGTAATTTAGGCGGTTGACATCCTTGTCGTACCACACCTTGCGACCGCCTAGAGTAGAATGTCCGGCAGACTTCATCGTGATACGGTTGATGGAGTTCTTTGAGAGAATATTACCCATCGCAGTCTTGCCCTTTATGGCAACCTCAGAAAAATCTTTTTCGAAGATAATCTTCTTAATCTTTGAGGAGAAATCGTGGGTAATCTTGATAATCTCTGCCTCACCGTTAGGATTGGCAGTAAAGTATTTGACGTATGTGCCAGGCTTGCCTTGTGTGAGGTCATACTCTCTGTCGCGTGTAACGCCCGTTACGTTGAATCGCTTGATATAGTAGTTGCCTGCGCGACCGTCACGATATACCATGTTGTATGTTGTTCGCGTGTCATTCTTCTTGAACACTTGAACATGGATGATGTTCTGACCAACGAAGATCTTGTCAGCTACGCGTACCACCTTCATCTTTCCACTCTTGTAGAAGATGATGATGTCGTCAATGTCAGAGCAGTTGCATACGAAGTCGTCCTTCTTCAGGCCTGTTCCGATGAAGCCTTCCTTCTCGTTTATGTAGAGCTTCTGGTTAGCTTCTACAACCTTTGAAGCCTCGATAGTGTCGAAGTTGCGGATTTCGGTGAGACGCGGATGCTGTGCTCCGTACTTTTCCTTGAGATGAGTGAACCAATCAATGGTAACGCCCACCATGTTCTTCAGCTTCTTGTTTATCTCCTTTATTTCTTTCTGTAGCTTGACAATCTGCTCTTCTGCCTTGTCGGAGTTGAAGCGGAGAATGCGCTGCATCTTTATCTCAAGGAGACGGAGGATGTCTTCCTTGGTAACTTCGCGTATCATCTTCGGATACCAAGGAGTGAGTCGGAGGTCGATATGCTCGCATGCTTCGTCATTACTGCGTGCTTCCTCGAATTCCTTGTCCTTATAGATGCGCTCTTCAATGAAGATTTTCTCAAGAGAACAGAAGTGAAGTTGCTCCTGAAGCTCATGCTTGCGTATCTCAAGTTCCTG
>JAZLKJ010000170.1:0-12209 GCA_045597565.1 Prevotella sp. | reverse complement strand
TTTCCGCTACATCTTCTATCTGAACAAGATGCTCAAAGGCGGCAAGGAAGTGGTGGTAATCTATATGGACGGCTATGCTAACATGCAGCAGGTAAGGAAAATGTTGAAGAAGTAGCCCCCTCCAACTCCCCCCTAAGGGGGAGAGACTGACTAATGAGTAATGACTAATGACACTAAAATAATGAAAACAAAAATATTTATACTATTACTTTTCGTAACATCGCTGAACGCTACGGCGCAGAGCAGCGACTCTCTCGTCATTCGCAATGCGAAGAAAGTTGACGTGAAACGCACAGAAAACGGTGATATTCAGTTGAATGTATTCGGCAAGGAAGGAGACGAAAGTTTCCGTTATTCCTACAAGGCTTCACAGGAAGCGCAGGTTGACACAGCCGACTTTGACCTTGACTTCTTCAAAAAAGAGGAGAAGAAACTCTACAAAGACCTCGGTAACACACCGAAGACACGCTTGTCGTTCGGCGGCTTGCATGTAGGAATCCTAAAACCCGAAGGTTTTGGCTTTGGAATGGAAGCTGGTATTCATAACATCATTTGCTTCAACTATGCTCCAATAAAGTTCGGTCCTCAGCTGCGTTCTGGTATTGGTCTTTCATCCAAGTTATGGTTTAGCAAGAGAGACCGGTACTACGGAAAAGACGAGAATGGCGTCATTAATGATGCATTACTAAGCAGTGTTGAATCTGTAGAAGGCATGTACAATAGCCGCTGTACAATGCAAACAATGTCACTGCAATTCTGCCAAGACATCTATCAGCCTATCGGTCGTCGTTGGTTCATCGGCGCGGGAGCTATAGTAAACTGGAACTTCAGCATGAATTTAGTAAATAGATACAAGTTAGATGGCAAGGAAATTACCGAAACTCTCCACAATCTGAACTACAAGCCATTTACCGTGGATTGGAAATTCTTCGTAGGTACACGCAACTTCGAGTATTATATAATGTGTATGCCCGACAACATGTTCAAGAACGGCAAAGGACCTAAAACCAGCGAGATTGCCATGGGCATAAGCATGTACTTCTAACCATCGGCAAACTCCTAATCATCAGAAACTTACATTATGAAACAACATATCTTATCTACAATAATCCTTGCCTTCATGGCAACTATAGTTTTCGCGCAAAACGAAAAGAAAGACACCACAATGACCTTCAACGACATCGATTCTGTGGTAATATCCGACAACGGCAAGCAGGTCAGCGTGGCAATAAAGGGTGCGAAGAACGACAAAGACGCAGAGTTCCTGCTCAACGAGCCTTCAAAAGACGCAGAAAAGCAGAATGTGCAATACTCCACATCCAGCAACGAATTTCGTATTTACGACAAATGTTCAGACGATCCGACGCAACCGGCATACTTCATCTCCTGCAACTTGGGACTTGAACTCGGTTTTATAAAGAATCTGGATGGAGGTCTTGATGGTAATATAAACTCATTTCAATCAGCAGAGATTTCATGGCTTAACGCGTTGAAGTTCACGGCTGCATTTCCTCATCGCCGCGATGCTGTAAGCCTGGCGCTTGGTTTCTCTTGGCGAAACTTCCGCCGCACCGACAACAAACTCTTCTGCCCTACCGATGTTGAAACGTTTATTGCCAAAGATTACCCTGAAGGCAGTAAGCCGAGCTACTCGCGTTTCAAAGTGTTCGCCATTTCGGTGCCACTCCTTTGGGAACACACTTACATGCAAGTAAAGAACAAAAAAGGAAAGACCGAAAGCCGCAAGTTCCAATTAGGTCCAATACTCAACTTCAACAACTATTCATCATTATTGACGAAATACGACTTGAACGACAAGACTGTTGAAGAGGCGTCTAAGCTTGATATACTCGAACCAGTTTCAATAGATCTTTACGGCGCAATAGACCTCTGGAAAGGCTTGGGCATTTATGTCAGAACATCGCTTACAAGTTTGACGACACAACGCTTCTACTTTGATACTCTTACTTTAACGGCACACGCTACAGGCACAGAGATGCGCCCTGTTTCTATCGGCGTAAAGTGGGGATTTTAAAAGAAAAGGATTATGAAAAGATTATTTATCACATTGTTTATTAGCCTGTTGGCTATAGGTTCAGTAAATGCACAGGAAGAAGATCGCATTCGCGACAAGTCGGTTTCCCTTGAACTTCTCGGCCCTTCAGTATTGATTGGGGCAACATACGACGCCCGCTTTAAGCCGGACTCTAAGTGGGGTTATAGAGCTGGTGTTGGCTATAGTTACCTTTCTACCGTAGGTTGGATGGGCGGCACAGATCGTCAATATGCGGTAATGATGCCACTTGGGATAAACTTTCTTCAGGGTGAGGGCAAAGGCAAACTGGAGTTAGGAGCTGGCATCAGCTTAGGCTTGTCTCATGAGTCGCGAGACGGCGATCTCGAGTGCGATTATACAAATATAGGCAACGGCATCTACGAGCAAACCAATATCCGTGCGGAGCGTACCTCGAAGACAGAATTCGGCTATTTCTTCTACGGCAACATCGGTTATAGGCGTGTTTCAAAGAACGGCTTCCAGTTCAGATGTGGTATCAGTCCGATATTCAACATAAACGAAAAAGATTTCGACTTTGAAATCTTTTGGCCATACGTCTCTTTTGGTTACGCATTCTAGAACTCCTCTAATACTCAAATAGTTACCCACATCCTATAGCAAATCAACTAAGAGGCAAAGGGAAACGACACAAAAGGCATAGGATTACGCTCCAAAAAATGCATTTTTTGACACGTTTGAGATATATTTGCGACATGTTTGTGATATATTTGCGACATGCTTGTGATATATTTGCGACATGCATGTGATATATTTGCGACATGTGTACATATTTTTATGAGAACTTTATTTTAGCCATAATGACAAATAACGGTCATAAATGCTAAAGCCTTTTGACGATTTCTCAACTACGCCGTTCTTCACAAGGGCATTGAGAGCAAGCCTAACACTGCTGACCGCTGTTAGGTGATGCCTATGCATGAAGTTTGTTTCGTATGGTTGTGCAACGGTGTCTTCTGCAGCCAATGCAAGCAGAAGGCGCAATTGTCCTTTAGCAAGTAGGTCACAATAGTCTTTATACACCGTCTCGCCTTCTGCTTTTATCTCTGAATAAACGTGCATAAGGGTTTCCATGCTGATGCTTTCGATATTCTTTGAATACAAACGGTTCATGATGTCTTGAATGTAATATGTGAAGCCATGGGCAAATGTATATACATTATGGAATATCTCCTCCGGCAATTCCTTACCTGACTGGCGCATCAGTCTTGCTGCAAACTCATAGTACACGTCCTCATTCAAAGGAGAAATGGACATGCGAGTAGTGCTTTGATAGAACGGTCGTCGTGGTGAACTAAAGATGTTTGCCATAAGATGCTGCTTGCTGCCTGCAAACACGAAGTGCACATTGGGAGCAAACTGGACGACAGAACGAATCAAGGCTTCAGTCCCTTTTTCCGGATATTCCAAAATCTGCTGGAACTCATCTATTGCTACGAAACATTCATGACCACTGCTTTTCATGTATTCCAGGATTTCCTTGAACGAGGACTCGCTATGCTGTGGCTGAATGTCAAGAGATACAGTAGGAACTCCAGAATAAGGATCCATGCTGAACACTGGTCGGCAACTTTTGAAGAAAGTAGTTAGTTGCGTCATCAATTTCTCTCCGAAACTATCCATTTTGCCAAGAATCTCCTTTGCTAAAGCTAATACAAAGTCACGCTGATTCTGTGTATTGTAGATGTCAATGTAGAAACAGCGGCGACTCTCATCCTCACTTGTGAGGCGATGAAAAGTATGATGTATAAGTCCTGTTTTACCTAGACGGCGTGGACTGATGAGAGCAACATTCCTACCGTTTGTATGCGCCTCTACGAGTTTTGCAGTCTCTGCCTCACGATCGCAGAAATACTCTGGACCACCGTAACCTAAAGTGAAGAAAGGATTAACCATTGCAATTAAAACATAAAATATGAAACATAAAATATGAAATCTGACTGCAAAGGTATGCATTTTTATTAAAACAAGCAAACTATCCGACATTTTTTTTGCGTACAACATGGCAAATAGTGCCACATATGTATATTTTCTCTATTCTATGACATCACGTTTTGTGCCGTACTAATAATTCTCCAATATCTCTTTTGCTTTCTCTCTTTGCTTTTTCCGCCTATAATGGAAAAGGTCGTAGAGCGTTTGGAGGATGTCTGTGCCGGAAGGACCTTTCTGTTTCAGCAATGGGTCGGTGGTCTTTGGCAGGGCGAATTGCTTGGAGAGGGCGTTTCGCTGTCCCCAAACAACGACCTCATCAAGCGTGTGTTCCTTTGGAATAAGCCATACGCTGTCAGGAATATTTTCCGAACGGAGTTTTAATTGCAGGTGATTCTTGTTGCTGAAAGTGGCAATGTCAAAGGAGTCGGGAATAACTGCTATGCCTTGATAATTAGTGACAATGGGCGTTTTGCATGTATCTATTCGGATATAGACATCACGAACCGGCAACTGAGACTCATAACTCATCACAATGATCTGGCGCTGCGCACGAACGGAAATGCACAGAGCAAAGGATATCAGAACAAGTGTGAAGAGAAACGGTTTCATTGGTTATGATGTAGGTTACGCAGGTGCCTTTTGCTGTTGCAAAGTTAATGAAACTTTGATTTCTTTCATAATACCCACAGTTGTTTTTAAGTTATATTCACAGAAAGGCATTCGCTATTAAGGATTTTTTGCTTAATTATCGTTATATCGCACAAGAAAACATGGATTTCTGCGTTATTATACTGAGATGAAAAAATTAACCCTTATACTACTGCTTTTCTTGAATGTCCTAGCGGCATTCTCCCAAAAAGAAACTCTTGACTGCCACAACATCATTATCGATGGCAGTCTTTCTGATACAGAAGCTGCGAAATCGCCGTTTATCTTCAACGATTTCACCGAAGCTTCCAAGCATTTCATTGACGGTACAGCCGACGAGCCGATGGTGGTTACCATCAAGCCATGGGTGTATTGGATAGATAATCCTAACGACACGACCGTCATGACGGGAAAGAACGGCAGAGCGCCCATTGGACTATATATTAAATGTGAACATCTGCAGCTCATCGGCGCAGGAGAAAAGCCGCAGGACGTGGTGCTAGCATCTCGTCGCGGACAGACCCAGGGAGCCATCGGCAACTACACTATGCTGGACTTCACTGGCAATAATCTCGTCGTGAAGAATCTCACAATGGGAAATTTCTGCAATGTGGATCTGGACTATCCGTTACGTCCGGAGCTAAGCATGAAGAAGCGCAGCAATACCATCACGCAGGCTCACGTTGCAAACTGCCACGGCGACTATATCTATGCAGAGAATGTCCGTTTTATCTCACGCCTTAACATGACACCGCTCGGAGGGGCTCGCCGCGTTCTCTTCAAAGACTGCCACATGGAAATGACCGACGATGCTCTCTGCTCTACGGGAGTCTATCTGCACTGCGACTTTGACTTCTACGGTCAGCGACCATTCTGGAACTCAGACACTTACGGCGCAGTATTCATAGATTGTGACTTCAACGTAAAGCACAACAGCATACAATTCTTCTGCAAATCGCATCAGGCAAACCCTGTTACTGCGATAAACTGCCGTTATCATCATCCAGCAAGCCAGGAAGCTACAGTTGGTCTTGCCTCATGGTCGCCACAGCCTCCGACATGGCTCCGCGCTTACCAATATAACAACACCTACAACGGCAAGCCGCTCAACGTAGGTGATTACGAATCATTCGGCAACTACATCTCAAAGCCTTTCTGCACGGTAACACTTTCAGAACAGGCTGTCCGCGAACGCTTTAACATAGAGAACCTACTCTCCGACACAGCCACTCTTGCCACAGGCATTCAGGTTCTCCCCCACTCAACAAAGATTCAGACAGGAAAAGACAACTGCCGCCTAACCGCAAAGCTCTTCCGCCACTGCGGACAGAACGCAGGATTCGAGAAAATAAAATGGCGCATACAGCCGGGCTTTGAGCAATATGCAAAGATTGAAGGAACAACCATCGCTCCTACCAACCAAACCGACACCGTCCGTACATTCTACGTGGAAGCTTACACGGAATCAGGTCTCGTGGGTGCAACGGAAGTTACAGTTGAACCTTCCGTAATGCCTTCTCCTGCATTCACGAAAAAGCCATCAATATCGACTCACAACGGCATTGCCACCGTCAGCTACACCCTTGACCTTCAAGGTCGTAGCGACCAGTCGCTCATAACATGGTACCGCTGCATAGACACGAAAGGCACAAAGGATATCCCTATAGCCGTTTCGCGCATGAACGAGCCTCTGCATATATACAATCTGTCTGAAGGCGACAACGGCTATTACCTGAAAGCTGCCATCAAGCCGAAACACATTCGCAGCGAGGCTGGCGAAGAGGTTATTTGCTATTCCAAGAAGATAAAAGTGGCTAAAAACAAGGGCTACATGACCGTCGCAACTACTTTCGACAATTTCCCTACAGCCAATCAGCCGGAGATAATATCTGGCTTCTGGACACTTGACGGCTATAAACCTGCCGACACATACAAGCAGCAGTGGGATGTAGATATGACTCGCGACTACTGGACATACGGCAAAGGTTTCAACGGTGCTATCGGCTATGGTTTGTTGCAGGACCAGAAAGGTGCCCGCCTACTATACACCCCGAGCCCAGGCACATACAAGGATATGACCGTAACATGGCAGGTTGACCCGACGAAGACCGGTGGACAAGGTTTCGGCAGTGCGACTGACCAGTACATGGATGTGTATATTAAGTTTGACACAAAGACTCTCACTGGCTATGCACTTCGCATAGAACGCACTGTAAAATACGGAAATGCTGTTGACTTCACATTAATTAAATATGACAACGGCAAGGTGACGCCAATATCCGAAACCATTTCTTCAACCTGCTACCGCACGGGATGCACTATAACATTGAATGCAAAACAAGAAACGCAAAATAAGGTTTCACTTAATGCCGACGTTACAACAACCACCCAACAGCCTGACACGAAGCTTCCAAAGTCGGTTCACCTTCGCTCTACCGTCGCTACAAATCCGTTCGGCGGCTTTGGATTGCAGCACACAGGATCATGCGGAGAAAGCACTACGATGGTGCATAGCGTAGAGGCAAAACTTATAAAATAGAGAAATTGCTCACCTTAAAAGATGAGTATATCTCACAAAAACAAAAAAAGAGTTGACCGAAAGTCAACTCTTTTTGCGCTCCAGGATGGGCTTGAACCAACGACCCCATGATTAACAGTCATGTGCTCTAACCAACTGAGCTACTGAAGCAAGTTTGCATTTCAAGAAAACCGTTTCCAATTCCTTTGCGCTCCAGGATGGGCTTGAACCAACGACCCCATGATTAACAGTCATGTGCTCTAACCAACTGAGCTACTGAAGCATTGTTTAAAGCATATCAGAAGACCGTTTTGCTTGAATGCGGGTGCAAAGGTAATAACATTTTATGAGATAAAGTCCATGATTTATTATTTATTTTCATCTTATAGCGTCATTCTTAATATTTATCAAAATAACACAAAAAGATTTAAAAGTAATACGGCAAAAAAGTTTACCTTTGCAGTCTAAGGGCATAAACCAAGAAAATGAAAAATATAAGATACATAGCATTAACGCTGATGATGAGCTTATCATCATTGGCTGCAAACGCCCAAGATTACTATAGGATGGGCGAGCAGGTTAGTTTGTTTAATGAGGTGTGCCGAAAGCTCCACACCATGTATGTTGATACGCTCAATCCTGAAGAAATGATCTCCAACGCAGCCAACGGCATGATGGAGATGATGGATCCTTACACTGAGTTCTATTCCGCAAAAGATAAGGAGAAGTTCAATCAGATGCTTACAGGCAAATATGCCGGTATTGGTGCCATCATCAAACTCTGCCAGGACAAGGACCATGTTGTTATCCACTACCCTTTTGCCGGCACTCCTGCAGAGGAGGCAGGCTTTGAGATGGGCGACATCATCCTTGCTATCGACGACACCACAATGGTTGGCAAAAGCACATCGTATGTAAGCAGCCACCTGCGCGGAGAAGCCGGTACAAAAGCAAAGATAAAGATCCAGAAACGCTCTACCGGCAAGGTCGTAACCAAGATTATCACTCGCCAGACCATCAAGGCTCCAGAGATAGCCTGCTCTTTCATTTATAACGATGAAGGAAAGAAAATCGGCGTTATCAGACTCACTGAGTTCACTCAGGGGTGCTACGACCATTTTCGCGAGGCTTTCCTCAACCTCCAGCGAAAGGGCATGGAGAAGCTCGTTGTTGACCTCCGTGGCAATACAGGTGGCAGCGTGCAGGAATGTGTTGACATAGTAAACATGTTCATTCAGCGAAATGAGCTCGTAGTGCAGACACGAGGCAAGAATCCTCAGGCAGACCGTCAGTATAAGGCGACAAAAGATCCGCTAGACCTGAAACTCCCACTCATGGTGCTCGTTGACGAGGAAAGTGCTTCTGCTTCTGAAATCATGGCAGGATGTCTTCAGGATCTTGACCGCGCAAAGATAGCCGGCGTGAAGACATACGGCAAGGGAATCGTGCAGCAGACCGTCCCACTATCCAACGATGCGGAAATGAAGGTCACTGTGAGCAAATACTACCTGCCAAGCGGCCGCTGCATACAGGCTCGCAACTACAAGCGCGGTAAGGAAGAGCATGTGGCAGACAGTCTCAAGCACACATTCTACACCCGCAGTGGCAAGGAGGTTACAGACGGAAGCGGCATCATCCCTGACCTTGAACTCAAGGCTGACACTATGCCACGCATACTCTATTACCTCAACTCAGCAGACTCAACAGAACTTCTGCACAACTTTGTCTGCGACTATCTCAACTCTCACAAGCAGATTGCAGAAACCGCCGACTTCTCATTGTCAGATACAGATTACGCAGAATTCAAGAAGCGTGTCATAGCTGCTGATTTCAAGTACGACCCATTTACAGAAAAATATCTTAAGAGCCTGAAGGAAGTGGCAGAGATTGAAGGCTATTACGAGGACAACAAGGCTGAATTTGAGGCACTTGAGAAAAAACTCAAGCACAACATCGACCACGACCTCGACTTCAACAAGCAGCAAATTCGTTCGCTGATAGAATACTACATACTCATTGGTAGCCACGGCTATACAGAGGGTGTTGCTAACAACTTCAAGTATGACAATGTATTCTTAAAGGCTATAAAGGAATTTTAAAACTATACCTCATTCCTCATGATAGACAGGCTAACTATAGAACGAATAATGAACGCAGCGGACATCGTTGATGTGGTGTCCGATTTCGTGTCGTTGAAGAAAGCGGGTGTGAACTACAAGGGCTTGTGTCCGTTCCATAACGACCGCACGCCATCGTTCTTCGTATCTCGCGCTAGAGGCTACTGTAAGTGTTTCTCCTGTGGAAAGGGTGGCAATGCTGTCGGTTTCATCATGGAGCATGAACAACTTTCCTACCCTGAGGCACTGAAGTATCTTGCGCGCAAATATAATATAGAGGTTGAGGAAAGGGAACTGACGCCAGAGGAGAAACAGGCACAAACAGAACGCGAAAGCCTGTTCATCGTAAACGAATGGGTGGCAAACTACTTTGCCGACCAGCTCCACAACAGCGTTGACGGTGCCTCCATCGGCATTCCATACTTCCGTAGCCGTGGCTTCCGCGATGACATCATCCAGAAGTTCAAGCTCGGCTACGCCCCTGCCGACCGCAAGGCTCTGGCACAAAAGGCTGTAGCACAGGGATATAAGGCTGAATACATAGAGAAAACAGGCACTTGCTACAAGAACGATCGCGGAGAATACATAGACCGTTTCGCTGGTCGTGTCATCTTCCCATGGTTCGGACAAAGCGGAAAGATTATCGGTTTCGGTGGTCGTCTGCTCGACTCGCGTACAAAGGGGGTGGCGCAGAAATACGTAAACTCCCCTGAGACTGAACTGTACAAGAAAGACTCTGAACTCTACGGACTCTTTCAGGCAAAGAAGGCTATTGCCAAGGAGAATCGCGTATATATGGTGGAAGGCTACACAGATGTCATCTCAATGCACCAGTGCGGCATTGAGAATGTGGTAGCAAACTCTGGTACTGCTCTCTCCATGAAGCAAGTAAGCATACTCCATCGCCTCACTCCGAACATCACTCTTCTTTACGATGGCGACGCTGCTGGCATACATGCTGCCATGCGAGGAACTGACATGCTGCTCTCTCATGGTATGAACATTAAGGTGCTTATATTGCCTGATGGCGACGACCCTGACAGCTTTGCCAGAAAGCATTCGGCAGAAGAGTTCCGCGACTATGTAGAGAAGAACCAGACGGACTTCATCGACTTCAAGTGTTCCATCATGCTCGATGGCGTTACCGACCCTATAAAGCGTGCAGAGGCTATAGACAATGTTCTTCATAGCGTATCCTTGATAAAAGATCAGATAAAGCGCTCCATGTATGTTACGCTCTGCGTCACTAAACTTGGTGTCAGCGAGGACGTCATCATCCGTCGCGTGAACAAATTCATCCACGATGCAATAGAAGAGCGTCGTAAGCAGGAAGAACGCGAAAAGGAACTTAAACAGATGGAGCAAGACCGTGCAGAGATGATGGGAACTCCAGTCACTTCTACGGGAGTCAACACGCAGGCTGGCAGCAACGAAGTTCCAGTCCCAAGCAAACAAACAAAGCTCCAAGAGGTTGAATCCATGATTATGCAGCTCATAATCCGTCATGGCGAGATAATGATGCCTACAGAGCCAAGTGTCTCTTTGGCAAAGCTCGTACAGCTGAACTTCGCCGACGACGAGCTAGCATTCTCAATTCCTATATACAATCAGATAGCCCAAGAGGCCGCAGAACAATCAGACAATCCTGATTTCGTGGCAGAACAATATTTCATGCGCCACGAGAATCTTAACGTAAACCAAACTGCAGTCCGCTTCATCATGGTCAACGAGAATATTGCCCCTGAGGAGATGGAGCCAGAGAAGAAATCTCAGCAGATATTTCAAAGCATAAACCATCTGTTCGTGGACCTTCGCCTTCAGATGATTGTAGAGCAGCTCGAAGAGGCAAAGAAACGTCTTGAGACGGCAAGCCCGGAAGAACAGATGGAAGCAATGAAACACTATAAGGAGATGAAGTCACTGCACAACCAGATAGCCCAAATGGCAGGAAGGAGCAGATAGCCCCCACCCAAATAGAGCATCCCCCACGAAAAGGGATTCTAATATATGAAATTATCAGAATGAAACTATATTACGACGTAATTGTCATCGGCGCAGGTCATGCAGGCTGCGAGGCTGCAATGGCTTCGGCAAACATGGGCGCAAAGACCTGCCTGCTGACAATGGACATGAACAAGATAGCGCAGATGTCATGCAATCCTGCCGTGGGCGGTATTGCAAAGGGACAGATTGTGCGTGAGGTGGATGCTCTCGGCGGCGGCATGGGATTAGTTACCGATGCCACTGCCATACAGTTCCGCATGCTCAACCGCTCAAAGGGACCAGCCATGTGGAGCCCGCGCGCCCAGTGCGACCGTGGCAAGTTCATCTGGAAATGGCGCCAGCTCCTCGACAGCACTCCAAACCTCGACATCTGGCAGGATCAGGCGGAGAGTATTAGCCCCATCCCAGCCGGGGGGCTGTTAGTCACCACCATCTGGGGCGTGGGAATCTACGCCAAGGCGGTAGTCGTTACAGCCGGAACATTCCTCAACGGACTTATGCATATAGGTCGCAAACAGGTGCCGGGCGGTCGCTGCGCAGAGTCTGCCTCGTACGGTCTTACGGAGTCGCTCAACGCTTTGGGCATCACTTCGCAGCGCATGAAAACCGGCACTCCAGTGCGCATAGACCGCAAGTCAGTAGATTTCTCACAGACAGAGATTCAGGAAGGCGAGGCAGACTGGCATCGCTTCTCATATTTTGAGACTGAACAGCGCAAACTGAAGCAGCTTCCTTGCTGGACATTCAACACTAACCCTGAGTGCCACAAAGCTCTTCTTGAGGGACTTGACGATTCACCTCTATACAACGGACAGATAAAGAGTATCGGTCCGCGCTACTGTCCATCGGTGGAAACCAAGCTCGTAACTTTCCCTGACCGCGAGAAACATCCGCTCTTCCTTGAGCCAGAGGG
>JAZLKJ010000169.1:0-8920 GCA_045597565.1 Prevotella sp. | reverse complement strand
AGTGTTCTCAAACTTGTTCTCGACTTCGATTTCCTTTGCAACAGAAACACCATCCTTAGTGATCTGAGGTGCACCGAACTTCTTCTCGATGATTACGTTGCGGCCCTTAGGACCGAGAGTAACCTTTACAGCATTTGCAAGCTGATCAACGCCGCTCTTAAGCAAGTCGCGGGCGTCCATATTGAATTTGATATCTTTTGCCATAGTCAACCCCCATCCCCCCACGAGGGGGAGTTTTTAATTGACTTGGGGGTGAGTCATATTTATTGGTAAATAAAGTTTTCTGCGAATGTCACTATTAAAAGTCCCCCTTGGGGGGCTAGGGGGTCTTACCCCAAAACAGCGAGCACGTCTGACTGACGCATGATCATGTACTTGGTTCCTTCGAACTCGAGCTCAGTGCCAGCATACTTGCCGTAGAGCACTTCGTCGCCTTCCTTGAGAATCATCTCTTCGTCCTTAGTGCCGTTGCCAGCAGCGACAACCTTGCCGTGGAGAGGCTTTTCCTTTGCAGTATCAGGAATGATGATACCGCCAACTTTCTGTTCTGCCGGTGCTGGGAGAATGAGCACGCGGTCTGCTAATGGTTTAATGTTCATAGTAGTATTTTTTTATTTGTTCTTTTTTATGTTTATGTGCTTGTCTGCACGTTTTCTTTATATGCAAACGCTATGCCAAAACGATGAATTCTGACAGAATATCATCTGAAACAAAGAGCTTATTTGGAGAAAGACTTACGCGAAGAGATTTTTTCCCCTCTTTGCCGATGCTTTCCCTTATGTCAACGAGCCCTTGCTTTGCAAGTCTTTCTGCTGTACGGATGAAGTATTCAGCCAGTTCTTCCGAGCAGTTTTCACGTACATAATCCGTGCAGAGACCTTCCGAGGTGCGCATGGCGGTTGTTATCAGATCGTTGTAATGAGTGGTCTCGTCAATTTCCTCAGTTTCGCAAACCACGGAAATCCCATCGTTTGCCCTTTTGATGTATTCTTCCACATCCTCCACATTCCAATACCTAACGTAATTGTTAGTGGCAGTCGCTTCATTCTTCGTTTTTTCCCCCTCCCCATTAAGGGGGAGTCGGAGGGAACCATATCCATGAGCGCCAGCCCCGAGAGCCGTGTATGGCTTGTCTTGCCAGTATCCGGAATTATGTCGCGAAGGATAGCCTGACAGACAGAAATTTGAAATTTCGTAGTGCTCATAGCCCGCTTCTTTCAGCATGTGGCAGAGCGTGTAGTACTGTTCCTCCAGTTCTTCGTCGGAAGGTAGTGCTGGCAGCCTGCCGTTCTGTAGCATCTTATGGAGCTGCGTACCTTCTTCCACGCTTAGGCAATAGGCGGAGATGTGCGTCGGTTTTATCGCGATAGCCTCCATGATGTCGCTTTTCCAATCTTCAATTTCCTCGTCTGGAAAGCCGAACATCAGGTCTATTGACACATTATTAATATTATGCGTGCGCAAAAGACCGACCGCCTCACGGGCTTTATCGGCTGAATGACGGCGGTTGATCAGCCTGAGCCTGTCGTCGCTGAAAGTCTGTATGCCGAGCGAGACTCGATTCACTCCACAGCGATAGAGTAGGGCGGCAAGTTCTGCCGTCATGTCGTCAGGATTGCACTCCACCGTAAATTCACCGCCATCTCTCAGTCGCTTCCTGCATTCCGTCAGCAGTTTCTCCAAATCCTCCTTTTCTATCATCGACGGAGTTCCCCCACCGAGGTAAATTGTGCCGAAAATAGCGTCAGGCAGTTGCTTAATCAATGCTCCGACGTACTCCTTCCGCCTGTTCAGAAGCGTAGTCGAAAAGAAGTTGCAGTAGATACATCTGGACTTGCAGAACGGTATGTGAATGTAGAGCATCGAGTGGATTTACAATTTTACTGATTTACTAATTTTCAGATTTGCTATTTCGCACCTTTTTTGCACAAAAAAGCCGCTAAAACCTTAAAAAACGCTGCAAATTTAAAGATTTTTGCCGAAATATTTTGTTGTTACAATAAAAAGTTTTAATTTTACCGCTGATTTATAGCAATTTTACATTTGCTATATATCAAAATAGCACTGCTATAAAACAAAAAATCACTTAAAACAAATACTATGAAAACTTTCCAAACAAACGAGATTAAGAACATTGCCCTCTTGGGTAGTGCTGGTTCTGGTAAGACCACTCTCGCAGAAGCTCTCCTTTATGAGAGCGGGGTCATTAAGCGTCGTGGTTCAGTTGACGCAAAAAACACAGTTAGCGACTATTTCCCTGTTGAGCAAGAGTACGGTTATTCCGTTTTCTCTACTGTCTTCAATGTGGAGTGGCTCGGTAAGAAATTGAATATCATTGACTGTCCGGGTTCTGACGACTTCGTTGGCGGTGCTATCACAGCGCTCAACGTTACAGACCAGGCAGTTATTCTTATTAATGGACAGTACGGTCCTGAGGTTGGTACTCAGAACAACTTCCGTTACACAGAGAAACTTAAGAAGCCTGTTATCTTCCTCGTTAACCAGCTTGACAAGGAGAACTGCGACTTCGATTCTGTAGTGGCTCAGATGCAGGAAATCTACGGCTCTAAGTGCGTTCAGATTCAGTATCCTCTTGAGACTGGTCCTAACTTCAACTCTCTCATCGACGTTCTTCTCATGAAGAAGTACTCTTGGGGACCAGAAGGCGGTGCTCCTACTATCGAGGAAATACCTGCTGAGGAGATGGATAAGGCTATGGAACTCCACAAGGCTCTCGTAGAGGCTGCTGCCGAGAACGACGAGGCTCTCATGGAGAAATTCTTCGAAGAGGAGACTCTCACAGAGGACGAGATGCGCGAAGGTATCCGCAAGGGCTTGGTTACTCGCTCTATCTTCCCTGTATTCTGCGTTTGTGCAGGCAAGTCTATGGGCGTTCGCCGCTTGATGGAATTCCTCGGCAACGTAGTTCCTTTCGTTTCTGATATGCCAAAGGTACACAACACTCGTGGCGAGGAAGTTACACCTGATTCTGCAGCTCCTGCTTCTCTCTACTTCTTCAAGACTGGTGTTGAGCCACACATCGGAGAGGTTTCTTACTTCAAGGTAATGCAGGGTAGCGTTAAGCCTGGTGATGACCTCGCTAATGCTGACCGTGGCTCTAAGGAGCGTATTGGTACTCTCTATACTTGCGCTGGTGCTAACCGTCAGGCAGTTGATCAGCTCAATGCCGGTGACATCGGTTGTACAGTGAAGCTCAAGGACGTTAAGACAGGCAACACTCTCAACGCTAAGGAGGTTGAGAACAAGTTCGACTTCATCCGCTATCCAAACTCTAAGTACTCTCGCGCTATTGTTGCAAAGAATGAGGCTGAGACTGAGAAGATGATGACAGCACTCATCAAGATGCGCCAGGAAGACCCAACATGGGTTGTTGAGCAGAGCAAGGAACTCCGTCAGATCCTCGTTCACGGTCAGGGTGAATTCCACCTCCGCACTCTCAAGTGGCGTATGGAGAACAACGAGAAGATCCAGATTGACTATCAGGAGCCTCGCATCCCTTATCGTGAGACTATCACAAAGGTTTCTCGCGCAGACTATCGTCATAAGAAGCAGTCTGGTGGTGCTGGTCAGTTCGGTGAAGTTCACCTCATCGTAGAGCCTTACGCAGAAGGTATGCCTGATCCAACAGTTTACCACTTCAACGGTCAGGAGTTCAAGATGAACATCCGTTCACGCGAGGAAATCGACCTCGAATGGGGTGGCAAGCTCGTCTTCATGAACTCTGTTGTCGGTGGTGCTATCGATACTCGCTTCATGCCAGCTATCCTCAAGGGTATCATGGAGCGCATGGAGCAGGGACCTCTCACTGGTTCTTACGCTCGTGACGTTCGCGTTATCGTTTACGACGGAAAGATGCACCCAGTTGACTCTAACGAACTTTCATTCATGCTCGCTGGTCGCCAGGCATTCGCAGAGGCATTCCGCAATGCAGGTCCTAAGGTTCTTGAGCCGGTTTACGACCTTGAGGTATTCGTTCCATCAGACTACATGGGCGACGTAATGTCTGACCTTCAGGGACGTCGTGCTATGATCATGGGTATGGACTCAGAGGCAGGTTATCAGAAGCTTCAGGCTAAGATTCCATTGAAGGAGCTCTCTAACTACTCTATCGCCCTCAGCTCACTCACTGGTGGTCGTGCTTCGTTCACATCTAAGTTCGCTTCTTACGAACTCGTTCCTAACGACATCCAGCAGCAGCTCATCGCAGCTCACGATGCTGAGACTGAAGAATAAAATGCATTTACTCTCTCAACAAATAAAGAAAGGCGTGGTCAATCAACGACCGCGCCTTTTGTTTGTATGAAGCGTAGCCGTACCGTAACCTTAAAAAATACAGATGGGGTTATTAGATTGCGTTGTATGCGTTTTTTGTGAATTTGTGTGTCTTTTTGTTATACAGAAGCAATAGGGATTGTAATAGAATAAAATAGGAGGAAATGTTTGGAGTTACAAATATTTGTTGTAATTTTGCATCAAAAATGAAGATCTGATACGAAATAAGACATAATGTATGGAAAACTATATCAAGGATACTGACAAATGTGTGAGGCAAGAAAATTGCGTTCTGTCTGCTCCTGAACCACAGTCAGATTACGAACGTTACTGCCAACAGCAGGCTGATGCCTTCTTTGACGAAATAGGCGATGACCGCTGTTTCGGCGATATGGCTGAAGGACAGTTTGTAAGGGGACACTGAGGAGGAAACGAAAAAGTATAAATAAAATAAAAGGGCGAGAATCCTCGCCCTTTTATTTGAAACTATCTAATTACCTTTGTGAATTCGGCCTTTGAACCTTCTTCTTTTACAACGATGATGGTGGCATTTGAAGTGTTGCCCTGAGCATCCTTGCTCTCAACGACGAACTGATAGCTTGTCTTACCGTCTGAGGCTACGCTGACTGGAGTGCCTAATGGCATCTGATAGTCGCCGCAAGCTTCATCGAAAATGCTCTTGTCGTCGGCTGTCAGTGGCTTCTGATCACCATAGTTTATTTTCTCTGAAACCTTTCCCTCCTTCACCTTTATGTCAACGAGGAACTGCTCTACTTCTGCTGCTGCCTTCTCAATGCGAGCATTACGCAAGCCGTAGCCAATGAGGGTGTTGATATTGAGAAAGTTTGCTTTGGGAGCAGCCTTCTTCATGTCGGCAACAGTGGTTTCAAGCCCGCCACTTCCGAAGGTTACAAACGGAATGACTACCTTGCCCTCGAGATTTGCCTGCTTCAGATAACTCTTGACTGGCTGGGCCATGGTGCCAAACCATACCGGACAACCGATATAGAGCGTATCGTAGTTGGCAATATCATGAGACATTGGTTTCAGTTCAGGTGTCTCGCCAGTCTCCATCTCCTTCTGGCAGCGGGCAATTGTCTCTTCAAAGCTGCCATCGTAAGGATTTGCGACTACGATAGAGTCTATGTCTGCACCGGTTTGCTCTGCGAACACGTTGGCTACCTTTGCTGTTGCGCCACTCTGAGAGTAGTAAACTATGAGCGACTTTGTCTGTCCGTCATTCTCGGCGTCTTGCTTTACGTTGCAAGCTGTCAGCAACATTGCCGCGCCTAATGTGATAATAGTCTTTTGCATATTCTTATTTTTTTAAGGGGTTATGTCAATTAATATCTTTCTTACTTCGGAATTCTCCATCGGCTTTATTTCCAGATAGTTCTTTCCGTAATAAACGCCTTGCAACACTCGGTCGATGAAGCCATGACCAATGGCGATGATGGTCTTTCCCTCGTATTCCTTCTGCCATTTCTTCAAGAGGGTTTCAGCGCGTGCTGACATGGAATCCACACTCTCGGCAAATTTCTCTTCCTGAAGCATTCCTTCTGCTATGGGACGTCCGACCATCGTCGTCCAGTCGCGTTCGCGTAGCAATGGCTCTTTTATCAGTTTCACGTCGTTGCCAAGTGCTATGTGTGCTGTGTCAATGCAGCGTTGTAAGTCGCTTGTTATTATGGCGTCTGCTTTTATTTCACGAAGTTTCTCGCCCATGACTGCCGCTTGTGCCTTTCCTGTTTCGGATAGGCTTCCGTAGTCTGGTGACTGCCCTTGTAGAATGCCTTGCTCGTTTTCTATCGTTCTGCCATGTCGGCATAGATAAAGTGTTATCATTGTATTGCTGTCTTATCGCATTTTTTATGATGCAAAGTTACAATAATCTTTGTTTTTTACAACTTTTATTTGGATTTTTTTGTCTGTTTAGCTAAAAGTTTGTAATTTTGCGGCATGGGAAGCATAGTGCACCCGCAAATAATGAAACCTGCACAACTGTAATGCCCGAAGAGCAAATAAACATAACACGCAGAGCAACTCGTCGTCTCTCACTACGTATAGGCAGAGGCGGCGAGATTCGTGTTTCTGCGCCATGGTTTGCGTCTCAGTCGCAGATTCGGAAATTTGTGGAGGCAAATGCCGAATGGATAAGCAAGGCGCGAGAGCGTGCGCGACTGAATGAGGAAAGACAAAATAGCTTTTACGGAAAGTTGCCGCTAAGATCAAAGCAGGAAAAGCTGGAAGCAACTCGGCGACTAAGTGAAATCATTGTCCCATTGTATGAGAGATATTCAAGGGAGATGGGAATTGCGGCAAAGATGCAGATTGTCTTCTCGGCCACAAAATCAAAATGGGGAAGTTGTTGCCCAAAACGTGGCAAGATTCAGTTCAGCCTCTATCTTCTCCTTTTGCCGGAGTGGTGTATAGAGTCAGTCGTCGTTCATGAGCTCTGCCATGTCTATGAGATGAATCATGGACCGCATTTTTATGCTCTCATGGATAAGTTCTTCCCGCGTTGGAAAGAAGCTCGTGCGACAATAAAGATGGCAATGAATCAGTGAGAATTGGGTAAAATAGGACATAAATCCATTGAATTTTCATTAATGTAAACCTTTTTCTCTTTTTTTTCTTCAACTTTCTATTTGTAAGATATTTCGGCAAAATGGCTTACGGATAGTAACTTTGTATAAAATTGTTTTCTGAAAGTGTGATTTTTTGCTGAAAGTGTGAGAGGAAAGCCGTAATTTTGCAGCCGAAAAGCAAAAGATTGTTTCGACTTAATCAACACAAAACTAAACTAATTAAAACGATGAAAAAAAGATGGCTTATCCTTATGGCGGCAATGACTATAACTGCTATTGCCGGCTTGTTTGTAAAAGAACCTACTTTCGAGTGTGACTGGAGCGTGATTGATCGCGCTGACGTGGCGTGGCTTATCACGGCTACGATCTTCGTGCTTATGATGACTCCCGGTCTTTCATTCTTCTACGGCGGTATGGTGGGAGCGAAGAACGTTATCAGCACCATGCTGCAGAGTTTTATTGCCATGGGTATTATCTGCGTAATGTGGATGGCATTCGGCTTCAGTCTTGCCTTCGGCGATGACATAGGCGGTATCATTGGCGACCCTACGACGTTCCTTATGCTGGAGAACGTGGGTGCTGGGGTCTATACGGCTCCTTCGGGAAACATTGTCGGTGGTGCTACTATCCCGCTGGCTCTCTTCTGTCTGTTCCAGATGAAGTTTGCTATCATCACTCCTTCGCTGATTACTGGTAGCTTTGCAGAGCGTGTGCGCTTCTCTGGTTATCTGTTCTTCATGATTTTCTTCTTTATCGTAATCTATTGCCCGCTGGCACACATGACATGGCATCCAGACGGACTTTTCTTGAAATGGGGTGTTGTTGACTTTGCCGGTGGTATCGTGGTGCATGCCTCTTCGGGTGTGGCTGCCCTTGCGGGTGCTATCTTCCTTGGCAGAAGAACAACGAAGAAGGAGGAACCTGCCAACATTCCTTTCGTCCTCCTCGGTGCTGCGCTGCTCTGGCTCGGATGGTTCGGATTCAACGCAGGTAGTTCGCTCCATGCTGACGGCATGGCTGTAAAGGCTTTCCTTAACACAACCGTTGCCAGCGGTACGGCTATGATGACTTGGATTTTCTTTGACTGTCTGCGCGGCAGAAAACCTTCTGCAATGGGTGCTTCCGTAGGTTGCGTCGTTGGTCTTGTTGCCATCACCCCTTCTGCTGCATACGTGACTGTAGGTCAGGCTACATTCATCTCATTCGTTATTGCGATATGCTGTAACGTTGCGGTTTATTGGCGTGAGAAGAAGACTAATGTGGATGACGCTCTCGACGTGTTCCCAACTCACGGTACAGGCGGTATTCTGGGAACTGTGCTTACGGGTATCTTCATTCAGGAGGGTCTTATCTCTGGCACTTCAGAAGGTGTCGTAGTCTTCCTCTACCACATTCTTGCAGTGGTAATAGTCTTTGTATATACTTTTATCGTAAGTTACTTTGGATACTGGCTTATCGATAAGATGATTCCAATGCGCGTGAGTCATGAGAGTGAGGTCGTAGGTCTTGACTTCTCACAGCATGACGAGCATTATGGACTTGCTCACGTAGGCGAAAGAGAGATTGCCGAATATGAGGAGCATATAAAATCGAAAGGATAAGCATCAGCACGAATGCTTCTCTGATTAGCTGGCAGATTCTTGTGAAAGAACCTGCCAGTTTTTCGTTATTTCTCAAGAAACTTCTCTTGGATGTTTTTAATTTCGTCGGAAGATACTCCGACTTGCTTGGTGAGGAACTCAACGGGAGAACCATATTTCTTGTCTATAAATAGCAATGTTTCCTCCATGAACTTCCTCTTAACGCCGGCTATTGTGGCAACTCTCTCTCGTTCCTTCTCGTTGTCACCCCAGAAGAAGGATGCCAGTTTCATTACAATACGTTGGTGTTGCACGAAATTGTTTGTCAGCTCATAATCGTCGAGGATGGTCTGGCGGTCAACATTTAGAACGGATAAAAGTAAGGTTGCGACAATTCCTGTACGGTCTTTTCCACCCGAGCAGTGCCAGAGAATCGCATCGCGCTTTGGATCGGCTAAG
>JAZLKJ010000168.1:0-12511 GCA_045597565.1 Prevotella sp. | reverse complement strand
GCTGCGAACATGATTTTTGAAACGAACTTTTTCATAATGTTTAATGTTTTAATTGGTTTGTAAATTTTGTTTTGAGTTTTGAATTAATGTTTTAGTTTTGAGTGTCATTTTGTTTGTTTGACGATGCAAAGGTAGGGTGTTCTGAAAAGGTTTCCCAAACACTATGTGAAAACAAAACGTACAATCTGTGAAATTCACAAACTGTACGTCTTATTCATTCTATGTACGGGAAAATGGATGTTCTTCAACGCGTATCACTCACTTTTTCCTGATATTTTTCTCTTGAAATCGTTGATGTTGCTGCGCGAAACAGGAATCACCTTGTCACAACTGAAAAGCGAGACCTTCATGCCTGCGGAATTGCCAGTTACCTGCGTGATGAAATGGATGTTTACGAGGAAGGCACGGTGGGTGCGAACCATGAACGGAAACGCATCCAACGCCTCTTCCACATCGCGCAGAGAGGAACGCAGACGCTTGTTGCATAGGTCAGCATCATTGAAATAAACAATATTCAGGTAATTGGCAATTGACTCCACATAGACGATATCATACGGATTCACAATAAGGGAGTCGCGACTGTCACCATGAAGGATAATCTTGTCTGTTACGTTATCCTTCGGCAAACGTGAACGAAGCGCCTTCTGCTCCAACTCCAGCAATTGGTTTATCTGCAATAGCTCTTGTAGTGCATATTTCATCTGGTGCACCTCACTCAATGCCGTCATCGCAATGGCTATGACAAAAGATGCAACAGCGCACGAGGAACGAGACATCATGCACCATTCCAGTGTGAAGCATCCGTCATCATCAAGCCATGCGTAGTCGGCATGCTCTATTCCATGCATCATTATTGAATTAGCCTGTGTCAGAAGAATCATCATTACGGGAATACTGACAGCTCCGCAAAGAACAAAATGTTGTAGCCTTGTCACAAAGGCATCGCTATAAGAAAATGGGCTTTTGAACACAAAAGTGACGATGCTTTCGCCAATAGCGAATACGAGCAAAAGCACTAATGTATGCACAACAGCCACCAAGACAAGCGATTCGGTTATCTTGTACTCTCCGAAAAACGCTGGGCGCAGAAAGAGCAGTATGGCAATGTATAGCAGGCACATAATACCATAGTCTTTTATCAGTTGTAAGGGAATCTTCTTCATACTTATTTTTTTGCGTGCAAAAGTAATACAAATCCTTGTATTTACCAAGCCTTTGGGATGGATAACAAGGTTTTGGGATAAATAGCAAACGATTTCTATTTGTACATTTTTGCTGTGTATCCCTTAAATGGCTCAGTATATCCCAACCTATTGCGAGCTTGAATATAACGCTATACCTTTGCAGCCAGATTTTCAAAACTCAAACTCATTAAAAACGATGAAAAGAACAATTATTCTATTGTTGCTCCAGGTGATTTTCTATCTGTTGGGCTATGGACAGAACATGACAGACACAACTTTCGCACTTAAGGAAGTTGTAGTGAAAACAATTGCACCAAAGACCAAGCTGCGCGGCGATGCCATGGTGACAAAGATTCAAGGTTCGGTGCTTGAAAACTCTGGTTCGCTGCACGAGATGCTCGGTAAGGTTCCGGGCATGATGATGAATGGCGAATCGCTTGAGGTCATTGGCAAGGGCGCTCCTGTGTTCTATCTAAACGGTCGTAAGCTTTATGACACTGAGGAACTGAAGCGCTTCAGGAGTGAGGATATTCTTGAAGTGGAAGTAATCAACAATCCTGGCGCACAATACGACGCAACGGTACGCTCGGTTGTTCGCATCCGCACTCGTCGTCCTCAAGGTGAAGGCTTCGGCTTTGATGTTACTGCCGCTCACAGTCAAGACTTGCGCGAAGCCGAATTTGCCGACCCTTCTGCTACTCTCAATCTCAACTACCGCCACATGGGACTTGACTTCTTTGGCATGATAAACAACTGGAACCAACATACCCTTCAGCGTTCCACAGCTGACCAGCATATCTTCACTCTAACAAACGGTACACTAAACGAAAACTGGCAGACGGGATGGGCAGACACCAAGACTTCGGGTCACGGCATGAACTATGCCTTGGGTGTCAACTGGCTGATCAGCGAGAAGCACAGTCTCGGCATACGCTTCCAGATAGACCATCTTTTAGGCAACAAAAGTCCGCTATTGCTGAATGAGGATGTATATAATAATGGTGTGTTCTACAAGACTATCGTGTCCGAGACATCCACAAAATATACCGCTCCGCTTGGCTATAACCTAAACACCTATTACAACGGTCAATGGGGCAAGTTGGGCATTGACTGGAACTTCGACTGGAATACCAAAGGTGCTACGGAGGATATGGAAAGCCATAGCGACAAGGTTTTCTCGTCAAGCAGTTCGTCAAGCAATCTGCTTGCTACAAAGCTCGTCATTTCTTATCCTCTATGGAAAGGTACACTCAATGCCGGCACGGAAATGATATGGGTAAATCGCGACATCGACTACACCATCAATCAGGACTATATAGCAGACTCTCATTCCAAGACTAACGAGGATACTTATACAACATTCGTGGAGTACATGACAAACTTCGGGAAATATGGTGTGGCTAAAGTCGGAGCTCGTTACGAATGTGTAAGGTTTGATTATGAAAACCTCATCAATGCTGATGCCAATATTCATGACACGCGTCATGGGCTATATCCTTCCCTCTCCTATTCCGTGTCTCTTGGCAATGTAGGACTTTCGCTTAGCTATAACACAAAGACCATACGCCCTAAATTCTACTACCTAACAGATGCCACAACCTACGCCAGCCACTCTATACTGATGCAGGGCAATTCTCAGTTGCGCAATCAGATACAGCATGAACTCGGACTTAACGCACGCTGGCGTTGGCTTACGGGTGCTGTAAACTATACACAATACGACCAGATGATCTCGCAATGGCAATACCCCTACATCAGCGAGCAGACACCTGCCGAAGAGGGTGTACTAGTTTATCGACGCATCAACCTCCCCAAACCTGTGCGAACACTCATTGGTTACATCAACGCTTCGCCTACATTCGGACCTTACACCATGAACTGGACTGTGGGCTATCAGCAGCAGTTCCTTACTCTTGAACTGAATGATCCAAGAGAAGTGTCCGGCATACGCGTGAAGTCATACAACGACCCTGTGTTCATCCTAAACGCCAACAACACTTTGCGTCTTCCTCATGACTGGCAGATGGAATGTAACCTTAATCTCAACACTCCAGGCAATGTACAAAACTACCGACTAATGCATTGGAATGTAGGACTCTCTGCATCCATCCAAAAGACATTTCTACGCAACAAAGCACTCACCCTTCGCCTTACGGCAAACGACATTCTCTATCGCACAGGTCAAGACCTACTCATGGACAGTGGCGACAGCCAGATGTATCAGTGTAACAAACACTCATCACAACGCCTCAACCTCTCCATCCGCTACGTCTTCAACCAGGCAAAGAGCAAATACAAGGGCACTGGCGTTGGCAAGGATGCAAAAGACAGAATGTAAGTAGGTGTGTAAAAATATTAAGGTCTTGATGTCTGCCTTTGGAGTAACCTTGGCTTCAACGCGGCTAATAAACTATGCACAAGTAGTTAGCGGATTTGAACAGAGTTCTTCATTCAGAACCCAACCTTCCTTCTTGCTCTTCACTTCGCGCACCTTTATCCATGCGCCGCGAATCTCCTGAGGCTCCACGAGTGAATCATCAGTCAAGTCCATGAGTACCTTTCCGTCCATGTCTGGAGTGGCACGAAGCTTCGAATCGCCTCTACCATTGGCTCCAAGGCAAGACTTGTGAATCCAGTAGTCGCCAGTCTCCGAACCCTTGAGTACTACATCGTTGCCCACTGTGTTCTCGTAAACCGTTGGTGAGATGCGGCACCATCCGTCCTTCATTTCATAGACATCCACGGAATATTCTCCCTCACCCGAGAGAGTCTTGACGATAGTTCCGTTTGGAGCAGTGCGGATGTTTGCCTTGGAATCTGTCACGAAAAAGTCTGCCAAGACCTCTTCTTCCTTCAGGAAATCGAAAGTCATGCCATTCCATTTCAGTGAATGTTTGATTTCCTGATCGTAGCTTACACACTCGTAAACCATGATATCCTTTCCATTCTGCGGAAGTTCAAGGAAATAGTTTGCATCCAGCGGATTAGGGAATCCGTTGAAAGGAGGATTAGCCAGAGGTACGAGCTGCTTCTTTGCCTCGTCATAAAGATAGGCGCGGAAGCCTGTTTCCATATTGATGATGTTCGTTACGTTCTCCCCATACTGATATGAGCTGAGGTATCCCCAAGCTGATGCCAGAGGCTTAATCTTCTTTCCGAAATCATTTTCGCGATAAGACATGATGACGAGCTTCTTTCCGTCCTTGCGGTTCCAGTAGCACACATCATACCTGATGCTTCCAGCTCCCTCCTCAAAGTAAGAGAAGTAACCGTTCTTCTTGTCATAGACCGGGTCACGACTCCATTCGTTAGGCTTTGTGCCAAGTATGGCTGTGACGAACTGTTCTATCCCGGTGCCACCATTGACTTTGAGTGGCTTTCCGTTATAATTCCACATTTGAGACTGAGCGAAAGCACCAAGCTGAGAAACGAGCAAGAGTGCCAGAAGTAGTACCTTTTTCATGCTTTCCTATAGTTATTAAATGATTTTCTACAGTGCAAAGTTACACATTATAATTAAAATACAATAATCATTTCCGAAAATTTCACTCCACTCATTGAAAATTATGGAAATATGACGAAAAACGCCATCCGCTGGTACCTCTCGGTAGCGTGCGGATGGCTAACATTATATTTATGAAAAGTTTCGCTCTTAGTTCATTGCGTAAACTTCGTTGCACTGGTCAATGACTGCCTGGATATTGTCCATTACTACCTCTGAGTAGATGTTTGCCATTACGAATGCCTTTGAAGAAGTCTTCTTGTGGCTGTCCTTTGATACGAAAGGATAGCAGTTTGCGATGTGCCATGTCTCGCCCTTTGAAGGACCTGCTGTGAGGGCTGCATCGGCGATACATGATACGAGGAGTGCATCTGAGAATGTTGTGCGTGGACGATAGGTGCGATAGACTGTTGTTGAGTGGAAGCCATGGCCATAGTCGCGGTGCTCTACGTATGTTCTGCTTGGTGTTGTTGCATCTGCTACGGCTGCTGTTACGGCTGCTGCTGTAATGCCTATACCGATGCCTGCTGCTGTGTTGCCACCACCCTTCTCTACTACTACGTTGTAGTCGCCGAGTGTGTATGTTACATCGACCTTACCGTCTTTTACCTGAGCGCGGACTGTTGGGCAGATGCTGATGTCGTATGCGTTGAAGCCGCCAGCGTAGCGTGCGATGTTCTCAATGTAAGGACGAGCGATGATGAGTCCCTGCTCCTTGTCTGCGAACTGGATGGCGTTGTTGTAGTTTGCGATGAACCAGTTTGCCATTTCGTAGTAGAGTTCATCCTTTGAGAGTGTTGGGGCAGCAATCTCCTTTGTGAAGACCATGTTGCCTGAATTATCGAGTGTACTGCCGTCAGCGAGTTGCTTTACGGCTGACTTCTCCCAGCTTGTGCCATAATGCTGCTTTGCGAATGACTCGAGGTTTGTCTGACTGATCATCTGAGCGTTAACACGTGTTGCTGAGAAGATGAATGCGATTGCGATTGCGAGGGTTGTAACGAACTTTTTCATAATGTTGGTTTTTGTTTTTGAGTTTTGAGTTAATATTTAGTTTTGAGTGTCATTTTGTTTGTTTGACGATGCAAAGGTATGGAGTTTTTCTAACTCACTGCAAACACTCTATGAAAACAAAACGTACAATCTGTGAAATTCACAAACTGTACGTCTTATTCATTCGTTGTACGGGAAAATGGGGATTATATCAGGAAGAAACCACGCAAATAGGATATACAATTAAGATGCAGTCATATCGCTGAATATCAGCATTATATACACAAAAATCCTCTATACAAGCATTTACATTTGTGAACATCACGTTTGTAAATGCTTTTTTATTAGTAACTTTGCAGCAAAAATCCAGAACATGAAGAATATACTTCCTATTGCATTCATAGCCTTGTTTGTGTGCTGTAATAAAGTAAGCAATGCTCCTCTTGCAGAAGAGGATTCCGAATTGGTCACATTACTCAATGAGCTGGACGAATGCGAACAAACAAACGACCGAGAAAAACGATTCCACCTGTATTCGCAGGTGTCAACGGAATACGAAAAGAAGAATCTAATTGACCTACAAAAGCTTTATCAGCAGAAAATGCTATGCGAAGCGGAAGCCATCAGCCACGAAGACAAACATCATGGCAAGACACTAATGGCAGAGGCTCTACAGCAAATGGCTACGACATATCTGGTAGAAGGGAAAACGGACAGTGCTTCCATGAAAGCGCATCATGCCTACGAGCTGACGCCAAGAGACACGCTCGACTTCCGTGCACAGACCCTGTTATTGCTTGCACAAATAAACCTGACGCTGGGCAATGGCGACAGTGTCTTACATTACACTGACGAAGCGACTCGAATTTTTCCGGACGTGGTAAGCACGGATCTCTATCGCATAACATACCTCTATGGACTCAACCTACAAGAAAGGTATGGGGAGATGATGAAACTTCTGCCCTCATACATTGCCGAAAGCGAAATCTATAATAAGGCGGAACTGACGCGCCTCATGATGTTTCGTAATGAGGAAACGGAGAATTGGAAGGAAGCGTATGAGAACGCCGTCAAGCTGATGGACATAACAGACAGCATTGCCAAGGACGAGAACTCACAGAACATGGCTAAGATACACGCTCTACAGCATGAACGGCAGATGGAATCCCAACGTGCAGAACACGAAGCGGTACGTGTACGATTGTTCATCATTATCATTGTCGTGCTTTTCCTGTTGCTCATAGCCTCCATCACAGGACTTTTCTATCGTCGCAAGGCAAGAATTGCCCACGCTCAGGAGCTTGAAGCCATGCAACTATCTGAGCATGCCAAAGCAAACGAGAGCTTGGTTCGGGAGGAAAACATAAAGTTGCAAAAGCTTTATTATGAACACTTGTATGCCATCATACTCCCTATACTCTATGCCAATCGTGGCAAAAACGGTCATATAAACCTTGAGGAATCGTCATGGGAGCTTATAGAGAAGAACACGGACATGGTTCTTCCTGGATTCACCTCCCGACTACGCAGGCAACACCCTGTCCTGACAAATGAAGATGTGCGTTTCTGCTGTCTCATAATGATGCGTGTGCCGAATGTCCTTCTCGCTGATGTCTATGGCATAGCACCGTCATCCGTAGCCATGAGGAAGCAGCGCATGAAGAAGAAGCTCGACAGTGATGGGCAGAACCAAACCATTGAAAACTACTTATACCAATACATGATATGAGAAGATTACTTTTAGCTTTGTGTATGATTGTGCATATACTTGCGCAAGCCCAAGACCGAGATGTGCATGATTTTGATTCTGCCGGAATATGGACAGTGGGCTCTGAATGGGAAGTGTTCTTTGAACCAGAATACGAAGATGGAGTTGTGCTTGAGAAGAGCGTAAGATACCGTCTGGAACGTGCCGATGACGGCTACATGACTCTTCATAAGACGGAATACATGAATGGTATGGGAGGTGATACTTTGCTGATTGGCTACATCAGGAACGAAAGCGATACTATGATTTACGTTCGCCCGATACTTGATGATGGCAGCATTGGAAAGGAGTGTCTGCTATATGATTTCAGTACTCCGTTCGAGTATGGCGAAACGATTCGCTACGGTCTCCAGGATGGCAATATCGGAGAGGAATACATCGACTGGCAGAAGGGTTCGTTGCAGTATTACGTTATTAATGGCGACACGCAACTGCTGCCTTCATGGGGTGGTATCATATATCGCTATGGCTATATCGGTGGACCGATGGAACTCTTCCAATGTAACCAAGTTCCTAACAACAAGAAACGTCCCAAAGCCACAAACATCAGTCATGTTATCTTCTCTACCAAAGGCAAGCATAAAGTGCCTCGTGGTGACAATTCTCCAGAAACAGATTTTGAAGTCTGCATCCCTTACCGTCAGATACTGACAGACGACATAAAATGGGAGTGTATGGATGTTTCCTCTCCTGAAACCTTTGAATCTTTTGAAACCCCTGAAACCTATATGGTCGAAATAAAGGGAGACACCATTATTGGCAACCGCATCTGCAAACAGGTTTGTTCTACTATATTCAGCGCCAATAAGGTCATATTTGAAGAGGGGCGTAAGATTTACATGGTCAATGCCGACAACGAACCGAAAGTATTACTGAACTTCGGTCTTGATCAGGAAGAAAAGATTTGCAACTTTCTCTGGGAACATTGCATACTGCTGCCGGAAGAAGACGAGGATAGCATTTCATGCGTGCTTCGTTGTTGGGAAGGCAACGTACTTGTCTATCAATCCCCACTCTATGAACCCTCAACTGGCATAAACAGGACAAGCACGGAAAATGAATCCTTGATATACGACCTCCAAGGTCGCCGATTACGGTCTATTCCAGAAAGAGGCATCTATATCATTGGTAACAAAAAGGTAATAATAAAGTAGCAAGTCCCCCCACCATGGAAATAAACATCATCAGATGTCTGCTGATATTTCTTGTAATACTCATCCACTGCACTCCCTTCAAGGATTCGTATCCCAATGTGCAGAATGCCATTTTAGCATTCGTAGTGCCAACATTTCTCTTTATCACGGGCTATCTATTTAATGTCAGGAAAACGTGGAAAGAGTTTGCGCATTACCTTTATGGAATGTTGCTGATGTACGCCATTTTTGAAACGGCATACGTCACATTATCCTATTACCTTCCAGTGAGAGATGGGGTGACGGAACTGACGACAACAGTGGTATTAAGCAAACTGATTCTGCATCCCATTGGCCCATATTGGTATTTGCATACGATGATAATCTGCAGTTGCATATACTATCTGTCACATCGGTTATCATGTTACCTTGAAACAGACATCGCCATATCGTCATCCATGCTCATTGGTGTGACACTCTCATACTACACTCCGTTGCTTGGTGTCTTGGCGCCGCTTGCATACTTCATGGGCGTCATTGCAAGAAACAGGTTCAAGCATTTGCTGTGCATGTTCAGCGGTTCATTTATGGCAATACCTATCGCTGTGGTAACATTGTTGTATGGCATCTGCAACAATCAGGCATACGCCGTTCAACTGTCGTACTTCAGCATACTGCTTGGCATCTGCACGATAACATCCTTGGTTTGGTGTTCCAAGAGAATTCCCCCTAAAGTACGTCATATCATCGGTTACATTGGGGGCAACACATTGCCCATATTCCTTTTCCATCCGCTGTTCACACTATTGTCAAAGCGTTTGTTGCGCAGCCTGATTGAAAATGGACACATAATAACTTACTGTATCGTTGTGATTGCCCTTGCAACAATAGGCTCTCTGATGATTGGTTATGCGATGGACAAAACAGGAATAAGCATGTTACTATTCAGGAGAAAGATGTTGCGATCATTCAAGAGTTATTGATTTCTGTTATCCTTTTCGTATATTTTCAGGGAAAAAGCACATTGCGGATGCAGTATTCCGGGCATTTCTGCGTTATATAAGTAAAAAGGGTTCAGACGTTTCAGGAAAAAGTTTCAGAAGTTTCATTGAACCCGTTGAAACCATTGAAACTACAGAAACCTTTATTAAAACTGTTATCAATAAAACGCAGAACTATGTTGAAGAACAAATTTCTCTTAGGCCTTTGCCTACTTACCTCCGTCGTGTTCACTGGTTGTGAACAGAATGAGAATGATGGCGATTGGGATCCAATACAGATTACCATCAATGGCATTCAAAGCAAGACTATACACAAAGTGCCAGCTGCTGGAGGGCAATTCAAGATTTTCTCAAAGAACTATGGTTCCCTTTGGCTGAATAGCGTTCAGGAAAATGACAAGGTTGTGTGGCCAAAGGACAATAACTGGAGTGATTTCAAGAACATAAACCTTGCCTCTGACTGGTACAAGGTACAATATGACGAGGCGGGCAACATCGTCGTTGATGTGCAGCCTAAGAGTGAAGACGTTCCTTCACGAAGCCTTAAGTTTGCCGTCGAATGTGGCGACGCTTTTAGTTCTATAACCTTGCTGCAAGAATAAGAAGTTAAAATTTTACTACAGACTATGATTACCTTTATTATTTTGTCAGATACCTTTCTAAGGTTTCTGCATGGTACTCATACATTACATTTTCGACATAGAATCATATAATCTGAGGCATTTATAGGTCTGCATCATTGAAATATATTCAGGTAATTGGCAATTGACTCCACATAAACGATATCCTGAGGATTGGCAATAAGAGAATCACGGCTGTCGCCATGGAGGATAAATATGAAACTAACACAAATGCGCGTAATACGCATAATTAAGCCGTAATTATTATGAAAATTAAAATAATTATTATGCTTATTACGGGCAAAATTAAGCGCATTAAGGGAATTTGCTTCAGTTAAACTTTAGCGGTATTAGGGTCAAATAATATATAGTTTCCCTTGCGATATGGTTTATCCAGAAAACGGCTGGCTCCAAAACGGAGTCAGCCGGTCTTGTATCGTTATTCGCGAGCGATGCTTGCGAGAGCTTGCTAGTTTGCGAAAGGCGTCATGTTCTTGTAACGATTCTCGATGGTAGTGTAGATGAACTGCGTGTTACCTGAGTCGTAGTGATCCCACCACTTGAGGAGGAAGTATGAGACTGCGCTCTTTGTTCGGTGTTTCTTCTCAAGCCACATTGTACCTACCTTCCAGTTACTGCGGAAAGGATTCTCTGCATCGGTCATAAGAGCCACATTGTCGTAGTAGAAGTGGTAGTTGCTGTTAAAGAGGCTTTCGCTTTCCTTGTGGCAATCGTCGTTGAGTGTCATCACGTGCTGCTTGTCATCCTTAAGTGTGCTGAGGTCGAAGCCTACGTATTCCATAATGCTTTCCAATGAACGCTTGCCGTTAGGCGACTTCTTGATGTTCTCGATGCCAGGAATATTCTTGCTGCCTGCTGAGTTGTAGTAGTCGTAGATGGCTTTTGCCTCATCCTTTGTAAGAGAGCGTGTGAGGGCTGTAGTGCTTGAGATCTTCGTAGTACCTCTCTTGTCGCCGTACATCACCTGCTTGAGAGTCTTCTTGTACATGGATGTTTCGTTAGGGAACCAAGGGTGAGTCTCCATGTTGCGCTCCTTGAGGGTCTTCTTGAATACGATGTTGGCTTTCTCTATCTGGCATACCAAGCGGTCGGTATGGCGCTTAACATACTCATTGCCCTCGTAGAATTTGCAGAAATTGTCAAACTCAGCGTTGAGCTCCTCGATTTGTGCCTTGCGATTAATGAGCTTGTCCTTCTCATAGTATGCTTTGGTGAGGATGTAGCCCGCGAAGCCGGTGATGATGTCACCCTGACGTAGGGCGTCTCGCTTGTCGTAGCCCATGTGCTCCCAAGGTGTGGTCTGGAATACCCAGTAGTCGTAGATGTCCAGCACGCTCTTCTGTCCGGAATTATTTCTCTCTGGAGTCAGTGTGAGGAACTCCTTCACGGTGTAGTCCACATTGTTTTTGTTGATTGTATGTCTTTGCCAATCGTCGAGAGTTGCATTGGCAGAGGCAGTGTCGCCAGCTGCGAGATGCTCATAGTAGGAAGCGAGATACGTGCAGTTGTGAGACCTGAGAGTAATAAGGTTCTTCAGACGCTCGTTGTAGATAGCGGCATCTTCCGCATCGGTCATCTTTTTATCCATGTCTTTAATCATGTTCTCTACTTTGCATATCTGGCTCTTCATGTCTTCAAGTTCATTTGCAATGTCTGGCTCATTGGCACCGAGAACCATGTTGATGGCATATCTCGCGGCAGTCGTAGCAGCTGTTGAGATGATGGAGGCCTTGTTTTGGGTTATGTAGAGCGCAATGTTCTTCATGAAGCCCGAATCGCCTGCCTTGAGGTTCCGTGAACAATTCTGTACATAGTCGAAGCCATGAACGTACTGGTCTGGTGAAGACGTTCCGTAGTGATCATAGACAAAGTCCCTTTCCGTGGATGCAAGCGAGTCTTCTTCCTCCACTTCGTTCTCAAAGTCTGCTGCCTATTGCTGTGTTGACTCGCAGAAGTCCTCGTCCTGCTGACAACTGGTGAGACCCGTTACTGTAGCCATTCCTGCCAAAGCAGCGAATGTCATTAATTTCATGTTACCGAATAAACTGTTAAATCTTTTCATAATGGTTTGAGTTTTTTTTAAATGTTTTAATTTTTAATTTTTGGGGTTTTCCCCTCCCCCTTGTGGGGGAGTCGGAGGGGGGCTTGTTTGTTTTCTGAGTGCAAAGGTATGGTGTTATTTTCGCACTTCTCAAACACTATATGAAAACAAGACGTACAATCTGTGAAATTCACAAACTGTACGTCTTATTCATTACATATACGGAAAATGGGGGCAACTTTATTCTT
>JAZLKJ010000167.1:0-14512 GCA_045597565.1 Prevotella sp. | reverse complement strand
CTGCATGATACACTTCACGAGCGTCGATTTACCCTCGCCGTTTCGTCCTACAAACGCCACCTTCTCGCCGCGCTCAATGGTGAACGAACAGCCAGAAAAGACAGTTTTTCCGTCATACTGCTTCCCCACCCCATCGCAGATGACAGGATAGTTGCCGCTTCGTGGCGACGGTGGGAATTTCAGTCGCAGCGCAGAAGTATCCTCCTCGTCCACCTCCACAAGTTCCAGTTTCTCAAGCCATTTCACCTTGCTCTGCACCTGGAAAGTCTTAGAGTAAGTGCCCTTGAAGCGCTCTATGAACTCCTTAGCCTCGGCAATGAGCTTCTGCTGGTCGTCATACTGCTTCTGCTGCTGTGCACGGCGTTCCTTACGAAGTTCCAGATAGTGGCTGTAGGTAGCCTTGTAGTCGTATATTCTGCCCAGCGTAACTTCAATCGTTCGGGTGGTGATGTTGTCGATAAAGCGGCGGTCGTGGCTTATCACTACGACAGCCATCTGCGAATCCATCAGGAACTGCTCAAGCCAACCTATAGACTCAATGTCAAGGTGGTTCGTAGGCTCGTCTAGGAGCAACACATCAGGCTTCTGGAGAAGCAGCTTGGCAAGTTCTATACGCATACGCCAACCGCCGGAGAACTCTGATGTCTGACGCTGGAAATCAGTTCGTTCGAAGCCAAGACCGAGCAGAGCCTTCTCCACATCCTCCTCAAAGTGAGTGCGGTCGATGGCATAGAACTTCTCGCTCATCATGCTGACCTTCTCGATGAGCGCCATATAGTCGTCGCTCTCGTAGTCGGTGCGCGTGGTAAGCTGTTCGTTTATCTGGTTTATCTCTTCCTCCATCGCGTTGATGTGGGCGAAGGCCTTGAGAGCCTCATCCCAGACGGTGTTGCCGTCCTCGGTCATCAGGTGCTGCGGAAGATAGCAGATAGTACAATCTTTAGGTGCTGACACACTGCCACGAGTAGCATTTCTCACGCCGGCAAGAATCTTGAGCAGCGTCGATTTTCCCGCGCCGTTCTTGCCCATGAGTGCTATGCGATCTTTCGGATTGATGACGAACGAAATATCCTTAAAAAGGGTTGTGCCGCCGAATTCGACGGTCAATGCATCTACTGAAACCATGTATATAAGTCAAAAATTTTTTGTTTTTAGCTGTTTTGGGCTGCAAAGATACAATGTTTTTCCAAATCTCGCAATAGGCTGCATAGAAAAAGGAAACTTCTGCAAGTCACATCACCACTACTCTCTAAACATTGGTCAAGAAATACGGCACTTTTGCATGGGTGGTTTGCAATTCTTTTCAACAAAGAAATAATATTTGTAAATTTGCACAAAATTTTCGTAGTATATCTATGTCAGCTGCATAAAAAGAAGAGCTGACGATGATATTTAATAGGGAATTAGGTGAGAAACCTAAACAGTACCCGCTGCTGTGAGTTCTGAAGAGCGCAAAGGCAAAAAAAAGACCAACGCTCGGAAACTCCTGGACAGAAGCCACTGACCGCTAATGGATTAAAGTGTTAATGAGCTAAACGCAGCTCCAAAAAACTAAAGCCAACATGGTCGGGAAGGCGTCCAGAGGATAGGACGAGTCAGAATACCTGCTACGAAAAGGAGAACTGAAGCGCTTGCGGGATTACGAGCAGAATAGGTCTATATGTTAAATAGATATTTATGTGTCTTTATTTAACAACACCTTTCTATATCCATCCCCCCGCTTGCGACAGATTCTCGCTTGCGGGGATTTTACTTTTTACACCAGCATAATTACCTATTGAATGAATAAAAGTTGTTGTTAAATAATTCAATTTTCTCTTAATAAATAAGAGTATTTTGATTTCCAAAGCCATGGTCGATGCGAATCGATTGTGGCTTTTGGTTTATATTTTGCACTATCGTCAAAAAAACGGCAGTTATGGTGAAACTATTGGCAGAATCGTTTGCCACATTGCGATTTTCTAGCTACCTTTGCAGAAGAAAATGATAATACTACTAATAATATACTTTCTGCTGCTCTTCGCCGTCTCAAAGCTGACGGCAAAGACGGACAGCAACTCGGCGTTCTTTCGCGGCGAAAAAAAGTCGTCGTGGCTAATGGTAGCCTACGGAATGATTGGCGCGTCGGTAAGCGGTGTGAGCTTCGTCAGTGTACCTGGCATGGTCATCACACAAGACATGACTTACCTACAGACATGTCTGGGCTTCATACTTGGCTACTTCATAGTAGCCTTCGTTTTGCTGCCAATATACTACAAGAAGAACACGACGAGCATATACGAGATAATTGGGAATCAGCGCATTGCTGCCCTACTCTACTTCATATCGGACATTCTGGGCAGCGCAGTAAAGTTCTTCCTCGTCTGCTCAATGTTGCAGATGTTCATCTTCGACGAGCTGGGCATTCCATTCGTCGCCACCGTGCCTCTGCTCGTAGCTGGCATTTGGCTGTACACCAAGACTGGAGGAGTAAGAACCTTGGTCTTCACAGATGTACTACAGACAACTTGCATGCTTGCCGCGCTCATCGGACTTCTCTGGAGCCTGAACGAACATTTCAGTCCACTAATAGGCAATAGCGAACATCTGCGCGTGTTTGAGTTCAACGACTTCAAGAACACTCAGAACTTCTGGAAACAGTTCTTCTCTGGCGCATTCATAGTCGTTGTAATGACAGGTTTAAATCAAAACATGATGCAGAAGAACCTGACCTGCAAGACTCTGAAAGAGGCGCAGAAAAACATGTCGCTCTGCGGTTTCTTTTTTGTTCCCGTAAACTTTCTCTTCCTCATTCTCGGCATTATGCTGACGCTTTGGGTCGGTCATGGATACGATGTTGTAACAATGCCGGAGAAGGGCGATGATTTACTGCCTCTTTATATTCAGACCCAAAATATCCTATGGGTTAAGATTCTCTTCGTCTTCGGCATTATCTCTGCTGCATTTTCTTCAGCCGATTCTGCTTTGACTGGACTGACAACGAGTTTCTGCGTAGATATACTCCGCAAACCAAACGACGAAAAACTGCGTAAATTCACCCATCTATTTATTGCAATAGCTTTCATAGGGGTAGTATTTCTCATTAAGGCTATCGGCTCCGGCAGCCTACTGGATTTGGTTTACGTGCTGGTCAGCTACACTTACGGCCCACTATTAGGTCTCTTTATCTTCAACCTGACCACAAAGAATAAGCAGTTGCCAAGCGTGCCTACTCTGCTGATTTGTATCTCAGCCCCCCTTCTGTGCTATGCTCTCAACCAGTTTTCCATTTCGGAATACAATTATAAATTCGGCTACGAACTGCTGCTTTTGAACGGCTTTTTGAGCTTTATCGGCTTAAAATTATTAAATATCGTCACAAAAAGAAAAAAAAATTAGACTAAACTTCGCTGTTTTTCGTTTTTTTCTTACCTTTGCATAAAATTGGTAAACATCGAATATGAATAACAACACAAGAATAGTAATCTTTGATTTTGACGGAACTCTTGGCGACACCAAGAAAGTTATCCTGAACACAATGCAGGCGACCATCAAAGAACTTGGTCTGCCAGAGCGTACTGACGCAGAGTGTCAGGCCATGATCGGTCTGTCGCTGAATGCCGTGCCGGGTGCTCTTTTTCCTGAGATTGGAATCTCTGGAGACAAGTATGCCAACACATATCGCAGAATCTTCCAAAGCTATAACGAGGAAGGCGCTGTGCAACTTTTCCCACACGTCATGGAAACTTTGGAAGAACTTAGAGGTCGCCGCATCATGATGGCTATTGCCAGCAGCCGCTCTCACCAGACGCTTGCCGATTACATAGAGAATCTCGGCCTGCGCGACACCATCAGCTACGTGCTTGGTGCGGAAAACGTAAAGCGTCCGAAGCCTGCGCCAGATCCAGTAGAAAAGATTCTCATGATATTCTCCCTACGCCCGGAAAGCTGCATCGTCGTTGGCGACACTGTATATGACATACAGATGGGCAAAAGTGCTGGATGCAGAACAATCGGCGTTTCTTACGGTAACAACACTCGTGAACAGCTCGAAGAGGCTGGCGCTGACTATGTCATCGACGACTTCCAGGACTTGCTGAAGTATATTTAAAGGTATTCAGATTGCTGAATGCTGAATTAGGCTGCGCTCTAATGGAAACGATGCCCCATGGCATCGTTAAAGCGCCGCAAAACAAATCCGTAAATTGTAAATTATCGTGTTTTCGAAACTGAAGGAATTACTCTCAAGAAAAACGCAGCAGACGGAGGTGGAAACACCATCGTCTTTTGACGTTATTGCCGATGCCCTCAACCTGCTGAACTGCAAATACACGGTAGAGGACAGCAACGCCCAGAAGGACAGAGTATTCTACTTCAAGTATCAAGGTCTGAACTTTCGCGCATTCGTATTCGGAAATTCAGATAACAACGACTGCAACCTTGACTTCCACGCTGGAGCTTACAAATTCGACGACTTGGAAAATCTGCGCCAAGTGACCAACAGCATGAATAGCTCAGTATCGCCTATACACTACTATTACATAGCTGATACCAAGGAGAATGAATTCAATATTTATGCTTCTACCACGCTGACAAACGTGTCGGAGATAGTAAACCTGAAAGACTGCCTGAGCGCAACACTAGACCAGTTTTTCTATTCGCAGCGCAACTTCGAAAACAATTTCAAGAAGAAAAAGGAGGAGAACGCACTTGCTGAGGATATGCTCTTCATGAACACTCATGAGATATGGATGGCAAGAGAGATGGAAATGAATCTCATGCCAAAGAGTTCGTTTCTGAAAACCACCGATGCAAAAGAGCTACTGCTGACGGATTTTCTGGAAGACAACTACGGCATACAGAGCGTGGAGATAGAGTCTGTTGACATCTGCAATCAGGACATCAGCAAACGCATTACGGACACGGAGCGCATACATTCATACAAACTCATAGAGCCTGTCGTTACGATAAACAAGGAGACGGGCGAGGTTGTTGACGCTTATGATGCGGCAACAGTCTCTGTAATCTACTTACTACCTACAGGCGAAAGCAAGGTTGTAATGCTCACACTCAAGATAGAGGACAAGCTTGACAACGCCGTTTACGTTAGGGTGACTGCCATGCGCGAAGGCGACTGCATAGCCATGGACAATCTTTGGGGCAACAATCGCAACATGCCAAAGGCCATGTCATTCTTGTTTGCCATCGTTCGCGCTACGGACGCAAAGAAGAAGGCTGAGGTTAAATACATGTGGGAGGAAGCCAACAAGAAAAGAGAAAACGGAGAGAAACTCAACAACGATGAGCTTTATCTCGTAAGCATAGCATCCATTCCGCAGCTGGGGGATAGCGCTTATTGGGGCAGAAAACACTTCAACCAAAAGAGATTTGCCGAAGCCCTGAAATATTTTGAGAACGTAAATGAATATCTCGAGAACAACTTCTTCGAGGATTTCTGGGACGACCCATTGCGCGAATACTTCTCTCGCAACAGTTGGTATATGGCGTTCTGCCATTCGGAATTGGGCAATGCCACACTCGCCGTATATTACGCAGAAAAAGCCTGTTTGGTATATCCATGTCCGCTGCACTACATGACCTACGTAAAGGTACTGTACAGGGCTAACGACTTCCGCATTTTCCATGAGATAAATACGCGAATAGCTGAGATAGAAGAGTTCGCAGAGAAACTGGGTAAAGACGAGGCATTGTCTGAGACTCAGACTGAAATGTACGGATTTCTCCAAAAAGCGGCTGCTCTTGCGCTCATCAGATTCCGCAAATATGACGATGCAAAAGATAAACTGCAAATTCTCATAGACAATGCCTCTGGCGAGATAAAAGAATGGGCACAGAAGAAACTCGAGGAAATAAAACACCGAAGAACTTGACGATTTGATGATTAGAAGATTTTCATTTTTGCAACAAATATTCTGCTTTTTGCTTTCTGCTTTCTGCCTTTTGTTTATGGCAACATCTTGTACTGACGACGAATCGTTCAGCACATCAAGAGCTGACCTGCTCACCTTCGCCACTGACACGGTGAAGATGGACACGGTATTCTCTAAAGTACCGGCAGCGACAAAATCGTTCTGGATATACAACAACTCTTCCTACGGAATACGATGCACGAAAGTTGCTCTGGAGAAAGGCAACCAGACAGGATTTCGCGTGAATGTTGACGGAGAGTATCTTTCGGCAGAGAGAGGATATCAACTGAATGACATTGAAGTGAGAAAGGGCGACTCCATCCGCGTATTCGTAGAACTGACCTCGCCTGAACAAGGAAAGATAGAGCCAAGCCTCATTGAAGACAATCTGCTTTTCCAGTTAGAAAGTGGCGTTTCACAGAAAATCAACCTGAACGCATGGTCATGGGATGCCGTGAAGCTGACGAACTATGAGGTGAAGGGCTTTCAGGAACTGACGGGCGAAAAGCCAATCGTCGTTTACGGCGGAATAAAGGTAGATTCTACGGCGGCTCTCTTCATCAACAAAGGCACGACAATCTACTTCCACGACGGTGCAGGCATTGACGTCTATGGCAGACTTATTTGCTATGGGTCGGCAGAGGAGAACGTCACGCTACGAGGAGACAGACTTGACCGCATGTTCGACTATCTGCCTTACGATCTCGTCAGCGGACAATGGAAAGGCTTACATTTCTACAGTTCGTCATTCAACAACTCACTATCCTTCACTGACTTGCATTCTGCTTTTGACGGCATAGTGTGCGACTCTTCATCAACTCAGTCGCTCAAGCTCAAGGTAGCTAACTCTACCATCCACAACTGTCAGGGCTATGGACTGAAGGCAGAAAACTCAGTCATAAACATCGTGGCTTCGCAAATTACCAACACGCTAAAAGACTGCGTAAGCCTGAACAGCGGCTTCACGCAAATCACAAACAGCACGCTTGCACAGTTCTATCCGTTTGACTCAAAGCGCGGCATGGCTCTTCATTTTACCGACGCGAAGAACGATCCTAGCAAGATTTCATACATCGGTTCAAATGGACTTCTCTGCGCAAACTCCATCGTCACAGGCTTTGCTGACGATGTCATTCTCGGAGAGATGAACGACACTACCGGAACATACGGCTATTACTTCGCAAACAACGTACTGCGCACTCCACGCATTGCGGACGACACAATACGCTTTGTCAATAACATTTGGGAGAAAGAACTTGAAGACAGCATCAGCGATTCTTCACAAACTACTGGTGAGAAGATGTTTGTTCTTGTTTCTCACGACATGCAGCATTACGACTTCCACCTTGACACACTCTCTTGCGCCATCGGCAAGGGTACAACCGAGTATTTGCCACAAAACGACCGAGACGGAAAACCTTACGATCCATCAAAACCTGATATAGGATGCTACTCACTATCAACATCACAGAAAAACAATACGAAGAGCTATCTCCGAAGGAGAAGGTTCTGATAGACGCTGCTAAAAACGCCACCTACAACGCCTATGCGCCATATTCAAACTTCCACGTAGGCGCTTCCCTTAGGTTGAAGGACGGAACTATCGTAACTGGTGCCAATCAGGAGAATGCGGCTTTCGGAGCAGGCACGTGCGCTGAGCGCTCTGCCATCTTTGCAGCCCAGTCACACAGGCCAGAACTTGCCGTTGATGCCATTGCCATCGCAGCAAGAAATAGCGTCGGTTTTCTCAAGAAGCCAATCTCGCCTTGCGGCATCTGCCGACAAGCCATCGTAGAACTTGAGCAACGCTACAAGCAGAAGGTGCAAATCATGATGTACGGCGAGGAAATAATATACTTTGTTGACTCTGTAAAAGACCTACTACCACTTTGTTTTGAAGAGTTCTAATGAACATAAATGAACTTGTAGGACAACTGCGGTCAAGTTGTATTGCCTTACAAGAATTTTTTCAGCCTTTCATTTCTTTATTAACCTGACTTTTTCGTAATTTTGCAGCCATTATGACAAACAATAATTGCTGCATACTTGCTATTGAATCCTCTTGCGACGACACTTCGGCTGCCGTTATGCGCGACGGAGTGCTGCTATCCAATGTGACTGCTTCGCAGAAAGTTCACGAAAACTACGGCGGTGTTGTGCCGGAACTTGCTTCTCGTGCTCACCAGCAGAATGTAGTGCCGGTAATACACGAAGCTCTTAAACAAGCAGGTGTTGACAAAAGTGAGCTCTCTGCCATTGCCTTTACTCGCGGTCCAGGTCTTATGGGTTCTCTGCTCGTTGGTGTGAGCATGGCAAAAGGTATGGCAAGAAGTCTCAATATTCCGCTCATCGACGTGAACCACCTGCAAGGTCATGTCATGGCGCATTTTATCCGTTCGAAGGAAGACGGCGACGAAGCAGTTTTTCCTCCTTTTCCTTTCCTCTGCCTTCTCGTAAGTGGCGGTAACTCGCAGATTATCAAGGTTAGCGCATACGATAAGATGGAGATTCTCGGTCAGACAATCGACGATGCTGCAGGCGAGGCGATAGACAAATGTTCCAAGGTTATGGGCTTGGGCTATCCTGGCGGTCCAATCATTGACAGACTTGCACGTCAGGGAGACCCGAAGGCGTTTGTCTTTGCAAAACCAAACATCAAAGACCTCAACTACAGTTTCAGCGGACTAAAGACAAGCTTTCTCTATAGCCTTAACAAATGGCTTGAGGAAGACCCTGATTTTGTTGAGCATCATAAGGAAGACCTTGCTGCAAGCTTGGAATATACTATCGTTGAGATTCTCATGAAGAAGCTTCGTCTTGCAGTGAAGCAGACTGGCATAAAACATGTTGCCGTTGCTGGTGGCGTAAGTGCAAACAACGGTCTTCGCAACGCTTTCCATGACCATGCAAAGCGCTACGGTTGGAAGATTTATATCCCGAAGTTTTCTTATACAACGGACAATGCCGCAATGATTGCCGCAGCTGCAACTTACAAGTTCAAGAACCAGGAGTTCTGTCCTATCGACGCACCTGCTTATTCTAAGGTATAATGACCAGTATCGCAAAATACATATTATCCATCATCTGCCTGACATTCTCATTCAATGCTTCTGCACAGGAAATATCCTGCAATGAGGGTACCGACACCATTGTAAAGCGAATTCTTGAGCAGGACGGCTTCACATTTTCCAACAACAACAGCATAACGCTACTGGAAAGCGGACAGGAGAAGTTTGACGATATGTTTGCTGCGATAAGGAATGCCAAGGAGTCTGTCCATCTGGAATACTTCAATTTCCGCAACGACTCCATAGCCAATCTTCTCTTCGACCTTCTTGCCGAAAAAGTCAAGCAAGGCGTTGAGGTGCGTGCGCTATACGATTCATTCGGCAATTCATCAAACAACCGTCCGCTGAAGAACAAACATCTTCGCAGCATTCGTGAGCGTGGCATTGAGATTTACGAGTTTGACCCGATAGCCTTTCCATGGGTAAACCATGTGTTTAGTCGTGACCATCGCAAGATAGTCGTCATAGACGGAAGAATCGCTTATACAGGTGGCATGAACGTGGCTGATTATTACATCAAGGGAACAGAGATTGTCGGAGAATGGTGCGACATACACTGCCGTCTTCAAGGTGACGAAGTAAACACTCTGCAAAGCATATTCCTCCGCATTTGGAACAAGACAAGCGGACAGAACATCAGCGGAGCAAAGTATTACCACAGCCTTGCAAATGCCGATTACATCACGCACAACCTGAAGCAGGACAAAACCTCTACGGCAGGAAAGAAGTTGGTTGGCATCGTCAACCGCGAGCCAGGTCGTACGCCAAAAGCCATTCGCCAGTTTTATATCGCGGCAATAGACAATGCAAAGGATAGCATTAAACTGATAAATCCGTACTTCACGCTTATCAGTTCTGTAAAGAAAGCACTGAATCGCGCCATCAAGCGAGGAGTTAAAGTGGAGATTCTGATAAGCAAGAACAGCGATATACCGCTCACTCCAGACGCAGGCTTCTACAACGCTCACAAGCTTATGCGCCGAGGCGCAACGGTCTGGATATACGAAGGCGGTTTCCATCACACAAAGATCATCATGGTCGATGGAAAAATCTGCACTGTAGGAAGCGCTAATCTTGACGCACGTGCACTTCGTTTCGACTATGAAGAAATAGCCGTCATCCTTGACAAGGAGACAACACGCCAATTGGACGATGTCTTTGAACGCAACAAGAAACGCAGCTTTCTACTGACTCAAGAGTCATGGAACAAATGGCAAACTCGCTGGACAAAGACGCGCGGCTGGTTCGCTCATTTGCTTGCACCTTGGCTGTAAATATCATAACAAAAACAAATATGAACGAATACGAAATAATGGCCCCGGTGGGCTCACGAGAAAGTTTGGCAGCAGCTATTCAGGCTGGTGCCGACTCTATATATTTCGGCATTGAGCACCTCAACATGCGCTCACACTCTGCTTCCGTCTTCACGATAGACGACCTCAGAGACATTGCTGCGCAGTGTAACGAGAAGGGGATCAAGACTTACCTCACCGTAAACACTATTATCTACGGCGAGGACATTCCCCTCATGCACAAGATTGTTGATGCTGCAAAAGAGGCGAATATCTCTGCCATCATCGCAAGTGACGTTGCTGTGATGAGCTATTGCAACAAGGTCGGACAGGAGGTTCACCTTTCCACTCAGCTCAACATCTCAAACATCGAGGCACTGCGCTTCTATGCTCAGTTTGCTGATGTCGTTGTCCTTGCGCGTGAGCTCAACATGGATCAGGTAGCTGAGATCTACCGACAGGCTAAGGAGGACAATACCTGCGGTCCTTCAGGTCAGCCTATCCGCATAGAAATGTTCTGTCACGGTGCTCTCTGCATGGCTATCAGCGGAAAGTGTTATCTCTCTCTCCAGAACACAGGCAAGAGTGCCAATCGTGGTGCTTGTATGCAAATTTGTCGTCGCCGCTACATCGTGACCGACGCAGAGACTGGCAATGAACTTGAAGTAGATAACAAGTACATCATGAGCCCGAAGGACCTGAAGACAATCCGCTTCATCGACCGCATGATGGAGAGTGGCGTTCGCGTATTCAAGATTGAAGGTCGCGCTCGCTCAGCTGAGTATGTCTATACCGTAGTACAATGCTACAAAGAAGCTATCCAAAGCGTTCTTGACGGCACATTCACCGACGAGAAGAAGGAAGAATGGGACAAGCGACTTGCCACCGTCTTCAACCGCGGCTTCTGGGACGGTTACTACCAGGGACAGACCATGGGCGAATGGAATCAGAACTACGGTTCTGCGGCTACGGAGAAGAAAGTCTATGTAGGCAAGGGAATGAAGTATTTCAGCAAGATTGGCGTTGCCGAATTCCTTATCGAAGCAGCCGAGCTGGACAAGGGCGACAAGATTCTTATCACAGGTCCTACGACAGGCGTCATCTACCTCAATGCTGACGAGATTCGCTACGACCTGAAACCTGTTGACAAAGCAACAAAAGGTCAACGCATATCAATTGCTGTGCCGGACAAAGTGCGCCCAAGCGATAAGCTGTACAAACTTGTAGCAAGCAAATAAACCACTGTCCCAGACAGTTCCGCTGTCTGGCATTAATTCAATACAACTATGACAATCCAAGAACTCCAAAACGAAGTAATAGAAGAATTCCAGGACTTTGACGACTGGATGGACAAATACCAACTCCTCATTGACCTTGGCTCCGACCAAGCTCCACTTGACGAAAAGTACAAGACCCCAGAAAACCTCATCGATGGTTGTCAAAGTCGCGTTTGGCTTCAGGCTGACTATGACAAGGAGGAAGACAAGATTACTTTCCAGGCAGAGAGCGACGCACTTATCGTAAAAGGCATCGTTGCCCTTCTCATCCGTGTGCTCAATGGACATTCGCCACAGGAAATTATCGATGCCGACATGAACTTCCTTGACGAGATAGGACTGAAGGACCACCTCTCTCCTACCCGCTCAAACGGACTTCTCGCTATGGTCAAGAAGATGAAAGCTTATGCTATCGCCTTCTCTCTGAAATAGATTATTCTGCAATAACACTTTCCACCCACAACGGACCGTTACCTTGTCCGATGTTCAGGTTCCTGCCTCCCTCAATAGCTTTCTGGATATAGTCTTTAGCCATGCTGACAGACGTTTCAAGGTTGTGACCTTTGGCGAGGTAACTGGCAATGGCAGAAGAAAGGGTGCAACCTGTGCCGTGGAGATTTGTTGTTTCTATGCGTTTGGAGGTGAAGACGACTTCCCGTTCTTCATCTGCAAGCCATAGTTTGTCAGTCATTGCGTCGCCATCGGCATGACCGCCCTTTGTCAATACAGAAACAGAGAGAGAACTGAATAGAGTATTATTTACGAGATATTCACTCTCAGGAAGGTTTGGAGTAACGAGAGTGGCAAGCGGGAAAAGGCGGTTTACAACGACGTCAATGCAGTCGTCGGACATCAGTTTTGTGCCGCTTGTGGAGAACATGATAGGGTCAACGACTATTGGCAGCTTAGCGTTAGTGAGTTCCTCTATGATTACTTCGGCTACAGCTGCATTTGGTATCATGCCAATCTTGATTGCTTTGACTTCAAAGTCGTCAAGGATGGAGCGCAACTGTTGCCTTACGACTTCTTGAGGTACGGGCATGACGTGCTGAACGCCGAGAGTGTTCTGGGCGGTTATGGCGGTGATTACCGTTGTGGCGTAGCAACCGCAGTTGGTTATTGTCTTAAGATCTTGCTGTATGCCGGCACCGGCACCAGTGTCGCTACCAGCTATAGTCAATACTATTTCCACAAAGCAATTTACTAATTTACGGATTTACAATTTACAATTCTTCCAGGCGTCGCCTAAAATCATGGCTCCTCCGAAGCCCATTTCCTTCACTCTTTCCAATTTATCAAACGTCACACCGCCCAAGGCAACGACCTTCTCGTCAATGATTCCTTCCTGATGGGCACGCCGTATTTCCTCTTCGCTAAAGGCAGACATGTAGCCCTTCTTTGATATGCTGTCAAAGATTGGCGAAAGGGAGAGGTATTTGCATCTGTCTTTCCAAATCTTTAGCTCTTCCATAGAATGGCAACTCCTGCTGATGCTTCCCTGCCATTCTTCTGGTGCCGATGGGAAACGGCTGTTGAGATGAATGCCATGGAGCACATATTTCACAGCCAGTTGATGATGGTCGTGAATGACGAGGCGGTTGTTGACCGACGACTTGTCGGGAGCGGTGGCAAGAATCTGCAGAATAAGCCGCTCTACATCTTCCACTGAGGCTCCTGGCTTGCGGATATGCACAAGGTCAGCCTTGTCATCTTCGAGGAAAGCGGCTATCTTCTCAACCTCTCCCTCAAAGAAATATGGTAGGGTGATTATGATGGTCATTTTAGTTATAATTCTGAAGCAGACGCTTCAGACACTGGGGCTAATTAAACTATTTACCATTAGTCCCGAAAAGGTCAAAACTTGCGTCCCAGTCTTTCCATACAGGTTCACGACCGAGTTCCTTGAGTCGAGCGTTTATCTCAACGGCTGTACGTTCGTCAGAGACAGTAAACTGCTCCAACGCCTGTGGGTATGTATGGTAACCGCCTGGATTAACCTTTGATTCTGCCGACATCGTAGTAACACCGAGCGTACACATATTGTCGCGAATGAAAGCCGGCTCACGAGTAGAATAAGAGATATCAACGTCGTGGTCGAAGATACGCATTGCGAATGTTGCCTGTGCGAGTTCCTTGTCCGTCATGTAGCAGTTTGGATGGAAGTCTTCGTTCTGCGCCGGACGCATACGAGGGAAGTTCACGCTGTATTTAGTGCGCCAGTAATGCTTCTGAAGATAGCGCAGATGACGAGCCATCATAGTGACATCCGTGCGCCAATCCTTCTCAAGACCGATAAGAACACCCATGCCAATAGAGTGAACGCCAGCCTGTCCCATGCGGTCGAATCCGTTGCAGCGCCATTCGAAGTCGGACTTCTTTCCTGCCGGATGATAAGTCTTGTAGTTCTCACGACGGTACGTCTCCTGAAAACAGATAACGCCATTCAGACCATGGCCGATAAGTTCCTTATATTCCTCGGCAGCAAGTGGCATAACCTCAATCTTGATGTTTGAGAAGTAGCACTTGCCAATATCTATAGCCTTCGCAAGATAAGGCACGCCAGCCTTTGCCACATTCTCACCCGTCACGAGCAGGATGTTCTCGAATGGTGCAAGTTTCTTTATCGCCTTGTACTCATCCTCTATCTGCTCAGACGTGAGTATGGTTCTTGCCATCGGATTCTGACGGTGGAATCCGCAATAGACACAAGAGTTGGAGCACGCATTTGTGATGTAGAGCGGAATGAACATCGACATCGTTCTGCCGAAGCGTTCCTCCGTGTATTTGCGAGACAAGCGTGCCATTGTCTCAAGATATGGCTCTGCTGCTGGGGAGAGGAGTGCCATGAAGTCGTCTATATCGCAATGGCTCTTTGCCAATGCACGACGGACGTCCATATCTGTTTTGGAGGCAATCATTTCGGTTGTCTCGTCCCAGTCGTAATTCTTTAATTCGTCTGAAAACAC
>JAZLKJ010000166.1:0-26585 GCA_045597565.1 Prevotella sp. | reverse complement strand
AGTTTTCGCTATGGAGACTGCCACAGTGCATCCGCTCCAGGCTTACGCCGACCTTATCACTATCCAGGAGCACTGGAAGCCAACAGCAGAGAAGAAGCGTCCGAAGGTTGTTCTCACTTGGGCTCCTCATTGCCGTGCTCTTCCTCAGGCTGTGCCAAACTCTTTCGCAGAATGGATGAATGCAGCTGATGTAGATCTCGTTATCACCCATCCAAAGGGCTATGAACTTGACCCTCAGTTTGTTGGCGACGCTACCGTGGAATACGATCAGATGAAAGCCTTTGAAGGTGCAGACTTCATCTATGCTAAGAACTGGAGTTGCCCTGGCGTTACTAATCCTGAGAACTACGGAAAGATCCTTGACGACTACAAGACAATGATGCACTGGACAGTTGACGCTGACCACATGGCTGCTACTGACAATGGTAAATTCCTACACTGTCTCCCTGTTCGTCGCGGTCTGATTGTTACCGACGATGTTATCGAAAGCGAGAATTCGCTCGTAATCCCTGAGGCGGCAAACCGCGAAATATCTTGCTCTGTAGTTATCAAGCGTATGCTTGAGAGCATGGCACAAGATTAAGCTTAAAGCCAAATAATGAAACGGCTGCTTTCCCTCGTAACAATCCTGTTACCAGCACTCCTGTCGTTTGCACAGAGCATAACAGGAACTGCACCACGCAACATTGTTATGGGGGAAAGCTTTCGTGTTATATACGAGATAGCGGCGACAGATATTGACGAGTTCCTTCTTGACGATCTGCCGGAAGGTATAGAAGAAGTAATGCCACCATTCGGAGCCACCGCAACAGAGGGGGGAAAGTCCATAACCAGATACACGGCAATACTAAGTGCCGAAAGAGAGGGAAGCTTCACACTGCCAGCTCCTAAGGCACTAATCAACGGAAAAGAAGTATTTGGTAAACCGCTGACTATCAGCATTGAGAAAAGTTATGCCCAACCCACTCCCGCCTATACGCCAACAGTCCAAAGCGAACGGCAGGTTACCGACGACAAGAGTTTGAGCAACGTACGTGACGAGTTTTTTGCTCGTACCGTGTTGAGCAAACGACAGGTCATGCAAAACGAACCTGTCATTGTTTGGGTTTATATCTATTCAGGAGGTTCTGTAGAAGGATTAAACGGTAATTTTCCGGAACTCAGCGACTTCTATTCTTTGGAAATGACGAAAGAGGGTGAGGTGGAAAGTACCAAGGAGACTATCCGTGGGCAGGAGTATGATAAAATGCTGTGGGCGAAGTATATAATGTATCCGCAGCGCGCTGGCACTCTCACCATTCCGAGCATAGCGTTCCGAGGTAGGGTGAAGACGGAAGACAAGAGCATCAGTGCCTTTGATGCTGTTTTGATGAATCCTGCCGATCGCTTCAAGATGGTAAACACGACAATTGTGGCACCTGCCGTACAGCTTAATGTTATGCCACTTCCCGAACAGCCCGATGGATTCTCTGGAGCTGTCGGCAAGTTCTCCGTGCGTGTCAAGTATGCCGATGAGTCGGTAAGTCTTGATGAGCCAGCTGTCATAAAGCTCGTGGTAAAGGGCAATGGTAACATCAAACTCCTCAAAGCCCCTAAGATAAGCTTCCCTAAGTCGTTTACTGTCCATGACGTTAAGCTTACCGACAGCGTGCAGATCACTAATAAGAACTGTGCCGAAGGCGAGGTTGTCTATACATACACTGCTACTGCAAACTCTCCCGGTGAGTTCAACCTTCCGCCAGTAGAGTTCGTTTATTTTGATACAGACAGCAACAAGTACATCACAATCAGCAAGCCGCTTCGCAGCATTTCCGTTGTCAAAGAGAAGAACGGTGCGTCACCAACCTTAGCTCCTATAAAGCAACTCGACGATGTAGGGGAGGGTAGTGACTATGATTTCATGCTCTCTAAATGGTATTTCCTCACTTTGGCTGTTCAGTTACTCCTCTTCGCCTTGGTGTGGTGGCTTACCTTGAAGTATAGGGTTGTACAAGCGAAAAGGACAGAGGAACAAGAACGATTGCGCAAGGAGAAGGATACGGAATATGAACGTCGCATTATAGCAGAGATACGCTCACGTTTTGAGAATAACATGACGACCCCATTGCTTTTGATTTTCTTTGTGCTCAGCAGTTCTGCCTTGGCGCTGAACATCAATGTTGAGCGTGCCAATGATGCTTATACAATCGGCGACTATCAGAAAGCCATCAGGCTCTATCGCGAGGAACTGAAGACAAATCCTTCTGCCGATGTTTACTACAACCTTGGCAACGCTTACTATGAGATGCGTGAGATTGATTCTGCTGTGCAGAACTACGAGCATGCTTATGTGCTCAATGCAAACGATCCTGACATCAGCAACAACCTTGCCCTGGCGAAGAGCAAACAGAAAGACCGTCAGCCGGAGGAAAGTGAGAACTTTATTGTTTCTACCTATCGTTACATTGTCTATCTGGTCTCTGCCGACTCCTGGGCGATACTTTCCCTATTGTTCTTCATGGCTCTCCTATGTAGCATCCATATCTACCACTTCAGCCTCTCAGGCACTCGCAGCCGTACCGCCTTCTATTGTGGCATGGCATCCATAGTCCTGTTTTTACTGACAGCCTTCCTCGCTATCCAGCAACAGTGGTATATCACTCATTTTTAGGCAATTCCATTCTTGAATAGCAAAAGACTTCGTTTTGCTATGAGTTTTGGGTCGTTTTGCTATGAGTTTTGGGTCGTTTTCCTATGACTTTTGGGTCGTTTTGCTATGAGTTACAGATTGCCTCTCAGTGAAGAAAATTTGAGATGCACTAAAAAGTGCTTTCTGCCAAGGCATCTGCGCAACGCTCTCCGTCGATGGCGGCAGATACTATGCCACCTGCATAGCCTGCTCCTTCGCCAGCAGGGTATAGACCTCTGACCACAACATGTTGGAGAGTCTCATTGTCGCGGACAATGCGGACAGGAGCTGAGGTACGCGTCTCCATGGCGATGAGGATGGCTTCGTTGGTGAGAAAGCCGTGGCTCTTGCGACCGAAATCCTTGAAACCCTGCTGCAAACGGGTGCATATATCCTTTGGCATCCAGAAGTGGAGTGGGGAAGAGATGATGCCAGGAGAGTAGGAGGTGGCAGGAAGATCGGCTGAGATGCGATTGTTTACGAAGTCTGCCATGCGCTGAGATGGTGCGGCAAGCTTCTCTCCCTTGTTGTTGTAGCAGAGACGCTCAAGTTGCTCTTGGTATTCGAGCATTATGAGCCCCCCTCGGTCCCCCCGAACAGGGGGAAGAGTTGCTTCCACCGATTCCGGTGTTATTTCTACCACCATTCCGCTGTTGCTCCATTTTCCGCCACGAGACGAAGGGCTCATGCCATTGACGACAAGCTGCTCTGGTCCGCTGGCAGCAGGAACGACAAAGCCGCCGGGACACATGCAGAAGCTATAGACACCACGACCTTCCACCTGAGTGACAAAGCTGTATTCTGCGGCAGGAAGGTATTTGCCGCGACCGTCGCGAGAGTGGTATTGAATCTGGTCAATGAGGTGTGATGGGTGTTCAAGTCGCACACCAACGGCAAGCGATTTTGGTTCTATGAGAATGTTAGCAGAGTGAAGGTAGCGATAAACGTCGCGAGCTGAATGGCCAGTAGCAAGGATGACGAGACCGAGGATTTCACGCTCTTCGCCGGAAACAAGATCTTTTGCGATGACGCCACGGATGGACTTGGCTGATGTAGAAGAAGATGCTATCAGCGAAATCATCTTCGTCTGAAAATGTACTTCGCCGCCGCAACGGATTATCTGGTTGCGCATGTTTTCGATTACGCGTGGTAGTCGGTCTGTGCCGATATGCGGATGAGCATCGGCGAGAATGGCTGTCGATGCGCCATGCTGGCAGAAGATGTTGAGGATGCGGTCAACAGAACCGCGTTTCTTGGAACGGGTATAAAGCTTTCCGTCGCTGTAAGCGCCAGCACCTCCTTCGCCGAAAGAGTAGTTGCTTTCCGGGTCAACATAGCCTTCGCGCGAGATGTTTGCAATGTCCTTCTTGCGGTCTCGTACGTTCTTTCCGCGCTCAATGACAATCGGACGGATGTCGTGCTCTATGAGACGAAGGGCTGCAAACAAGCCTGCAGGTCCTGCGCCGACGACGACTGCCTGTCGTTTTCCGGAAACAGGCTTGTAGTCAATGCTGATAAACTCGTCGTCCGTCGGCTCTTCATTAATATATACGCGCACTTTCAGATTGATGAAAACCTGACGCTGGCGGGCATCAATGGAGCGTTTCAGTATGCGGATTCCCTTGATGCTGTCTCGGCGTATTGCGTATTCATCGGCGATGTAGTTGCGCAGAAGAGAGCTTTCGGCAGCAGTTTTAGGAAGTATTCTTAGTTGCAGTTCCTTTATCATAATGAGCTTTTTGTGCTGCAAATGTAGCAAGAATCGGCAAAATAGACGAATAAAAGGCGGAATATTTTCGTTTTTGACAACAAAAAAGGCTGGAACTCTATGTGAGAACCAGCCGAAGACATGTTGTAAGTTGCGTTTTCTTACTTGTTAAGACCTCTGTTGTTGATAGTAGCGTTGAGTACACGAAGGTACTTAGCGTACTGCTCCTTGTTGAGAACCATGTGCATATACATGCAGTTCTTCTTGAGAGCGAGCTTGATAATCATGTCCTTTTCTGCACCTTCAGCGGTAGCAGCTTCCTTGAGGTCGTTGCAGAAAGATGTGTGAATATCGTTCACGTCGAGAATCTGCTGTTCGTTGAGGTCAAGAAACTTTGAGAGAGTCTTGATGTTTGTGTTTACTGTGTAAACATCTGTTGTGTTAGCATTCTCGTTTTCTGCATTCACTGTAGCAGCCATGCCTAGCATGAGTGCTACCATTAAAAACAATCTTTTCATACCTTAAAAATTAATTAAGTTCGTGGACTTTGTGTGCTCCTCTCGAGCAATCGCCGCCCTTTTTCCTGAATGTGTTAACCTTTAAATTGAAGATCAATTCTTGTCATTTTGTTGTGTTTTGACGGTGCAAAGGTATGCTGTTTGAGTAAATTTGCAAAGGAAAACCGTGACTGTTTGCGCACACAGTGCCTTTTTTTGATAATTATCAAAGGTGATGTGCGTATTAGTTAAAAAAATATTCGTACCTTTGCAGCGGTAAAAAATACTATATATAAATATGTATAAAAGAATACTTTTGAAGCTCTCTGGCGAGAGTCTCATGGGCAAGCAAGGTTATGGCATAGACACAGAGCGTCTGAATGACTATGCAAGTCAGATAAAGGAGGTACACGAGATGGGTGTACAGATAGGCATCGTGATAGGCGGCGGCAACATTTTTCGTGGTCTGACAGGTGCAGGAAAAGGTTTTGATCGTGTGAAAGGCGACCAGATGGGAATGTGCGCAACGGTTATTAATTCGCTTGCGCTCAGTTCTGCTCTAGACGCTGCTGGCGTGAAGAACAAGGTGCTTACAGCCATCCGCATGGAGCCTATAGGCGAGTTCTATACAAAATGGAAGGCTATTGAGGCTATGGAAGAGGGCAAGGTGTGCATCTTCTCGGCTGGTACCGGTTCTCCATACTTCACGACGGATACGGGTTCTTCGCTCCGTGGCATAGAGATTGAGGCAGACGTGATGCTGAAGGGTACTCGCGTAGATGGTATCTATACTGCTGACCCAGAGAAAGACCCGACAGCAACCAAGTTTGACGACATAACCTATCAGGATGTTATCGCAAAGAACCTGAAGGTGATGGACGTGACAGCAACTGCCATGTGTATGCAGAACAATCTGCCTATCTACGTGTTCAATATGGACGTTGTAGGCAATCTGAAGAAGGTGATGGAAGGTGAACAGATAGGTACTTTGGTGCATAACTGATTTGGACGCAGATAATAGAAATATCGTAGGACAGCGTGAAGTACTGGAACGCCTGGTGCTTCTTGATAAGGAGGAGCGAATACCGCACGCCATGCTTTTTACTGGCCCTCAGGGTGTCGGCAAGTTAGCTGTAGCCATAGAGTTTGCCAAGCATCTACTCCTGAAGCATGATCCGTTCGGAAATGCAGCGACGATGGTTGACAGAGGCTCACATCCCGACCTGATATTCTCTTACCCTGTGGTTAGACCGACAGGACTTGACCGTCCGGCAGAAAGTGAAGATTTCAGGACTGAGTGGCTTGACATGTTGCAGGACGGTCCGTATTTCAGCGGCGAGACATGGTTGCAGAAACACGCTTCGGACAACAAGCAGGCAATCATCTCCGTGGGCGAAAGCAATTCCATCATAAGGAAACTGTCACTGAAATCAAGTCAGGGCGGATATAAGGTCTGCATCATCTGGCAGGCGGAAAAGATGAACATAGACGCTGCAAATAAGCTTCTGAAGATAATAGAGGAGCCACCTACGCAAACAGTGTTCATGCTGACAACGGAGCATCCTGAACTTGTGCTTGAAACAATACGCTCAAGAACGCAGCTTATAAACTTCAAGCCGATAAAGGATGAAGACATTGCTAAGTCACTTGTGGAAAAGCGAGGAGTGGAGGAGAATGTCGCGAAGCGAGTGGCGAGAGCCTCCAACGGCAGTTGGCTTCAGGCGCTGAATATCGTGAGCGGCAGCGGAGAGCGCGACGAATTCCATGAAGTTTTCCGAATGCTGTTGCGACAGGCATACGCCAAGGCTGTGATGGAAATGAAACAGTGGAGCGAAAGCGTTGGTGCCTGGAGTAGGGAAAAGCAGAAGCGCTTCTTGGAGTATTGCCTTCTGATGACGCGTGAGAACTTTATGTTCAACTTCCGCGAATCGTCGCTATGCTATATGACTCCTATCGAGGAGACTTTTGCCAGTAAGTTCTCCGTCTTCATAAACGAACGTAACATAATAGATTTCAATAATATATATAATACGGCAATACGCGATATTTCACGAAATGCCAACGGAAAAATTGTGTTTTATGACCTTGCGCTAAAAGTCATAATACTCATAAGAAGATAATAAATGGACAGAAACTTGACATATAAAGTGGGAGATGGCTGTGAGCTTTCACTCTGCCGACGTGGAGTAGGGCGCTCTGACCATCAACTCAATACCTTCGACTATCTTGCTGACATACCGGGCAACAATCAGTTGACTGACCTTGTGGAAGTTCAGTTCAAGAATACTCGAAAGGGGTATTATCATAACATAAACAATCTCGACCTTAAGAAGGGCGACTATGTGGCTGTAGAGGCTTCGCCTGGTCATGACATCGGCGTTGTTACTTTGACAGGCAAGCTCGTCGAACTTCAAGTTGCAAAGGTGCACTTCAAGTCGCCGGACGACATCAAGCGTATCTACCGTCATGCTACAGAGGGCGACATCGACCGTTGGGAAGAGGCAAAGAGTCGCGAGCATGGCACCATGATACAGAGCAGACAGATAGCCAAGGATCTTGACCTGAAGATGAAGATAGGCGATGTGGAGTATCAAGGCGACGGCAATAAGGCAATCTTCTACTACATAGCAGACGAGCGCGTCGATTTCCGTCAGCTTATCAAGGTGCTTGCCGATACGTTCCATGTGCGCATCGAGATGAAGCAAATTGGTGCTCGTCAGGAAGCTGGACGCATTGGCGGTACAGGACCTTGTGGTCGTGAACTCTGTTGTGCTACATGGATGAAGAACTTCTCTTCCGTAAGCACGGTTTCTGCTCGTTTTCAGGATCTTTCAATGAATCCGCAGAAGCTTGCGGGCATGTGTGCCAAGCTGAAGTGCTGCCTGAACTACGAGGTGGACAACTACATGGAAGCTGGTAAGAAGATGCCACCGAGAGACGCTGTCCTTCAGACGCTTGACTCCGACTACTACATGTTCAAGCAGGATATTCTTGCAGGAAAGGTGGTATATAGCACGGACAAGCGTATGGCTGCAAACCTTCAGGAGATAACTGCCGCACGTGCTCTTGAAATCATAGAGATGAATAAACGTGGCGAGAAGCCTGAAGACTTGCTTGCCGATGGCGATCGCGTGGAAGAAAAGAAGCCTGTTGACATCTTTGAAGGCGACGTGACACGTTTCGATAAGCCAAAGAAGAACAAAAAGAAGAAAAAGAAAAACGATAAGCCGACAGATAAACCGGCGGAGAAACCTATAGAAAAAACTGTAGAGAAGCCTACGGAGAAGTCTGTAGAGAAGCCTGTGGAAACGTCGGCAGAGAAACCTGTGGAAACGCCTGCTGTAAAAGATGTTGCGCCTACTGACCGTAAGCATCAAGACGGTAAGAAACATCATGACCGCAATAGGAGGCATCACGAAAAGAAAGCGCCGAAACAGCCTGAATGACAAGGTACTTGCTATGTATATTGTTGGTTGTGCTCTGCGTGGCTGGGTGTTCGCCTGATGTGAAGTATAGCGTTTACAAGCCTATGGGTTCCAATGGATGGGACCTCACGGACACGATAGAGTTCAATACCGATACGCTGAGGGAAGGCGGACGGTATGGCTTTTCCTGTGGCGTAAGGACACGTCGCGGTTTTCCGTTTCGCGACCTTGTGATGATGGTGGAGCGAACTGTTTATAGGGATAGTTTTGTCGTACTGCATAAACTGGAGCGTGTGACCTGCTCAATAGCGGCTGAAGACGGTTCTCCTACGGGAGATGGTGTAGCTCTGAAACTGCATGAGACGGCACTTAGGGATTTTGTCGTGGAACGTGGCGATTCGCTTGTGGCGAAGATGTACCATCAGATGACAACCGAAACGCTGCCAGGCGTGGTTGATGTCGGCTTGACAGTGGAAAGGAAACGGTAGAATTACAACTATATATTGCTATGCAAAACGTGAAGAATGTCAGTTATGATGCCATTATCCAGCATGCTCTGGAGATGTTCAAGACGCGTGGCATAAAAGGAGTGCGAATGGAAGATGTCTCGAAAGAGCTGAAGATTTCCAAGCGAACTCTCTATGAAAGATTTTCCGACAAGGAAGAATTGCTCTTGGAGTGCGTCAAACTCAATGCGAAAGTCCAAAGGGATAAATGCACTGCGTTCATGTCTCAATCGGACAACGTCATGGAGATACTTTGCTTCTTCCTGAAGAATACTCTTGAAGAATTTAGCAAGTATAATTCGAAATTCTTCGTTGAGGTCATAAAATATCGTTCCGTCAGGGAGTTTCTTGACAATAAAACTCGACAGGAAGCGGAAATGAATAAGTCTTTCTTCCGGAGAGCAATTGACGAGGGACTGATAGTTCCTGGGTTGGATGATGAATTGATGGGGATAATGCATCGTGCAGCGGTTGATTACCTTCTTAAGGAAAAAGCATACGAGAAGTGGTCGCTACAGAAAATATTCATAACCTTCATAATGCTGTTTATGAGGGGTATTCTGACTGAAAGGGGACGCAAGGAACTGGACTTGTGTCTGAAGCTTTGAGACGCTTCCGGAGGGCGTTATTTGAACCTTTATGTTGCGAAAGATTACACATTAATATATATAAGGCAAGATTATTTGAAATAATTTTGCCTTTTTTCTTTTTTTTGCAATCTTTTTACTAAATTTGCATCGTTTTTAGCGCGAGTTTTGCGCTGTACTCTTTAATCAAAGATTAAAAAACAAGACAATATAATGGCAGAAAACCTAAATCCAGAAGCAAAAAACTATACTGGCGCGAGCATTCAGGTGCTCGAAGGTCTTGAGGCTGTACGCAAGCGTCCAGCTATGTATATCGGTGATATTTCCGAGAAAGGTCTCCACCATCTTGTGAACGAGACGGTAGATAACTCTATCGACGAGGCGATGGCGGGCTATTGTACCAGCATAGACGTCACAATCAACGAAGATAACTCGATTACAGTAGAAGATAACGGACGTGGTATTCCTGTTGACGAGCATCCTAAGCTCCATAAGTCGGCTCTTGAGGTCGTTATGACCGTGCTTCATGCCGGTGGTAAGTTCGACAAGGGCTCGTATAAGGTTTCCGGTGGTCTTCATGGTGTTGGTGTGAGCTGTGTGAACGCTCTCTCATACCATATGAAATCACAGGTCTATCGCGACGGTCGCATCTATCAGCAAGAATATGAGAAGGGTAAGCCTCTTTATTCGGTAGAGGTTGTTGGAAAGACCGACAAGCGCGGTACTCGCCAGCAGTTCTGGCCAGACCCAGAGATATTCACTACGACAACCTACAAGTGGGATATCGTGGCAAACCGTATGCGCGAGCTTGCATTCCTTAACGCAGGTATTACCATCAACCTCAAGGATATGCGTCCTGACGAGGAGGGTAAGATTCGCGAGCAGACTTTCCACGCTAAGGATGGTCTCAAGGAGTTTGTAGCCTATGTTGATAAGCATCGCCAGAAACTTACAGAGGATTTTGAGACTATCTGCATAAAGACAGAGAGTCAGGGTATTCCTGTTGACGTGGCTTTCACTTACAATCGCGATTATTCAGAGCATATTCACTCTTACGTAAACAATATCAATACTTACGAAGGTGGTACTCACCTCGTGGGTTTCCGCAACGCCCTCTGCAATACTCTAAAGAAGTATGCAGAGAACAACCAGAAGATTGCGAAAAAGATGGAGAAGGCTAAGGTGGAAATCAAGATTGATGACTTCCGCGAAGGTCTTACTGCCATCATCTCAATCAAGGTTGCTGAACCACAGTTTGAAGGTCAGACAAAGACGAAGCTCGGTAACTCTGAGGTGCGTCCGGCTGTCTATCAGGCAGTTGCAGAGTCACTTGCATATTATCTTGAAGAGCATCCGACACAGGCAGAGGCTATCTGCGACAAGTTTATTCTTGCTGCTGCAGCCCGTCAGGCTGCTGAGCGTGCTCGTAAGAGTGTGCAGCGTCAGAGCGCATTTACAAGCGTTGGTCTTCCTGGCAAGCTTGCCGACTGTTCTAATAAGGACCCTAAAAACTGTGAGATCTTCATCGTCGAGGGTGACTCTGCGGGCGGTTCTGCGAAGCAAGGTCGCGACCGCTACACTCAGGCTATCCTTCCGCTTCGTGGTAAGATACTTAATGTGGAGAAGGTTATGCGCCATAAAGTTTTTGAGTCAGAGTCAGTAATGAACATCATCCAGAGTATTGGTGTTCGCTTCGGTGTTGACGAGGAAGATGGACAGGCGGCAAACATAGAGAAACTCCGTTATGACAAGATTATCATCATGACCGATGCCGATGTCGATGGTTCTCACATCGCAACGCTCATCATGACACTCTTCTTCCGCTATATGCCAGAGCTTATTCGTGAAGGTCATCTCTACATCGCTACTCCACCTCTCTACCTCTGCACTTGGAAGAACAAAATCAAGGAGTATTGCTATACAGAGCAGGCTCGTCTTGACTTCATCCAGAGATACGCTAACGGTGAGGAAGATACAAAGGCTCTTCATACTCAGCGCTACAAAGGTCTTGGTGAAATGAACGCAGAGCAGCTTTGGGAGACTACAATGGACCCAGCAAGTCGCGTTCTCAAGCAGGTTACTATTGAGGATGCCGCTGCTGCCGATGAAATATTCTCAATGCTCATGGGCGATGACGTAGAGCCACGCCGTGCATTCATTGAGGCAAACGCAACTTACGCTAATATTGACGCATAAACATTAGATGATTGGCTGATTGCTGATTTTCTGATTAAATCGTCAAATCGTCAAATCGACAAATCGACAAATCGTCAAATCGACAAATCATCAAATCGACAAATGAAATTATGTCTAAAATAATCCTTACAGGCGACCGTCCTACCGGTAAACTCCATCTTGGTCATTATGTTGGTTCTCTCCGTCGCCGCGTAGAACTTCAGAACGAAGGTAACTACGATAAGATGTTTGTATTTATCGCTGATGTGCAGGCACTTACAGACAATGCGGATAATCCTGAGAAGATTCGACAGAACATCATAGAAGTTGCTCTTGATTACCTTTCTTGCGGTCTTGACCCAGAGAAGGTTACAATCTTTATCCAAAGTCAGATTCCTGAACTTGCAGAACTTACGCAATATCTCTCAAACCTCGTTACAGTAAGCCGTTTGCAGCGTAATCCTACAGTTAAGACTGAGATCGCCATGCGCAACTTCGAGGCTTCCATCCCAGTAGGTTTCTTCTGCTATCCGATCTCTCAGGCTGCCGACATCACTTTGTTCAAGGCAAATATCGTTCCTGTTGGTGAAGATCAGCGTCCGATGCTTGAGCAGACCAACGAACTCGTAAACCGCTTCAATAATACATACGGCGAGGTTCTCGTAGAACCACAGATTATGCTTCCTGAGAACGACAGCTGCAAGCGTCTTCCTGGTACTGACGGTAAGGCAAAGATGTCGAAGAGTCTTGGCAACTGCATCTATCTCTCTGACGATCCAAAGGAGATGGAGAAGAAGGTTAAGTCAATGTACACCGACCCTACTCATATCAACATTGACGATCCTGGTCATGTGGAAGGTAACTGCGTGTTTACTTATCTTGACGCTTTCTGCGAAGATTCTGATTTTGAAGAATTCTGGCCTGAGTACAAGAACCTTCAGGAAGTGAAGGATCACTACACTCGTGGCGGTCTTGGTGATATGAAGTGCAAGAAGTTCCTTATCAAGGTTCTTAATAAGCGTCTTGATCCAATCCGTCAGCGTCGTCATGAACTTGAGCAGAATATTCCTGCCGTTTATGAGATTCTCAAGAAAGGTTCAGAAGAAGCCCGCAAGGTTGCAATGCAGACAATGGATGAGGTTCGTGCTGCAATGAAGATTAATTATTTCGATGATGCAGAACTCATTCAACAGCATATTGAGAAGTATAAGAAATAAGCGGAACTATTCCTGATAATTACATAGTAATTACGTAATATTTTCTTAAAAAATCATAATTCTTGCAAGAATATCCCTTTCTTGCAAGAATTTCTTGTTTAAAAGGTGTTTTTCTAAATAAAAGTCGTAACTTTGCACGCATAAATTGCAATTTATATTTTAATGTCATTAGTACTAAGTATTGAAACCAGCACAAACATCTGCTCTGTCGCTGTTACTCGCGATGGTGAGTGTGTACTGGAAAAAATAGATCGCAGCGGTCCTAACCATGCGGAGCATCTCGGCACTTTTGTTGACGAGGCTTTCACCTATATGGAAATGCGCGACCTCAAGCCAGATTGTGTGGCAGTGAGCAGCGGTCCTGGTTCATACACAGGACTTCGCATTGGTGTGTCCATGGCAAAGGGCATAGCTTACGGTAGCGATATCCCGCTCATCAGCATACCTACGCTACAGCTTCAGGCGGTGGCACCGTTGCTTTATCACGAGGAAATACCAGAAGATGCCCTGTTCTGTACAATGATTGATGCACGCAGAATGGAGGTTTATGCTGAATTATACGAACGCTCTTTGAAGGTTGTCCGTCAGACTCAGCCGGATATCGTTGATGCTGAGACTTATAAGGAGTTTCTCGACAAAGGACCTGTATGTTTCTTTGGTGGCGGCAGTGCGAAGTGTAAGGATGTGATCAATCATCCGAATGCGATATTCCTTGATAATATCGAGCCAATGGCCAGATACATGGCTCCGCTTGCAGAGATGCGTCTTAGAAAGAATCAGACCGAGGATGTTGCCTATTTCGTACCATTCTACCTGAAGGACTTCGTGGCAGGAAAGCCTAAGAAAATGCGGAATTAAGAATGCAGCAATCATCAAATAGACAAATCGTCAAATGATAATATGTTAACAGGTTTAGACTATAATACGCAGCGATCGCATCTGACGATGCCGGAATACGGTCGAGTTGTGCAGGACATGGTGGAACATGCTCTTACGCTTGAGAACCGTGAGGAACGACAGGCGGCTGCTGAAAAGATAATACGAACGATGGCAATCAAATCGAGCGACGACAAGAGCAGTCCTGACTTCCACCATAAGCTGTGGAATCATCTTGCATTGCTGAGCGACTTTAAGCTTGATATTGACTATCCATACGATGTGGAGGAAGCACGAGCCATCCAGACAAAGCCAAATCCGTTGCCTTATCCGAGGTCCAAGGTTCCGGTAAGACACTACGGTAAACTGATCTATGACACTTGTGAGATAATGGCAACGATGGAGCCGGGTGAAGAACTTGATGAGCTTGCTCGCAGTACGGCAAACCAGATGCGCCGAATGCTTCTGGAATATGGTCACTCCAATGCCCGTGAGGAAAGCGTGTTCCATGATATTGAGAGGTTTACGGACGGAAAGGTAAAGCTTAATCCATCGACCTTCCGTTTTGACAAGACTGTCATCCAGATGGAGAAGCAGTCAACCAAGAAAAAGAAGAAAAAAAAGAAGTAATTTCCATAAAATGCAATCATTTATAATTGAAGGCGGTCATCCGCTGCAAGGTACTATCCGACCACAGGGCGCAAAGAATGAGGCTCTGCAGATTATCTGCGCTACTTTGCTGACGGAGGAGCCTGTTGTTGTAAACAATGTTCCGAACATTTTGGACATCAACAACCTGATTAATCTTCTTCGTGACATGGGCGTAGAGGCTGAGAAGCTTGAGCCAAACAAGTATCGCTTCTGTGCGAAGAATATTAATATAGACTATCTCTCCAGCCCTGAGTTCGTGAAGAAGTGTTCTGCTCTTCGTGGTAGTGTGCTGATGATTGGCCCTCTGCTTACCCGTTTTGGCAAGGCTGTTGTGGCAAAGCCTGGTGGCGACAAGATTGGTCGTCGACGTTTGGATACTCACTTCCTTGGCTTTAAGAACCTCGGTGCTTCGTTCTCTCATAATAATGAGAATGATACTTTTGAGATTCATTCTACTGAGAACGGTCGTCTGAAGGGAACCTATATGCTTCTTGACGAAGCTTCTGTAACGGGTACAGGAAATGTCATCATGGCAGCTGTGCTTGCAGAGGGAAAGACTACTATCTATAATGCTGCCTGTGAGCCGTATATTCAGCAGCTTTGTCGAATGCTCAATGCAATGGGTGCAAAGATCTCTGGAATAGCGTCAAACCTTATCACGATAGAAGGCGTAGAGAAACTTCATGGCACAGAGCATACCGTTCTGCCAGATATGATTGAGGTCGGCTCGTTCATAGGTATGGCGGCAATGGTAGGTAAGGGCATAAAGATTGAAGGTTGCTCTGTTGAGAACCTTGGCATAATCGTTGATTCGTTCCGCAGATTGGGCGTTCGCATTGAGGAAGTTGGAGATGACCTCTTCGTTCCTGAGCAGCACTATTATCTCGTCGAGTCGTTTATAGACGGCACCATCATGACGATTGCAGATGCTCCTTGGCCAGGACTTACTCCTGATCTCATTTCCGTACTCCTTGTCGTTGCTACACAGGCTCGCGGTTCCGTGCTCTTCCATCAGAAGATGTTTGAGAGTCGCTTGTTCTTCGTAGATAAGCTTATCGACATGGGGGCGCAGATTATCCTTTGCGATCCTCATCGTGCCGTTGTTGTCGGCCATGACCATCAGAAGCGACTTCGTGCACAGCGTATGACATCGCCAGATATTCGTGCCGGTATTGCTCTGCTTATTGCAGCTCTCAGTGCAGAAGGTACATCTACCATTGCAAACATTGCTCAGATAGACCGCGGCTATGAGAATATAGAAGGACGATTGAACGCTCTTGGAGCAAGAATCACTCGTGTTACGGACTAAAAGCCCCTTTCCCCCCGAACTTGCCGAAGGCCAGTCGCGAGCGGCAGCGAGTCCCGAAGGGATGCGAAGCACAAGTGGAAACTTTTAAGGTGGGTTCTATAAATTAGCTTTGTTAGGTAGAAAAATCTAAATCGGTAGATGTTAGAAGATTTTTATAAGATAGGTAAGATTGGCAAACCTCATGGAATAAATGGGGAGGTTGTGTTCATGTTCTCCGATGATGTCTTCGACCAGACGGAGGCAGACCATCTCATGCTGAACATTGACGGACTCCTTGTGCCATTTTTCTTTGAGGAATATCGCTTCCGTACTGAGGAGACAGCTCTCGTGAAGTTTGAAGATGTGGACTCCAAGGAGCAAGCGCAGGCAATAACCAACTGCGATGTCTATTTTCCTCGTCAGGCAGCAGAGGAGAACGACCATTATTCTTGGGATATGCTTGTCGGATACTCTATTCTCGCAGGCGAGAAGAATCTTGGTGCCATAGACAACGTAGATACTTCAACTGAGAATTACCTCTTTGAGATAGGCGAACTTCTCATTCCCGTCGCCGACGAATGGATTGAAGACATCGACCATGATAACAGAACAATAAAAATGAACCTTCCTGAAGGACTCTTATAATTCGAATGAAAAAGCAAATAGCCATACTCGGTTCAACCGGTTCTATCGGCACTCAGGCGCTTGATGTCATTTCACAGCATCCTGACCTCTTTGAGGTTTACTGCCTTACAGCAAACAATCAGGTGGAACTCCTTGCCGAGCAAGCACATAAATATAATCCAGACGCAGTCGTCATAGCCAATGAAGCTCACTACGACCGCCTTAAGGAACTCCTTGCCGACTGTCCTGACATAAAGGTTTATGCCGGAGCAAAGGCCCTTGACGATGTAGTAGAAGCAACGCCGATAGACATCGTGCTTACTGCAATGGTAGGCTTTGCCGGACTCTCACCTACGATTCATGCAATAAAGGCGCATAAGAAAATCGCGCTTGCCAATAAGGAAACTCTCGTTGTTGCTGGTGAACTTATATGTCAGTTGGCAAACGAATACCACACTCCAATTATCCCTGTTGATAGCGAGCATTCTGCAATATTCCAATCGCTTGCAGGAGAAGGTGACAACGGCGTGGAGAAGATTCTGCTCACTGCATCTGGTGGCCCTTTCCGCAAGATGTCAATGGCTGAGATTCAAACTGTTACGAAAGCAGATGCTCTTCGTCATCCTACTTGGGATATGGGCGCAAAGATTACCATCGATTCTGCTACGATGATGAATAAAGGCTTTGAAGTGATAGAAGCAAAATGGCTTTTTGGTATTCCTGCAGAGCGCATTCAGGTGCTTGTTCATCCGCAGTCTATCGTTCATAGTGCAGTGCAGTTTGTTGACGGTTCCATTAAGGCACAGCTTGGCGTACCAGATATGCGTATGCCTATTCAGTATGCATTCACCTATCCTGACCGCATCCTTCTCAATGGTGAACGACTTGATCCGTTCAAGCAGACGTTGGAATTCTTTGAGCCAGACTTGGAGATGTTCCGCTGTCTTGCCCTTGCTTTTGAGGCAATAAAGATGGGTGGAAATGCCTGCTGCGTGATGAATGCTGCAAACGAAATAGTCAATCGCGCATTCCTTGAAGATCGCTGCTCATTCCCAAAGATAGCAGAGATTATTGAGAAGACTATGCAGACTGCCACATTCATAGAGAAACCAACATTAGAACAATACTTTAACTCAGACAAAGAAGCACGCCTGATAGCCGCAGGTCTGCTTTAAAATGAAAAGTGAAAAATTAAAAATTAAAATTGAAAATCTGTAAATCCGTAAATTTGTAAATCCACATGACCGTATTCCTAATAAAAGCAATACAGCTTATTATCTCGATCTCGCTTCTCGTTGTACTCCATGAGGGCGGACATTTCTTCTTCGCTCGTGTCTTCGGTATCCGAGTGGAGAAGTTCTATCTCTTTTTCGACTGGAAGTTCTCTCTCTTCAAGTTCAAGCCAAAGAATTCTGACACAGAGTTCGGTATCGGCTGGATTCCACTTGGTGGTTACTGTAAGATAGCCGGTATGGTTGACGAATCGTTTGATACAGAACAGCTTAAGCAACCAGCACAAGACTGGGAATTCCGAGCAAAGCCAGCATGGCAGCGACTCTTTGTTATGATTGGCGGTGTGCTTGTGAACTTCATTACTGCACTCTTCATCTATTCTATGGTTATGTATTCTTGGGGCGATAAATATATTGCTGCCAAGGATATGAAGCAGGGTATGCAGTTCAATGAAGAGGCAAAGAAACACGGCTTCAGGAACGGTGATATCATTATCGGCGCAGACGGCGAGACTTTTGAACGTTTCGATGTAGATGTCTATCGTGCCGTAGCTCCAGCCACTTCAGTAACAGTTCTTCGCAATGGCAAGGAAACAACAGTCAACAAGCCAGAGATTTCGCTCCTCACTATGCTGAAAGAAACTCCGAAGTACATGGAACCAGTCCTGCCTAATGTTGTTGACAGCGTGCCAGCCGATAGTCCTGCTGCTAAGGCAGGAATGCTTGCCGGTGATAATATTCTTGCTGTTGACGGCAAGGAGACAAAGACCTTCAACGATGTGATGAATGTACTTGGCATCCGTGCTGACATTCTTGAAACAGCCGTCACTCCTGCTGATAGCCTCAAGGCTCGCACGGTAACGTTAGTTACTCTGCATAAGGGAAAAGAGACTCCTGACACGCTCAACATGGTTCTCTCTTCTGACATGAAGATGGGAGTGACTTATAAGCCATATCAGGCACTCTACGAGCCAACAAGCGTTGAGTATAGTTTCCTTGAAAGTTTCCCTGCCGGCATAAACTACGGACTGAATACCCTCGGTGGTTATATCTCTGATATGCAGTATCTTGCATCTGCAGACGGAGCAAAGTCTGTTGGCGGTTTCGGTACTCTTGGTAGTCTCTTCCCTGATGTTTGGGACTGGTACCGTTTTTGGATGATGACGGCATTTCTCAGCATTGTGCTTGCATTCATGAACATCCTTCCTATTCCAGCTCTCGATGGTGGTCATGTACTCTTCCTCATTTATGAGATGATTACTGGCAAGGAACCTTCAGAGAAGTTCCTAATTTGGGCAGAATACATCGGTTTCGGCTTGCTTGTAGCACTCATGCTTTGGGCAAACTTCGCTGACATCCTTCGTGCGTTCGGTTTGATGTAAATAGTAAATTGTAAATGATTATAGCCTATCGGCTAGAAATCTGGTTGTGGAAATCTTTAGTGGAAATATTTGACTTCCCCTTGTGCTCTCGCATCCCTTCGGGACTCGCTGTCGCTCGCGACTAACAAGTGAGTTCGGCCGTCGAGCTACGCTCAACGCTTGCGATGCTCTGCCTTTAGTGCAGAGAACCTTCTGGCGTAAGCCTTAAGATTTCAGCGAAGCCAAGATTTCTTGCGTAAGCAATAAAAAACAACAAATCCGTAAATTGTAAATGAAAAAGCGTTTCGCAATATTCGGTAATGTTCATCAGGCAAAGAAGTCTGTGAGCATTCAGAAGCTCCTTGCGTGTCTGCAGCAGCATAATGCAGAGGTCGTCATGGAGGAAGACTTTTATAAGTTTCTTACAGAAGGCCAAAAGCTGGATATAACTGTCAATCGTACCTTCACTGGCAATGACTTTGATGCCGACTTTGCCTTCTCGCTCGGAGGCGACGGTACGCTGCTTCGTGTTGCAGAGATGGTGGGAGCCAATCAGACACCTATTGTCGGAGTGAATTTCGGCCGTCTTGGTTTCCTTGCTGATGTGTCGCCGGCAGAGATGGAATCGGTTATAGACGATCTCTATAAGGGAAAGTATGCGGTGGAAGAACATGCCGTTATAAAGGTTTCAACACCTTCGCCTCTCGCTTCTCCGTATGCGCTTAACGACATCGCAGTATTGAAGCGCGATACAGCTTCCATGATTTCCATCCGCTGTTATATCGACGGTGAATATCTCATGACGTATCAGGCTGACGGACTGGTCATCTCTACTCCAACCGGTTCTACGGCTTACTCTCTTTCCAACGGCGGACCGATCATCGTGCCAACTACTAACGTGTTGTGCCTTACTCCAGTAGCCCCTCACTCGTTGAATACCAGACCGATAGTCATTAACGACACATCGGTTATAGAACTTTCAGTAGAGAGTCGCTCGCATAACTATCTCGTGGCTGTTGACGGTCGTTCAGAGTCGCTCAACGATGAAGTGCGTCTTACAATCAAGAAGGCGGCATACAAGACCATGATCGTTAAGCGCCATTCGCGCAAGTACTTCAATGTCCTTCGCGACAAGATGCTTTGGGGACTTGACCAGCGAGGTTAGAACAAATTGATAATTGAAAATGATTATAGCCTATCGGCTAGAAATCTGACTGTGGAAATCTTAGGAGGAAATATTTGACTTTCCCTTGTGCTCTCGCATCCCTTCGAGACTCGCTGTCGCTCGCGACTAACAAGTGAGTTCGGCCGTCGAGCTACGCTCAGCGCTTGCGATGCTCTGCCTTTAGTGCAGAGAACCTTCTGGCGTTAGCCTTAAGATTTCTGCGAAGCTAAGATTTCTTGCGTAAGCAATAAAAATCAAACTAATCTGTAAATACGTAAATCTGTAAATCTGTAAATGATAATGGCTCCTAAACCTGCAGAGGGAAAACTCGGTATAATGGTTGTTGGCTGTGGTGCAGTTGCAACAACTTTCATGACAGGTGTGCTTATGGCGCGCAAGGGACTTACAAAGCTTGTGGGTTCCATGACGCAGTATGATAAGGTTCGCGTGGGAAAAGGTGACGAGAAGAAGTATCTCTCTTATCGCGAGATTGCGCCTATTGCAGAACTTAGCGATATAGTCTTCGGCACTTGGGATGTCTATCCGCAGAACGCTTTCCAGGCTGCTATGTATGCCGAGGTGCTCAAGGAGAAAGACATTCTTCCTGTCCGTGAGGAACTAGAAGCTATCAAGCCAATGCCAGCCGCATTTGACAAGAATTTTGCCAAGCGTCTTGATGGCGACAATGTGAAGCAGTGTATGGATCGTTGGGATATGGTCGAGCAGCTTCGCGAGGATATTCGTCGATTTAAGGCAGACAACGGCTGCGACCGCATCGTCGTTCTTTGGGCAGCATCTACAGAGATTTATGTGCCTATCGACGAGAATACTCATTACACACTAGAGGCTCTTGAGGCTGCTATGAAGGCTGACGACCGCGAGCATATCGCACCATCAATGTGCTATGCCTACGCAGCACTTATGGAGGGAGCTCCTTTCATTATGGGTGCTCCAAACACAACAGTCGATATTCCTGCCATGTGGGAACTCGCAGAAAAGACAAAGATGCCTATCTGTGGTAAGGACTTCAAGACTGGTCAGACTCTTGTTAAGTCTGGTTTTGCTCCTATCATCGGCACCCGCTGTCTTGGTCTTGACGGTTGGTTCTCAACGAATATTCTTGGCAACCGCGACGGACTCGTGCTTGACGAGCCTGCTAACTTCCGTACAAAGGAAGTGTCAAAGCTTTCAACTCTTGAGACAATCCTCAAGGCAGAAGACCAGCCTGACCTCTATACAGACTATTACCATAAGGTGCGCATAAACTACTACCCACCTCGCAATGACAACAAGGAGAGTTGGGACAACATCGACATTGTCGGTTGGATGGGCTATCCTATGCAGATTAAGATAAACTTCCTCTGCCGTGACTCCATCCTTGCCGCTCCTGTCTGTCTTGACCTCTGCCTTCTCTCTGACCTTGCAGCGCGCGATGGTCGCTATGGCAATCAGAAGTTCCTCTCATTCTTCCTAAAGTCGCCTATGCACGACTATATAAAGGGCGAGGAGGCTGTCAACCACCTCTATCAGCAGCACGCCATGCTCAAGAATGCAATCCGCGAGATGGGCGGCTACGAGCCAGACCAGGAGTTGGATTAGAATAAGCAATAGTATCCTCTGTGGAGTGATTCATGTTGCGTGATGTAACATGTACGGAGTTACATCCTTTATATATAAAAGCCCGATGCTCATCATTGCGCAAAACTGATTGAGCAGACATTTGGAAATAAAAAAGCATTTATGGACGCTTGTTTTTGACGATTCGAAACTACCACTTTCAGAATTAACTGTTAAAGACAAGTCGGAAGTAGATGCTGCTATGCGATACCCAATATGCGTGCGTATGCAAAGAAAATCACATTCTACAAAAGAGTCTTTCGGTATAAAATAGCAAAACAATGACAAGCGACGAATTTGTTGAACTCTGCAAATGCGGTGAGACAACAACAGTACAATACAAGGAGTGTTTCACCACTCAGACCAAGATAGCACAGGAGATGGTGGCTTTCGCCAATACGCATGGCGGAGTCATCCTTTTTGGTGTGCAAGACAAGACAGGTGAGATGCTTGGTCTTACCTTTAAGCAACTGCAAGACACAGGTTTGGAACTTGGTAATACTGCTAACGAGCAGGTAAAGCCAGCCATCTACATCGAGACGGAAGTCGTAAAAGTAAAAGAAAAGCGCTTCCTCGTTTGTCAGATTAAAGAGGGTAAAGGAAAACCATATAAAACTAATGATGGCTCTATATGGGTAAAGCAAGGACAGGATAAGCGAAGAATAACAGACAATGCCGAGATCTTGTCGCTATTCCAAGGTGTTGGTGCTTACAAAGCAGACAATGAAACTATTCCGAACACAAGCATCAAAGACCTAGAAATGGCATATATCAATGACTTCTTTGAGCGTCAGTATGGTCAGCCAAAAGAGAGTTTCGGCAAACCTGTTGCAAGTCTCCTGCAAAGCCTAAGCATACTTGGTGACAATGAAAACGTTACTCGTGCAGGACTTCTGTTCTTTGGCCAGAAGCCTCAGCAATACGAACATACATTCGTGATAAAAGCAGTGAGCTTCGTTGGCAATGAGATAAGCGGTAGCGAATACAGAGACAGTCGCGACATTACAGGCACAATACCACAGATGTTTCGTGATGGAATGTCATTTCTCAAAGCTAACCTACACCACCTTCAGAATGGACAGAACTTCAACCGTCCAGGCATACTGGAGATACCAGAGGTTGTATTAGAGGAACTATTGCAAAACGCCCTTGTGCATATAGACCTTCTGGTACCAGCATACATTAGAATCCTCGTTTTTGACAATCGTGTAGAAATCATAAACCCAGGAGGACTGTACGGTGGTCTAACCATAGACGAGATGCTGATGGGCATATCCAAACAACGCAATACCCTGTTGGCAGATTTCTGTGCAAAGACGATGATATACAGAGGTCTTGGCAGTGGCATCCGTCGCGCGTTGAAAGAAAATGTAAAGATTGACTTTGAATGTGTGGGCGGACAATTCAAGGCTGTTGTATGGAGAACAGAAAAAGCCGCTGATGGGTTGGCTGAAAATGACTCAAGGTTGGTAATAAATGACCAAAAGTTGGTTGTAAATGAGGAAGACTTGACTGTAAAGTTGGTTGTAAATGGCAAAAAGTTGACTGTAAAGGTTGGTAATAACGACGAAAAGTTGGTTGTAAAACTCAAAAAGTTGACTGTAAGAGCAGAAAGGTTGATTGTAAACTTGACTGTAAATCGTCTTGAGATTCTCAGAATGATTCTTGAAAACCCGACAATAACTACAATAGAAATGGCTCAGACCATAGGCATCAGTAGTACTGCGGTAAAGAACAATCTTGAGGTAATGCGCGATAAACTCATCCGCAGAGTGGGTTCCGATAAGTCCGGCTTCTGGGAGGTAATCCTTGAATAGATTGAACAAACTCCAGATTGGAGTTGGGCAATAGTACCCAATTTAATACAATATAACGGCGGTTCGTCCGTTATATATATTGAGGTCCCCTCAATAGTTCCCTCCCTTTGGGGGAGGGCGGAGGAAGAGGCCTAGCCCGATGCTCATCATGGCGTAAAACTGTTTGAACAGACATTTGGAAATAAAAAAGCGTTTATGGACGCTTGTTTTTGGTTTCTTGAAACTACCACTTTCAGAATTAACACCAAAGAGCAAGACGGAAGTAGATGCTGCGCTTGGATAATATCCCAGCAGTGTGTGCCGAGGGCTAACCATGCCCTTAGTACACACATTTTGGGTATATTATATCCCAACGTAGGTATCTTTCTGCAAGTTTAGGTGTTAAGGCTGTGGTAGGCCTCAAGAAACGATCGAGCAGAAATAAGATACCTACGTTTCTTTTTAATCCCAACTACCACATCACCAAAAACAAACCGTTTGCTTCTGGGTATCTGCAGACACAACAAAACGAAATGCTATACAGCATAGAAACCAGAAGAGTTCCTCTCCAGACATGGAGCAAGGCTTCGGAACGCTCCAGCAACTACTGTTGGGGAGTGGACTTCGCGCCCAATAGCAAGGAACTCCGTAAAACAAGAATCTACAAGATAAGATAAGGCCGCAGTTCCTATAAACTGCATATACTCGACTGAGAGTAAGACATCATTCTTCGCCGTTCAGATCTGACCAATCAAGTACTTATTTGAGGAAATGATGCATTGACGTCCCGTTGTGAAAAGAATTATTAATCACAGCGTGGGTAGTCATTGCATTAAATCAAATAGGGTTGGTCAGAACCTGAACGGCTTTTTTGCTTTGACTCCCACGCTATACTTAAAATATATAGCGAAGTTATATGCCAAAATATATAGACTTATTCTCTGGCTCTGGAGGATTCTCATTAGGATTTGATTGGGCAGGTTTTGAAAACGTCTTTTCAGTTGAATACGACCACGAAATTTGCGAGACCTATCGCCATAATTTCCCTTGCCACAATCTCGTCGAATGTGATATAACAAAGTTAGACGATGAAAAAATCCTTGATTTAGTAAAAGGGCAAGAAATTGATGTGGTTATTGGTGGACCTCCATGCCAAGGTTTTAGTATGGCAGGTAACATCGGTAGGAAATTTGCGGATGATCCAAGAAATCATCTATTCAAAGAGTTTGTAAGAGTTGTTAAACTTGTAAGGCCAAAATGTTTTGTGATGGAGAATGTTGCCAGACTCTATACTAGGCTTAATGGTCAAACAAGAGAAGAGATAATACAGCACTTTGAAACGTTAGGATATGTTGTTGAGGCACGTATAGTATGTGCTTCTGAATACGGAGTACCTCAAAATCGATACCGTGTGTTGTTTATAGGTAAGCTAACTGACAATTCTATGTATAAAGTGCATTTCCCAAAGAAGATAGAAGGAGAACCTCCCACAATAAAAGACGCAATCGGTCATTATCCTGTACTTCAAAGTGGAGAGTCTTCGAATGTCCCAAATCATGAAGCCATGTTTCATTCTGCACAAATGTTAGAAAAAATGTCATACGTAAAGGATGGCGGTGGCAGAGATGATATTCCAGAGAATATCCGACCTCAAAAGGGCGATATTCGCAAATACATCAGATACGATAGTACAAAACCTTCTATTTGTATAACTGGTGATATGCGTAAAGTGTTTCACTATGAACAAAATAGAGCTTTGACAGTAAGAGAGTTGGCGGCTATTCAAACATATCCAGACTCTTATATTTTCCTTGGAAATAAAATTAAACAACAGCAGATGGTAGGAAATTCAGTTCCTCCTATATTGGCAATGGCAATAGCTGAAGCTGTAAAGACAATGTTGTAATGGCTTATCCTACAGTTAATTATATTGGCAATAAAGAGAAGATTGTGAACTGGATTGCTTCTCTGATACCTGACGATGCAACGTCCTTCTTAGATGTGTTTTGTGGAGGATGTTCGGTTGGCTATATGGCTAAAGAAAAAGGTCTTACCGTCTATGCAAATGATGTTCTGAAGATAAATTTTTATATCGCACAGGCACTTATCGAGAATAACGATAAGACTATTGACGATAAAGATATCTTAAAGATATTCAGCGGAGAAGCAACTGAGGGATTTATGTTCCAAAACTTCGCTGACCAGTATTATTTTCCAGATGAATGTAAGGATCTTGATAGAATCAGAGAAAATATCATCAAAATAAAAGACAAGTACAAGAAGGCAATGGCATTTACTCTTATGAGGAGAGCAATGATCAGAAAGATGCCTTACTCTCGTTTTACTATAAAATGGGAAAAAGTTGTTGAACTGAGGGATGAAGAACTCAGTTATGCAAAGTATGGTCGAAGAAGGCATTACCACAATCAAAGCTTCCAATTTCATTTTGAAGACAATTTGAAAGAATATAATGATGCTGTTTTCAGCAATGGAAATAGCAACAAAGCATACAATTTAGATGTTTACAAAGCCATTGAGGAAATTGATGCCGATGTAATATATCTGGATCCTCCCTATGCAGGAACCATGAATGACTATTTTGGCTTCTATGGGTTGTTAGATGCATATATTGAAGGAAAGAAGGTTGAACCTTTTGATAATAATTTCATAGACAAGAATACTATTATTGAACAGTTCGATAACTTATTCAGTAAACTTGGAAAATACAAATACTGGATGCTTAGTTATAATAGTCGTTCAAAACCTTCAAAAGAGGAACTCATGCAACTATTGTCAAAGTACTCAGATAATGTAGAAGTGCATGAAATGCCCTACGCATATAGAGTGACTGGCAAAGAAAAAAAGCAAAAGGATATAGAGTACCTTTTTATCGTAAAAAATTAATAGCAAATAGGGTCTTATCTGCTTTAAAAAGAACGCAATATGAGAAATCGCGTAAACCAAGTATACGAAAAATATTGGAACTATACAGCCGCCTTTACTGATTTTGAAGACACTCTTTTTAGAGGAGTCTTAGCAGCATGTGTCGAGTATAGTACTACCGCTTTTCAGACCAGCGATGTTAGTTTCTTAGTCAATACTTGCGTGCATTCCGCAGGCAGAACAACAGGCAATGGTGAGCCTGAGTCCCTTTCCTTGGGTTGAAACGAATGGGGCTCGATGCCCCGTTCG
>JAZLKJ010000165.1:0-2711 GCA_045597565.1 Prevotella sp. | reverse complement strand
AGTCTTGTGATAGATTACGCTGCCATCAATCTCAACTTCACCAGTTGACCAGTTGCGCTGGAAGTTCTCCATATCAGTTGCAGCATTCCAAAGACACCATTCAGCGAAAGAGAAAAGCTTGATCTTCTTAACTTCGTTGGTAGTGTTCTTGAGAGTAACCTTCTGAACTTCAGCCCAAGTCTTGAGAGGAACGAAGAATAGCACAGATGCCTCGATGCCGTTCTTTGAACCAGTGATGCGAGTGTAGTTCATACCGTGGCGGCACTCGTAAGAGTTGAGCGGAGTCTTGCAAGGCTTCCATCCTGGGTTCCAAACAGTGCCGTTATCGTTGATGTAGAAATAGCGACCGCCGTTGTCCATAGGCACGCCATTGTAGCGATAACGGGTGATACGACGGAACTTAGCGTCCTTGTAGAACGAATACCCGCCGGCAGTGTTAGAGATCAGAGAGAAGAAGTCCTCGTTGCCAAGGTAGTTGATCCATGGGAATGGAGTTTGAGGGTTGGTGATGACGAACTCACGAGCAGCGTCATCAAAGTAGCCGAAATTCTGATTTTCCATTGTATAGTTTGTTTTATTATTATTCAGATAGATAAAGCTTTTATAATAGTTTTCTTTGCTACAAAAGTAGAACTTTTTTGGCAAAAAAAAGACAAGCTTGTGGGGTAATTAGTATTATTTCGGCAAAAATAGTTTAAGTACTCGCGGGAAATGCAACGTAGAGATAGCAAAATATTGCCCTTTATGAACCTTTTATAATAAAAACAATCGCATTTATTATGTATTCTTCTTTCTTATTATTACCTTTGCACAAACAAAATGAATGTTATACAACACATTAAGCAAATTTAGACGACTATAAGCAATGAACCAATCCGTAACAGATATACTCCGAAACACGCAGGAAACGCTGTTCAGCTTTGAGGTTCTGCCGCCAGTGAAAGGCAAGAGCATAGAGCAAATCTATAAGACCATAGACAAGCTGATGGTATATGATCCAGCGTTTATAGAGGTCACTACACACCGCAGCGACTACAGTTATCGCGAGGTGAAACCTGGACGATATGTGCGCGTTGAAGACCGTTTGCGTCCAGGCACGGTGGCTGTTTCTTGTGCTATCAAGCAGCGATACAGTGTTCCTGTGGTTCCGCACGTAATATGCTCAGGAAACACTCAGCAGGAGACGGAGAATGAACTCATAGACCTTGCGTTCTTTGACATCTTCGATCTCCTTGTACTCCGTGGCGACAAGTCGAAGATGGACAACCGTTTCATCCCGAAAGAAGGTGGACTGATGTATGCCTCAGAACTTTGTCAGCAGATAAATGAGTTTAATGACGGTCGCATGATCTTTGGCGATTCTCACGACATGCTCCGTGGCAAGCGTCCGTTTACGTATGGTGTGGCTGGTTATCCGGAGAAGCATGACGAGGCAATGTCTCTTCAGGCAGACATGGATGCGCTGAAGAAGAAGGTGGATATGGGAGCCGGATACATCGTTACGCAGATGGTTTTCGACAATAAGAAGTACTTCTCCTTCCTTGACCGCTGTGAAAAGGCAGGCATAAACGTGCCAATCATTCCGGGATTGAAGCCTATCAGTACGCTCAACCATATGTCTATGCTTCCGCGCACGTTCCATATTGACTTCCCTGACCGTCTGGTGAACAAGCTTCTGCGCTGTTCAAGCAACGACGATGTGAAGAAGGTGGGCATAGAATGGGCCATCAAGCAGTGTCAGGAACTGAAGGCTGCAAAGGTGCCTTCGCTGCATTTCTATACTATGAACGCAGCGGCATCTATCTGCGCTATTATGGATGAGGTGAGAAATAAATCGTAATAATAGAAAATAGAAAATTGAAAAATACAGCCAATAAAACTATTAAAGACCTCCTTGAGGGGGCTGCAGGTCCCCTTTTGATGGACGGTGCGATGGGCTCGCTCATTCAGGAGTACAAGCTCACCGAGGAAGATTTCCGCGGTGAACTGTTCCGCGACTGGAACGTACAGCTGAAGGGCAACAATGACGTGCTTGCCCTGACACGCCCGGACATTATCTCCGCTATACACCGCCGCTATATTGAAGCCGGTGCAGACATAATCATTACAGATACTTTCTCCGCTCAGCGCGTATCGCAGCAGGAATATCTTCTTGGCGACTATGTGGAGCAGATAAACCGAGCTGCCGTTCGCATAGCACGTGAGGCAGCCGACAGCTTCGTGCCAAAAGAAGGCGACCGCCGCAAGAAGATTTTTGTGCTTGGCGATGTCGGTCCTACGAGCCGTATGCTCTCTATGAGCGACGATGTCAACGATCCTGCCGCACGCTCTATAACATTCGACGAACTGGAAGCTGCCTACAGCGAACAGATGCGCGTTCTCATAGATGAAGGTGTTGATGGCATTATCATCGAAACCGCTTTCGATACGCTAAACGTAAAAGCCGCCCTAAGTGCGTATAATAAAATTGATAATGGAGAATTGATAATGGATAATGCCGCCAATAATTCTCAATTATCAATTGTCAATTCTCAATTAGCAAAGCCCCAACTCCCCCTCTTCATCTCCATGACCATCAGTGACGCTTCCGGTCGCACACTCTCTGGTCAGACCATTGAGGCTTTTGTTACCTCTGTTGCTCATGCCAATCCGCTTGTTATCGGAATGAACTGCGGACTTGGTGCAGAGGCTATGATACCTTATCTACGCAG
>JAZLKJ010000164.1:0-34662 GCA_045597565.1 Prevotella sp. | reverse complement strand
GCCGCCGAAGTTGTTGCTTTCGTCATTGGTATAACCCAAGATACCGCCCATCTGAGGACCGGAACCTGTAGTCTTAACCGTGCCATTGAAGAAGCAGTATTTGATAGTACCTGAGCAGTTGGCATTGGCAAAGCCTACGATACCGCCATTACTGTCGGTAGAACTGCCTGCATTCAGCGTACCGCTATAGGTACAGCCCAAGACGGAAGTGCCGTTCTCTATATTACCTGCTATACCGCCCAGATGGCTCTTGGCAGCAGTCATGGTGATATTCACGGTGCTGACAATGTCCTGAATCGTAGAACTGCCCTTTGCGTAACCTACTACCGAACCTGTATTATCATATCCGGAAGAAACGGTTCCTGCAAGCGAGAAGTTCTTGATGGTAGCGCCATTGACACAGCCAAAGAGACCTGCGTTGGTAGCTGTGGCTGTGAGGTTCAAGCCGGAGATTTTGTGACCTTGACCATCGAAAGTGCCGGTGTAAGGTTTGCTGCTTGTACCCATAGCCGTCCATGCACTGGTGAGGGTGATGTCGGCTGTCAGCTTGGCGTATGCACCTTGTTCGCTGCCATTCACCTTGCTGGCAAATGTAACGAGGTCAGAAGCACTTGCGATAGTGTACGGAGAGCTGGACGTACCGCTTCCGCCAAGTGCCCACAACGTCTGCGGGCTCATCGCCATCATGACCACCGCCATGAGGAGCGAGAATAGGATTCGTGTTTTCTTCATCTGTTAGTAGATATTTTTAGTTATTGTTTAATCGTTTGATTTTTTTCTTCCTGTCGTGTTGCTTGTCGTTCCAGAGCATGAAGCAGAAGAGGGCGATGCCGAGGATAGAAGGGCAGATGAGCAAGAGTATCTGCCAGCTGAAGAGTGTTGTCATATTCGTCGTTGATTTTTCGAGTGCAAAGGTAAAAAAAAGAAGCCTAACAAGGTGTTAGACTTCTATATGTATGTGTTAGACTTGTGTGATTTAGGTGTTAGACTCGTGACAAGTCTAACACTTTTTGCCTGCTATAACGCTATTTCTGCTTCGCATGTGCATCGCGCCAATCATTGGTTGTCATGCCAGTTGACTCCTTGAACTTCACCTGAAGATGACTGCGGGAGAAGCCGCAGGCCTCGGCAATGGTCTCGTTTGTGTATTCAGGATGCTCAAGGATGAGCTTCTTCGCCTCCTCAAGACGAAGGTCGCTGAGCCATACGCGGAAGGTCTTGCCCTCCACCTCGCGGAGATACTGTACGAGTCGGTACTTCGGGATGTTCAGGCGCGTGGCAAGTGTGTTGCTGTTAAGCTCTGTCGAAGCATAGCCTTGCTGCTGTTGCCAGGTGAGGAGCTGGGCGCTTATTCTCTCTCTCTGCTCTGCGCTCATCATGGTTTTCTTCTCCTCGTCGGCGCTCTCGCTGCCCGGTGCTGATGTTTCCTCCAACTCTGTGCCGATAATCTGACTGACATTGTGGATGTTGAAGCCAAGGGCCATGAAACTGACCACGAAGAAGAGCATGGCGACAAGGTTCAGTATGCCGACAATGAAGAGCAGTGGGGTGAAGTAGATGCTGATGGACATGAAGAGGGCAGCCACATACAGCAGGGTGCTGGCGGTACGGAGGAACAGGTTGAACTGCACCTGCATCTGTCCTGACTCTTCGTCTGCCAGTTTCTGCATACGGCGTATCTCCTCTCTCGGTGAGAGGAAGCAGAAGAGTATGCTGGCGAAGAAGCATGCGCCCATGGCATAGAGCGCTACGGGCATGTGGAGGCTGCCGTAATAGAGATAGCCGCCAACGAAGCATCCCACGATGACTGCCATGGAGACTGATGCCACGGAGATGAAACGTCGCTGAAATGTCCTGCGGCTGGCTAGTCGCACGAAGGAATAGGAGAAGACGTAGATGGCAGGAGGATAGAACAGCGTGTTTATCAGTGCCCCGATATCAGGTCCCTGGGCACGGAAGCCGAAATGCATCTGGAGGAAATAGTGTGTGGAGAGCAGTAGCAGTGCCAACATGACGCACCATCGCATCTGCTCGTATTCACGGCTTGTGTCCGGCTGATGAAACCATGCGAAGAAAAGCAGCAGGGCGAGTCCCATGGTAATGGTGAAGGCACTGGCTTGCAGTATAAGTATCAAGGAGTTGGTGTCGAGCATAACGGAATATCTGGAATGGGTGATAGTGCTATTGAGAGTGATAGGGGACGGATCTATATCACACCATATTTCTTGAGGACCTTGCTGAGTCCGTCGTTGTCAATGTGGTCGGTTATATCGTTGGCTTCGCTTTTTACGGCGTCGGTGCTGTTGCCCATAGCAATGCCGATGCCGGCTGCTTTGAGCATAGGGACGTCGTTGTCTCCATCGCCTATAGCCATGGTTTCTGATATGGGGATGCCGAGGAATTTCGCGACATCATTGACTGCCAGTCCTTTGTTTACTCCCTTGCGCGTGATGTCCATGAATGCCGGATACCAGCGACTGCTCTCGCAGTTGTCGAGACCATCCATCACCTCTTGCTCTATCTGCTTTGGAAAGAACGGAGTGAACTCGCTGACACCTTCTGCCAGAACGGTTTCCAGCGCAGGAAGTTCGCCGGCAAAGTACGGGATGTTGTGCATTTCAACAAACACCTTTTGGAAAATCTCGTCGCGGTTTACGCAGGTTACATTCTCCTTGCCCGACACTATGCAAGCAACATTCTCCTCGTCAGCCTTGGCAAGCACTTTCCTGACATCCTCTTTGCTCATAGGATAGAAGCTAACCTCTTGACTGCCAATAGTGTTATAAGCACCGTTAGTGCAGCTGTAGCCATCTATGTATGGCTCAATCTCCGTGAGATTATTGATTATCTTACGGCAACGGCCAGTGGCAATGATTATCTTAACTCCATTGTCGTGAGCCTGCTTAATGGCATCGATGGAGGATTGCGGAATCTTGTGAGTATCAAAGCTGACGAGAGTTCCGTCAACATCGAGGAAAAGGGCTTTTATCATTTTTGAGGTTCTTTTAGTCGGCTGACGCTTTTGTAAAAGTGGCAAAGCCGAGCGATGAGGTTGTAAGGTTAAATATCCGTAAGCAGGAACGCCATGTAGAAAGGTAATGTAAGCAACAGACCGCTACGACCTACATTATAGTCACCAAATTTTAGGGCATTATAAACGTGATACTTCTCTGGATGTTTGAGCAATGTTTGCATGGATTTGGCATTACCCGTACGAGCCTTGCATTCCAGTGGTGTGCATTCTCCACGATAGCGCATCACGAAGTCTATCTCTATACTGTCGGGCTTTTGGAAATAATAAAGTTTGCGTCCCATCTTGCCCAAAATGTCTGCCATGACATTCTCATAAATAGCACCCTTGAAACTTCCCAACCGACCTTGCAAAATGTCTGATTGTGTTCCTTCATCAAGCATGCTGACGAAGAGACCAGTATCTGCCATGTAGATCTTAAAGCAATCCTGTAAAGCATTGCCACTAAGCGGTAGTTCGGTAATTGTAAGGTTATGGCAACGGCGCACGATGCCTGCATCTTCTATCCACTGCAAACTGCCAACATATTCTTTGCTTCGACCTCCCTTCCGCACTACGGAATAGGTGAACTTCTTATTGTCACGACTCAACTGACGTGGTATAGATTCGAAGCATTCGCGGATTCGTGGTTTGTCTTCCGAACGTGCATACTTCACCATGTCAACCTTGTACTCATCAATGATGGTGCGTTGCACAGCAACTGTCTGGTTAACATCATGGGTAGTAAGAAAAGTACTGACAGCTTCCGGCATACCTCCTACGATAACATATTCCAACAACAGTTGACGCATTCGCTGATGTATGGCTTCAGGAACAGGAGTTTCGTCTCGCATGTATTGTTTCAGAAGGTCAACAACAGGTTGCTGTATCTGGTTTGCCCAAAGCCATTCCTCAAAGTCCATCGGATACATGTCAACAATGGTCTCAAAGCCTACCGGAACGGAAGTGGTTTCTTCCTCTTTTTGCTGCTCTTCAGATTTGTAACCATTTACACCCAGCAAAGAGCCCGTGCCGATAACATCGTACCGACCATCAAGTTTAAAGAACTTCAATGCCGCACGAGCTTGCGGGCAGTCTTGTATCTCGTCAAGAATGAGACAGGTCTTTCCGGGAACAAACGTTGCATCGGGTATGGCTGCTGATATTACAACCGTAAGGTAATCTACTTTCAGCGATCCTTCAAAGAGTGCACGCAATTCCTTCTGCTCATGAAAATCCATATACACCACATGCTTGTAATGTTGCTTTGCAAATGCTTTGACCGAACTGGTCTTACCGCATTGTCGGCAACCTTTTATGACTAACGGCTTGTGGTTTGGAGTTTCCTTCCATTGGAGCAATTTGTCTTCTATTTTTCGGCGATACATATATTTGATTGTAAATCAGGTTGATAGGTGTTTTTAATACACAAAATCGGGCGACTTTTCGTATGATTACCACACTTTTTCGGGCGACTTTTTATGCAATCATCACACTTTTTCGGGCGACTTTCGTCTGCAAAGTTACATTTTTTATTTTGATTTACAATTAAATTCTAATATTTTTCCCTTCAATTATACAGAATTGCGTAACGCATACTTGCGTAATAGAAAACAAAATGCCGTATTTCCGACACCGCATAACGATAGAAACATCTGCGCCATCCGCGTCATCTGCGAGAGAAACAACCCATTCACACTGAGGTTATTTCACTTAAGTTTCCCTCCCTTTTTACAAAAACAAGAAAAACTAAGTTTCCTAGGCTTTATCATCACATGATGAAGACATAACGCTTCTGTTTGTTTACCAATAAGATTAGTTCGCTCCGCTGAGCGAGGAAGATATGATTTTACGATTCGTGACCGTACTTTTGGTAGTCACCAAGAATCTGCTCTACATGGATAACCTCTGAGCAAGAATCCCATGTAACTCCACCTCCTATTAGATACCACTGAGAGTGCTCGCGTACCGGCACTTTCTTCAGACTTGGGAATGCACTTATAGGCATGACAACACTCCTGCCATCCTCCAAGTCCACCTGCCACTTCCCTCTGACAGGGAAACGAACGGATTTAATATGAGGAGTTGTATTCCAGTATCCTTCTTTTCTGTACATATTATTAAGTCTCTGCCAATAATAGCACCTCCTTGGCTTGGGCTTCTGTCACCTTGCTTTGCGATCTCGACCTTTGGTTCCAACCATATCTTACATAAGGTTTGGGTATTCCTTTTTGCCAACATGAACATGAGCACGATTTTCATTGTAATCCTTGTTGTAGAAAAGGAATGTCTAAAATAGCTTGGCTGTTATATATAGTAGTACTTTTGGCATTATATAAGAATTTGTCTTATAAATTTGGTTGCAAAGTTAGCACTTTATTTTAATTCCGCAAAGAAATCAGGAATTTATTTCCCATATTCAGGACCATCGCCCTCGGCTACGATACCGATTTGATCATTTTCTTCTACGCCATATTCATAGATTGAGTCGCTGGCAAGGTCTATCTCGTCATTCCAATATACACAGGTGCGGCTGGTGTCAAGCTGTACTTGGTTGAACAATCCGAAGGTAGTCTTCAAGGCTGCAAAGGTTGGGATGGTTTCTATATCCTCTAACACATCATACACGACCTTTCTGCCGTCGTCAAATTCAACAGATAGACGGTAGTTATATAGAGGTGATATGTTTTTAATACGAGGAATCATAGTGGAGGTAGTTTTGCGATAATCTGTTTGTCCCACATATCTTGAAGTTCATCTTTATGAGCTTCAAGCCATTCTTTTACAAGTCTTTGGGCTATCTTTGGAAGATCTCCTTCCATCATCTCAAATGTTTGGATGTTGAAGAGCCCCACATGCTCATTATATATGGCATGAATATGCGAAGGTTCATGCTCTTTTGGTTTGAAGAACATCTTAATCACAATTCCATAAAAGCGAACAATCTCTGGCATGTTAATAGGGTTTATTTCGTCTGCAAAGTTAACACTTTATTCTTAATCTCCAAAGAAAAAATGCGAAATTTTTCAAAAACAACCTTTATCGCGACGAGGCAAGATTCTTCTTTATCAGCAGAGCAGTTCTATGCAAAAGACGACTACACTGCAGATGATTGCCACCTTGAACAGACTTGCACCTTTCCATGCTGCCAGCATTCCGCAAAGGAAGGCAAGACCGCCGGCGATAGGCGTCTGGGTGGCTTCTACAATTGCAGGGAAGGTCATTACGGCAAGTGTGACATACGGCACATAGTAAAGGAACGACATGATGAACTCGTTCTTAATCTTCTTGCGCAGAAGTGTCATTGGGAGTACACGAATGAAATAACTCACTCCTGCCATTACAAGTATGTAAATCCAGATGTTGCTGCTCATTATTCTTCATCCTCCTTTCTCTCTTCTTTATGTGGGAAAAGCCATGCCGCCACGGATGCTATGATGATGGTAAGCAGAATGGTTCTCGTGCCACTTGATATGGTTGATACCAATGGCAGGTAAGTACAGGCTGCGCTGCATACGAAGCAGATGCCGATGATCCATGCTATTATGCGGTTTTCCTTTGCCGGCGGCACTATGATAGCGATGAACATTCCGTACAAAGCAACGCCCAGAGCGCTGACGATTCGCTGCGGCAGCACATCGCCGGCAATGACTCCAAGTGCTGTTCCGATACTCCAACAGAAGATTGAGAGCGTAGCGGCTCCGTAGGAATAATATGGATTGAGATTGCCCTTGCGCGCTATGGCAATGGCGAAAAGTTCGTCGGTAATATGGAGTGAGATGAGCAGACGATGAAGCATGGAGGTCTTCCCGCTAAGTCTCTGGCTCATGGCTGTGCTCATAAGCAGATAACGGGCATTGGCAATGACGGTCATGACAGCCAACTCTACATAACTTGCCTGTGAGGCAATAAGCGTGAAACCTACATACTCACCAGCAGAGGCGGCGCAGAACCAGCTCGCCACAAAACCTTGAACAGCATTCAGACCGGCAGAAGCGGCAATTATTCCGAGCGAGAACGACACGGCAAGATAGCCCAGACCGATTGGAATGGAGTCGCGTAAACCTTCTTTATATGCAGTGCTGTTTGCTTGATTCATAAATGCCTAATTCCTTATTGTATCGGATTTGACCCCAAATAATCATTAAATATTTTTTATTATGTTTTATTTTTCTTGTTAACAAACAATGTTCAACAATAGACAGAAATTATAAATAAGAATTTTTGAATTAATTCTTGTAAATTGTTGAAAATTCTTGTCTCAAGAAAAAAGGCCAACTTACCTTATTGGAAGTGCAAAACTACACATTTCTGATATAAAAAAGGCGAAGATTATGAAGGAAAAGGCTTTGAAAGATAACAAAATCAAGAAAACCGTAAGTGACAGCTATTCGTTTTTATCTGTTAACTATCCTTGATAGCAGAACTGACTCTTCTGAGTTGCATCTGGCGGATGAAGTAGGCTGCGAGATAGAAGAGGAACTGAGCGCAGAGGGCTGCGAGATAATGCGACACCTGGTCGAGGCTGCATCCCATTTCGTTCAGACGGACGAAGGCGCGGGCAGCAGGTGTGCTTGGCAGGAACCATGCCACATACTCCCAATATTCCGGTATAGACGCTTCCGGCCATGACACACCGACGAGGAAAAGCATCGGCAGAGAAGAGAAGACTATACAGAGCATACAGTCCTCACGACGACGGAAGAACGTACTGATGAACATGGCGAAGGTGAGCATTGCACAGAGCATCGGCACAAGGAGAACGCAGAAATAGTGGAACTGGATATGCTGAGTGAAGCCGAAGATCTTTGGCGTTACAAGTAGCACATACGTCGCCATGACCAGATAGACGGCGCCGTAAGCAAGGAACACGCCCCAGAAGTCCTGAAGCATAGAACCATAATCGGAAGGCTGACGACGCATGGCTGGCGGCACATCTCGCGTCTTTCTGCCGCCAAGTATCTGGAGCTGACGGTTCCATCCTGCACGCATTGAGATGCCGAGAATGAGCGTCTGCTGTATGATAAGCACGATGACCGCCTGTAGAAGGAAGTTTCCGTAGCCTCCGGTGGTGTTGTACATGCTGTGCTCCTCCATCTTTATCGATGCAGCCTGAAGCTGATCCTCGCGGGCAGTCTTGTTCTGCGCCAGCTTAATCTGAATCTTCGAGTTCTGCTCCAGATTGAGGTTGGTGAGCGTCATGTAGATCGTTTTGTAGTAAAGCATGAAGCTCATGTCTATGTAAGCACTGATGGTGGTCTGCTCCATGCGGTTTGTCTTAGTGGCAAAGTCGGAAGGGAAATAGACTATTCCGAATGCCTTCTGCTCGGCAAGCATACGCTCTGCCTCCTTCATGTCGCCACACAAGGCTGCTACCTCAAGGTCGGGAGTGGCGTCAATCTTCTGTATAAACTGTCGCGAATTGCTGCTGTGCGACATGTCCACTACGCACACAGGCACCTCTCTCACCACTTCGTTCGTGTAGATCCACGAGTAGAGGAGAGGATAGACCAGCGGCACTATTACGGAAAGTAATAGTACGCCCGAGTCGGTGAATATGGACTTTAATGTTTTCACTTTTTCCTTTTCTTGTGGAAATTGTTATTTTTATTCTCTTGTGGAAATTGTTATTTATTATTCTCTTGTGGAAATTGTGGAATATGTGGAAGTTTTTATTTAGTAAGGAATATTAAATTTCCCCATTTTCCCCACTTTCCCCACGAGATAAATAAACTATCACTTTCCACACGAGCATATTCCCTTTACGCTTCATATTCAAACTTCGCGTAAGCACGCTTGATGTTCCACATGACGGCTATCGGGAATGCGGCGAAGATTATCATTGCTGAGATCCACATCCATGAGTATTCCAGTGGATAGCCATGGAATATGCTCAGCTGATACGCCATGAAGTAATGTCGAAGCGGGAAGATGTACGACAGACTTTGTATCATCGGATGCATGGAGGCTATAGGATAAGCCGTGCCCGACATGGAGAAATTCAGCACGCTCCAGAGTGAGCAGATACTGAGTGCCATGCGGAAGTGAGGGAAGAGTCCGAAGAGTAGCACCGCACCGCCCTGTGCCGCAAAGACCATCAGTATGGAAAGTCCGACGATGACCCACCAACTGCCCTTGTGCGGGAAGTCCAGATAGCCATAGAAGTATATCTGACAGCAGAGCATTATCACGATATAGATAGCCGCTATAGGCAGCAGTTTCTTTATCATGACAAGGAGGATGCTGCTCTTATTTTTCCTTAAAGTCTCCTTGGCAGTGCCTTCGCGAAGTTCTGAACCGAGAGAGTAGATGCTCATCATGCCCACAAACATAATGATGATGCCCGGAATAATCATCGTGGAAAGATAGGCATTATAGTTCGTCCATGGGTTGCCGAGCATGTGAGCGTCAAGCAAAACAGGCTGAAGGAATGTTTCTATCTGATGGTCGGAAGCACCCTTAGCACGCAGCGTAGCCTGACCGACAGCAGCCTTTGCAAGAGTGGCAATGGTGCGAAGGTCTTTGTAGGCAAGTGTTCCTGCCGTGAAGAAGGCTGAGTTATAATATATATGTATAGTAGGCTGACGCGCCGACATCACCTTGCTGCTCATGCCCTCCGGGAAGACTATATAGCCATAGATCTCCGTATTCTCAAGTGCCTCGCGAGCTTCTGCCTCTGTGCGATAGACCTCCTTCACCGTCGTTGACTGGAACGCATCGACTCTGCGGATCAGCGTGCGGGTAGTGGAGGAATTGTCATAATCCACCACTCCTACAGGCAGTTCCATAGGAAGCCCCTCCGTCATCAAGGATGTAAAGAACAGGATGACGAAGACTGGAGCAATGATATAGAGGAAGATTTTGAGACGCATAAATTTAATGCCTACCACTTTCCACACGAGATAAATAAACTATCACTTTCCACACGAGCAGATTCCTTTACGGGTTCAAGATAAGGCTCATGCCTGGTCGCAGACCATCCTCAGCATTTACGGGACGGGCTTTAACCTCGAAAGTCTTGATGTCATACTGACCTTTCTCCTTGGTTGCTTTCCAAGTGGCGTAGGTGCCCTGGTCTTTCATCGCGAACACTTTGAGCTTGATGTCTTTGTCAAAAGCAGGACAATAGGCTGTGATAACCGAACCAATCTTTATGCCCTTGAGCTTATCTTCGCGGATATTGAATGTGCCCCAGGCATCGTCCATCATGGCTATTGTCATCACTGGACTGCCAGAGCCAACGAGTTCGCCAACCTTAGGATAGATGGCAGCAACCTCGCCGTCGAACTCAGCACGCTGAACGGTTTCGTTGATGTAAGAGTTCACTTCCTTGACAACGCCCTGAGCCTGACTTCTCTTTGCAGCCGCAGCGCGCTTTTCTTCGTCGCGAGCTCCCTTGACAGCCATATCATACTGACTCTTAGCAGCCTCACACTGTGCCGTAGCTGCCTTATACTGAGCGAGAGTCTCATCGCGTTTTTGGGCAGTCATCACGCCGCCTTCATAAAGACGGTTGACGCGCTCGTACGACTTCTCCATGATTTCCTTTGCAGCCTTAGCCTGTTCCCAAAGTTCGCGAGCACCACGAATCTGCTCTTCGCGAGCGCCATTGTTAGCCATGTCAGACATTGCTGTTGCTGCATCAACAACGCTTGCTGCCTGATCGTGCTTAGCCTCAATGTCTGGAGCGTCAAGAACGGCAAGGCGGTCGCCAGCCTTCACATGGTCGCCTTCGCGTACAAGAATATTCTTTATGCGACCAGGAATCTTGAAGGAAACGCGATATTCCTCCACCTCTACCTGACCCTGAATACTTTCGTCCTTCTCCTGCTTGCCGATGGCAAACTCGCCGATGGCAGCTACTGCAGCCACGACAAGTACGAAAAGGGCAATGCCGAGAATTATATTTATTGCTTGTTTCATCTTTTACTTTTCACTATTCTTGTGGAATTTACTATTTTTATTATTCTCTTGTGGAATTTGTTATTTTTATTATTCTCTTGTGGAATTTGTTATTTTTATTATTCTCTTGTGGAATATGTGGAAGTTTTTATTTAGTAAGGAATATTAAATTTCCCCATTTTCCCCATTTTCCCCACGAGATAAAACTACCTATCACTTTCCCCACGAGATAAAATTAACCATCCTACATCCTTCCGAGATTCTTCTTCAGATTAAGTTGCGCTAGAATGAGTTCTATCTCTGCGTCGATGCGCTGGGTTTCAGCCTGAAGCCATGCCGTCTGTGCCGCCATAACCTCAGTGGAAGTCATAACGCCTTCGGAGAAACCGAGGTTCGCGCAGCGCAGATTCTCGTTGGCTTTCTCAATGTTCTTCTTCGATACGCCAAGCTTTCTCTGAGCTTCCGCAATCTTAAACTTGTTCTGCTCCACCTGAAGTTCAATGAGTTCCGTAGCCTCATCAAGTTCCAGTTCAGCGATGTTCGTAGCCGCTTTTGCCGCTTCCACCTTGTATTTGTTGGCGTTCCAGTCCCAGATAGGAATACGCGCCATCACGCCTACGCTCCAGTCAATGCCGAACTTCTTCTCAAAACCATGATAGCCAGTAGGATTGCTTACCAATATACCACCAGTAGCAAGCACCTGCGGACGGTTTGCAGCCTTGATGAGATTCTGCGATTCATGGGCAAGATCGGCAGCGTGAGATAGCAGCTGAAGCTCAGGACGGTTTGAGAAATCGCCTGTTCCGTTAGCAGTCTCGGCTACGGCAGTCATAACCTTTCCGCTCAGGTTGTCGCTCTTTTCGTCTTCAAGAGCAATTTCCGAATCCAGAGAAAGACCACATTGCTGGCAGAGAAGCATCTTTGCAAGCTTAATGCCGTCCTCCACCTGAAGTTGAGTCATCTCAGCTTCGTTGAGTGCTACGCTGACTTTCAGTCCGTCAGCCTTCGTGGCAACACCTTCGTCAATGCACTTCTGCACATCGCTGTTCAGTTTGCCAACGAGAGCAACAAACTCATCGGCGAGCTTCTTCTTGTGTGCCAACTGTACGACGAGCCAGTAGGTTTTGCTAACATCGTAAACCGTGTTCTGGCGAGTCTGCTCCTGAGTTACCTCGCTTATCTGCTCCGCAATGGCACTCATCTCCTTTGCAGTATTGATGGCACCGCCCATGTAGATAGGTTGTGTCACGAGGACAGAGCCGGCATAGATGTTGCGAGTGTCTGTGCGCAAGGCATCCTTCACGCTGGTTCCTACGGAGTTCAGTCCTTCGGTAACGTCCTGCATGTTCTGTCCGAGCTCCTTGCCGAGTTCCTGAGCCTGCTCTGGAGAGATAATTCCTTTCTGGATAAGCATTGCCATAGCATCGGAAACACTCTCGGTAAGTCCGCCAGCGGCATTCGTTCCGAGGTTGGTGAGCATATTCTTCTGCGAATTGTTCAGCAGAGAAATCTCTCGCCCGAAGTGCTGGTATCCGAGTACGGCACTTACTCTTGGCAGCGAAAGCGTAGCGGCAGACTTGTGCATGCTTGCAGAGATGTCGCCCTTAACCTTCGCCACTGCCATCTTCTTGTTGCCTTGCACAGCCATCTGCTGACACTCATCGAGCGTCAGTGCGCGCTGGGCAGAAGCATAAATTGCTGGCAGTATGCTTAATAAGATAATGTATAATCGTTTCATTTCGGCTGCAAAATTACGGAAAACTATTAAATTGGCAAAAGTTTTTTTGCATAATTGACCTAAAGTGGAACTTTACCGCCTTTTGGAACAAAATAATGGTAGGTAAAAACTTTTAAGTGGGCTCCCTCGTTAACTTTTCTTAAAAAGTTTTAGCCTTTACGATTTTTTTATATAACTTTGCAGCCGAAAATGAGTGTGGGAAATAAATTCCCCATTGAATAATAATATAAAAGAAAAAGACAAGCAACAATGAAAACTTCAAAATTCTTTACACTTCTCGCTGCTGTTCCATTCCTTTTCGCCTCATGTCTGAGCACAGACGATGACGACAATAACAAGGAGCAGGATGTGCTTGAGACGAATGTGAACTTCGAGGATGCTACCCTTGGCTCAGACGGCTTAATGGTGGGTTCTTATGCAACCAAAGAGACAAACAGCCTTGTGTTTGACAATCATGTTGAGGAGATAGACGAAACGACAAAGATCAGTTACGGCTTCACCGCGACAAATCTCTTCAACAAGAATACTGACGGCGAGACAAATCCTTACTCTGTGTTCGCAAACATGACAACGTATCAGGGCACAAAGTTTGCTGCCTATATTCCTAATGACATGGCGCCAAGCTACATCCATCGCAAGGACGGCACTCTCTTCAAGCCTTTTTATATGGATGTAGCTATCTCTACAAGAACTCTCCATGCTGTAATGAACGGCTATGGCGATGAGACTGCTTTCGGCGAGAAGGATTCAATCACGGTGACTATTCGTGGCATTGATACTATGGGCTTGGGTTCTACCAACAAGCTCACTTTCAATCTTGTGAACAAGAGCGGCTTGCTGATGTTTAATTCTGCTACCGGTCTTTACGGATATTTGGCATTCAACTATCTGTCTTCATACTCTAATCTCTGGATTCCACTCTATCTGTCAGATCTTGGCTCAGTGACTAAGCTGCTCATCGAGATGAAATCTACAAAGAAGAATACTCCACTCGGCTTGGCAATAGACAATTTTGTTACTTACACCACTGTGTCCCCTGGCAAGAAAAAGTCATAGGAAAACGACTCAAAAGTCATAGGAAAACGACCCAAAAGTCATAGGAAAACGATCCAAAAGTCATAGGAAAACGATTCAAAAGTCATATAAAATTAACTAACTCTATAACTAACTATCATGGTAAACAGATTTATTCTGAACGAAGTTTCATACTTCGGCCCTGGCGCTCGTAAGGAGTTGCCTTCAGTAGTTGCTCGTCTTGGCTTCAAGAAAGCACTTATCGTAACAGACAAAGGTCTTATTCAGTTCGGCGTATGCAAGATGGTCTCTGACGTACTTGACGAGGCAGGCATACCTTACGAGATCTACTCAGAGGTTAAGCCAAACCCTACAGTCACTAACGTGAAGATGGGTGTTGAGGCATTCGCAAAGAGCGGTGCAGACTTCATCGTTGCCATCGGTGGCGGTTCTTCAATGGACACTGCCAAGGGTATCGGTATCGTTACAAACAACCCTGAATTCTCAGACGTTGTCTCTCTCGAAGGCGTTGCTCCTACAAAGAAGAAGACTGTGCCTATCATCGCTCTTCCTACTACTGCTGGTACTGCTGCTGAGACTACCATCAACTACGTCATCATCGACGAGGAGCGTCAGCAGAAGATGGTTTGCGTTGACCCTAACGACATTCCTTGCTGTGCAATCATCGACGCCGAGCTCATGTACTCTCTCCCTAAGCTCACTACAGCTGCTACAGGTATGGACGCTCTCACTCACGCTATCGAAGGCTATATCACAAAGGCTGCATGGGAACTCTCTGACATGTTCGAGATTGAGGCTATCCGCATGATCAATAAGTATCTCCGCACTGCTGTCAACGAACCAAAGAATCCAGAAGGCCGCAACGGTATGGCTGTTGCTCAGTATGTTGCCGGCATGGCATTCTCTAACGTAGGTCTTGGCGTTGTTCACGGCATGGCTCACCCAATGGGTTCTCTCTTCGACATTCCTCATGGAGTAGCTAACGCTCTCCTTCTCCCTACAATCATGGAGTTCAACGCTCCTGTTTGTCTGCCTAAGTACCGCAACATTGCAGAGGCTATGGGCGTTGACACTAAGGGCATGAACGACGAGGAGGCTGCAGCTGCTGCTTGCAAGGCTGTACGCGACCTTTCTATCGAGGTTGGTATTCCACAGACTCTCACTGAGATTGGCATCAAGGAAGAAGACATCGAGGCTCTCTCTCAGCAGGCTATCACTGATGTTTGTACTCCGGGCAACCCTCGTGAGGTTACTATCGATGATATCCGTGCACTCTACAAGAAGGTGCTCTAATACGGCATCAGCACTTCGCTATAGAACCCACCTATATGTAGGGCGAGGATTTACGAGCCGATTTCCACGGGTATTCTCCCGAAATGCGGCTCGGAAATCCTCGCCCTACAAATCAATTACAACGAACTGTCAGAAGAATGACTTTATTTCAACTTCCTGAAAACGAGTACTGGTTTCCTGACCCAATGGAAATACCGCCAGAGGAGCGAGACCCCGAAGGACTGTTTGCCGTAGGCGGAGACTTGCGCACGGAGCGCCTACTGGAGGCTTATTCGCAAGGTATCTTCCCCTGGTCAGCCATAACCAATGACGAACTACATTGGTACTGTCCGATGGATCGCTTCGTAATCTTCCCGGAAGAGATTCACATTTCCCATTCCATGCGCACGCTGCTCAACAAGGAGAAGTATGCAACATCCATGGACCTCAACTTCGAAGGAGTGATACGAAACTGTGGCAAGCTCCGCATACATGAGGTGGGAGCATGGCTCGGCGAAGATATAATAAAGGCATATACCGAACTGCACAGAATGGGCTATGCCCACAGCGTTGAGGTGTGGAACCTGGAAGGGCAGCTCGTTGGCGGTCTTTACGGCATAATGATGAACAAGAGTTTCATTGGCGAGAGTATGTTCTCCCTTGAGCCAAGCGCATCAAAGATAGCCCTTATAAGCCTGGCACAATCTATGGCACAGAATAATTTCCACATGATTGACTGTCAGGTGGACACGCCTCATCTAAAGTCCATGGGCGGTCGCCATATAACGTACGAGGAGTACATGGACATACTGTATAAGCAATAATATGCAAGATCTCTACAAAACCATCGCAGCCCCTTCCGAGGGCTACTACACTCAGCTCAAGAGTAAGTTCTACAGCTTTGCCATTCCTGTTGACACCGTCGATCAGGTAAAGGACATTGTGGCGCAGTATCGCAAGAAATACTACGATGCCCGCCATGTCTGCTATGCCTATGTCATAGGTCCGGACAAGTCCGAGTTTCGTGCCAACGACGACGGCGAACCGTCAAGCACTGCCGGGAAGCCTATCCACGGACAGATTGTTTCGCGAGATCTCACGAACATTCTCGTCATCGTGGTGCGATACTATGGAGGAGTGAATCTTGGCACCAGCGGTCTCATCATAGCCTACCGCTCAGCTGCCCAAGAGGCTCTTGATGCGGCAGAGGTGGTGGAAAAGCAGGTGGAGGAGGTTATCGTCCATAATTTCCAATACACGGAAATGAACGCTGTTATGAAAATCATAAAAGACACAAAATGCACAGTAATTGCACAGAATTTTGATAACGACTGCACAATAACTCTTAAAATAAGACAATCAGAGGCAGAAAATCTTAGGGAGAGACTCAAAAAAATAGCTTTTGCTTAATAAATACTGTAGGATTTTTCTAACTTTGCACCACCAAACAACCAATAAAAGAAATTTTACAAACGTCCTAGGCTTGCCTTTTGGGTAGCCGAGAGTTAGGAAAACAAAGACTAAACTAAATGGCAAAGATTAGAATCAAGGATATCGCTGAACAGTCGGGAGTGAGTGTGGGCACGGTTGACCGTGTCCTCCATAATCGTCCGAACGTATCTGCAAAGGCTCGCAAGAAGGTGGAGGAAGTGCTCGAAAGTATCAACTACAAACCGAATGCTTACGCTTCGGCACTTGCCTACAACAGGGAGTACAACTTCATTGTCATCATGCCAAAGCATACATCCGAAGCCTATTGGGCAGAAATAGAGGAAGGCGTACAGAAGGCTTGTGACCATAGGGATGACTTCAATATCAAGGCGGACATTCTGTACTACGAGCGATACAATAGCGATGACTTCACGAAGCAGTGTAGCGTCTGTCTAGATATGCAGCCTGACGCCGTTGTTCTCGTGCCTACGCACTTCGATGCAACGAAGATGTTTACCGACAAGCTTCATGAGCTCAACATCCCTCTCATGCTCCTTGACTCTTACATGCCAGAACTCGCTCCGCTGTCTTTCTTCGGACAGGATTCGTTCTCCAGCGGCTACTTTGCAGCCAAGATGCTGATGCTGCTCGCTGCCAATGACAAGCAGATTATGTTCATGAAGCAGACGAAGGACGGCAAGGTGTCGAGCAGACAGCAAGAGAACCGCGAGATTGGTTTCCGCAACTATATGCGAGCTCATTTCCCTGACGTGGAAATCCTAGAACTCGATCTTCCACTCGACGTGAACAAGGATGAATATTCCGATATGCTGAAGAAGTTCTTTGACGAGTATCCTGATGTACACCATTGCATCACGCTTGCCTCAAAGGCGTATCTCGTGGCGGAGTATCTTCTCTATACTAAGCGTACCGACGTTAAGATAATGGGCTACGACATGGTGCCGAGGAACGCCGAATGTCTCCGCAAAGGTTCTATCTCGTTCCTTATCGCTCAGCATGCTTTCATGCAGGGCTTCCATTGCATAGACACTCTCGTGAAGAGTATCGTGCTGAAAAGGGAGATAAAGCCCGTAAACTACATGCCAATAGAACTCCTTACCAAGGAAAACGTTGATTTCTACAACAGAACTCAGATATAAACAAAAACCAAAAACTAAAAACCAAAAACCACATAAATCTCATGACTAACCAAGCTGCTTATCTCAGAATCAACCCTATCGATAAGGTAGTCGTTGCTCTGCGCCCTATGAAGGCTGGCGAGGAAATCGCTGGTGGCGTAAAACTTCTTCAGGATGTGCCTCAGGGCCATAAGATTCTCCTTCAGGACGTGAAGGAAGGTGAAGACATCATTAAGTATGGCTATCCTATCGGCCATGCTCTCAAGGATATGATTGCCGGCGAGTGGGTCAACGAGGACAACCTCAAGACTAACCTCTCTGGTACTCTCGAATACGAATACAAGCCTGTTGACGAAAAGCTCAACATCGCAAAGAGCGACAAGACTTTCAACGGCTACAAGCGTGCCAACGGTGAGGTCGGTGTGCGCAACGAGGTGTGGATTGTGCCTACTGTTGGTTGCGTAAACGGCATCGCTGAGGAACTTGCAAAGCGCCTTGCTGAGGAAACTAAGCTCGAAGGCATTGACGCTGTTCACGCTTGGCACCATAACTACGGTTGCTCACAGCTCTCTGAAGACCATGAGAACACTCGCAAGGTGCTCCGTGACATCGTGCTTCATCCAAACGCAGGTGCTGTGCTCGTTGTATCTCTTGGCTGTGAGAACAATCAGCCAGAAGACTTCATGGCAATGCTTGGCGACTACGACCAGAGCCGCATCAAGCTCATGGTTACTCAGCGCGTAGAGGGCGATGAGGTAGAAGAAGGCATGAAGATTCTCCGCGAGCTCTATGCTATCGCAAAGCAGGACAAGCGTGAGGTTTGCCCACTCTCTGACCTTCGCGTAGGTCTTAAGTGCGGTGGCCCTGACGGTTTCTCTGGTAACACAGCAAACCCACTCGTGGGCGAGTTCTCTGACTTCCTCGTTGCTCAGGGCGGTACTTCCATCCTCACTGAGGTTCCTGAGATGTTCGGTGCTGAGACTATCCTCATGAACCGTTGCGAGACAAAGGAACTCTTCGACCAGACTGTTAAGCTCGTAAACGACTTCAAGGAATACTTCCTCTCTCACGGCGAACCTGTTGGCGAGAACCCTTCTCCAGGCAACAAGGCTGGTGGTATCTCTACTCTCGAGGATAAGGCTCTCGGCTGTACTCAGAAGTGCGGTCGTGCTCCTGTAAGCGGCGTTCTCGGCTATGGCGAGCGTCTTCAGGTTAAGGGACTCAACCTCCTCTCTGCTCCGGGCAACGACCTCGTAGCTTCAACAGCTCTCGCTGCTTCAGGCTGTCAGATTGTGCTCTTCACAACAGGTCGCGGTACTCCATTCGGCACATTCATCCCAACAATGAAGGTTGCCACAAACTCACAGCTCGCAGCAAAGAAGCCTAACTGGGTTGACTTCAACGCAGGACAGCTCGTTGATGGTGTTGACATGCCAACAGTCCTTGAAAGCTTCATCGACAAGGTTATCGCTGTTGCCAACGGCGAACCAGCACAGAACGAGAAGAACGGCTACCGCGAAATCTCTATCTTCAAGAACGGCGTGACTCTTTAGTTCGCGGCGTTGCCGCGAGGGTAAAGGCTAAAAGCTAAAGGCCAAAGGCTAAAGACCCTATCCCGATTGTGGAATAATTAAGACAATGAGAAATTTCAGAGAATTTACTTTTTGGAAAGATGCTGTGTTGCTTGCAAAGGACATCTGTATTCTTACCAGAGATTTTCCTCCTGAGGAACGATACGCTTTAGGAGATCAAATAAGAAGAGCCTCTGTGTCCATAGCCTCAAATATTGCAGAAGGCTCAGGAAGAAGTTCTGACTCTGATTTCGCCCACTTCTTAGATATTGCGTTAGGATCATCCTATGAAGTAGAGACTCAGATATACATAGCTGAACAGCTTAATTATTTCTCAAAAGAAGAACGACAAGAATTGATAGATCGTATAAGATCAATACAAAGAAGAATATCATCATTCATTAAAAGTATCCGCGAGGGTAGAAGCCTTTAGCTTTTAGCCTTTACCCTCGCGACAAAGTCGCGAACCAATGACCATAGATCTCTCCAACTTCCTCTCTCTCCTTTCCACCGGAGCCTTTGACACTCCGCTGGACGTACAGCCTATGTCGCGCTTCAAGTGGCAGAGGCTTATACGCTTTGCCGAGAACGAGGAGGTTGGAGAGTTCCTTCGCTACGGCATTCAGCGCAGTATATATGGCGATGAGGTGTTGGAGAAGGACAAACATCTGACGTCCGAGCAGATGTATGATTTCCGTCACAATATCTATGCGGAGTTCGTGAACAACGTGCTTCCAGTTACGCGCTTCTCAAATACAGTGCTGCGCAGGAAGCTCAGAAAGATTTTCGAGGATGAAGTGCATAGCTACAATACACAGATGCCGAAGCTGGCTCTTCTGGACATGATATGCAGCTTCATCAAGGATGCTTTCGACGGAATATTCTCCTTCCTCGACATCCTGATGATTGGACTCTACCTTCGACAGGAAGGCGACAAGGTTGACTTCAACGGACTTGACGACGCCATCGCTGTACTCAACCTTAAGAAGGTGGCAAACCTTCTAGGCTCAATTCTCATCAACGTGTTCGGCTTCTCAAGAGACGAAATACAGTTCTGCAAGGATATTGACGAGAACGTCGATGAGATTGTTAGGCATTATTTTGAACTTGCCTTCACGGAGCAGATAAACCTTCGCCATAAGGAACTGACGCAGAGTCAGGTAGCCATCGGCGCCCACGACCACTCGCGCATCTCTGCAAAGCGAGGATGGTACTATGCTCGCTACCACCGCATGGAGGCTATTTCTAGTTATTGGGCCAATATCTTCAATAGCATTACAATGGTGGAAGAATAAATATGAATATGAAGAAACTACTATATACTCTACTCCTCTCCCTTATATATATTAATGTACATGCGCAGGAAGTCTGCGAAGACACTTGCCTGCATGTTCATGGCATAGACATAAGCCATTATCAGGGCAACGTGTTCTGGGAAGCCATTGGCGATAACTCAAAGATGGCGTATGTGTATATTAAGTGTACGGAGGGTGGAGACAATCAAGACCCTACATATCTGCGCAATATTCAGCTTGCAAAGCAGTACGGACTCAAGGTAGGCAGCTACCACTTTTACCGTCCTAAGACCGACCAGCAGACGCAGCTCCGCAACTTCCTTGCGCAGTGTAAGCCAGAGCAGCAGGACTTGCTCCCAATGATTGATATTGAGTCGGCTGGCGGCTACAGTTCAGCCCGCTTCTGCGACTCGCTCTTCAAGTTCATCGACCTTGTGGAGAAGGCCATTAAACAGAAGCCTCTTCTCTACACATACAAGAACTTCTACAACACGCACCTTGCCGGAAAGATTAACGGCTATCCGCTCATGATAGCATGCTATACAAACGATCCGCCGGTGCTCATTGACGAAAAGGATTACACTATGTGGCAATACTCTCAGAGTGGTCGCATCAACGGCATCAAAGGACACGTGGATAAATCCCGCTTCATGGGGCAACACTCCATGAGGGAGATTAGGTTTAAACATTAGGTTCAAGTTTTCCAAACTTTAGCCTTTAGCCTCGCGATAGCGAACAAAGAACAATGCTTGAAATAAAAATACCTTCACTCGATAAGATAAACGAAGTTGCCCGCGACTTTCTCTCTCAGATAGGCGACAATACCGTAATCGCCCTCTACGGTGAGATGGGTGCTGGCAAGACTACCTTCGTTAAGGCTATCTGCGACGAACTGAAAGTTGCAGATCAGGTTACCTCGCCTACTTTCGCCATCGTCAACGAATACACTTCTGGTATAGACGGCGAACCAATCTACCACTTCGATTTCTATCGCATCAAGAACTTGGAGGAGGTCTATGACATGGGCTACGAGGAGTATGTCTATAGCGGCTACCTCTGCCTCATGGAATGGCCTGAACTCATTGAAGACCTTCTCCCGGAAGACTGCCTTAAAGTGAAAATATCACATTAATTCAAGTTTTTTCAAAACTTTAGCCTTTAGCTTTTAGCCTTTAGCCTCGCGCAGCGAATACTATGCTCAACTACATCTGGTTCTCATTCTTCGCAATAGCTTTCATCGCCGCAATATGCCAGTCGGTATTTGGCGGTGATGCTGATGTGTGGTCGCGCTTGATGAACTGCACCTTTGACTCGTCGCAGAAAGCATTCGAGATATGTCTCGGCCTTACTGGTGTGCTCACTTTCTGGCTTGGACTTATGAAAATTGGAGAGAAAGCTGGACTTGTGGCTAAGCTCGGCAAATGGATTAGCCCGCTCTTCTCGCGTATCTTTCCGAGCATCCCGAAAGGTCATCCGGCATCAGGAAGCATCGTACTCAATGTCTCGGCAAATATTCTCGGACTTGACAATGCTGCTACTCCTATGGGACTGAAGGCAATGAAGGAACTACAGGAGCTGAACCCGAAGAAAGATACCGCTTCCGACGCAATGATAATGATGCTTGTGCTCAACACTAGCGGACTTACCATCATACCTATTTCGGTTATGATGTATCGCGCACAGTATCATGCGGCAAATCCAAGCGATGTGTTCATTCCGATACTCCTTGCCACATTCTGCAGCACACTTGTCGGACTCATCCTCGTCTGTCTCAAGCAGAAGATAAACCTCTTCGACAGAGTTCTTGGCACTATGTTGCTCGGCTCTATTGCTTTCATTGGCGGTATATGCTGGCTTTTCAGTAGCATGAACCAAGAGCAGATAGCATTCTATTCTACGCTCTTCAGTAATGTATTGCTCTTCTCTGCCATCATGCTTTTCGTGGTAAGCGGATTGATAAAGAAGATTCCTGTCTTTGAGACTTTCATTGAAGGCGCAAAGGAAGGATTTTCTACCGTGGTCACGATTATACCTTACCAGATAGCGCTCTTCGTGGGCATCTCGCTCTTCCGCGAATGCGGAGCAATGAACTTCATAACCGATGGCATTGGATGGCTTGTAAGCCTTGTTTGGCTGCCTACCGACTTCGTTCCGTCGCTCCCTTGCGCAATACTGAAACCGCTCTCAGGAGGCGGCGCTCGTGCAGCAATGCTCGATGTCTTTGAGGCATACGGCGTTGACAGCTTTGCCGGAAAACTTGCCTCTTGCATACAGGGAGCTACCGATACAACGATGTACATCATTGCCGTTTATTTCGGCAGCGTAGGAATAAAGAAGTTCCGATACGCTGCTACATACGGTCTCCTTGCAGATCTTGTCGGCGTTATAGCCGCAATCTGTATTGGCTACATCTTCTTTGCATAATGCTTAGGCGCAGCCAAATTGTAAATTGTCAATCCGTAAATTGTAAATGTAAATGAGATATTGCAGATTCTGTGGCACGCAAGTGCCTGACGATTCCATATTCTGTCCGCGTTGTGGTAAGGAACTCGCAATGCCAGAAACGTCAAAGGCAAAGTTTCGGGTTTCAGGAGAACCTTCCCCAATGCCTTCGGCAACGCCAAAATCATCAAATCAAAGAATCGCCCAGTCATCAAATCAAAAAATCGCCCAATCGTCAAATGAAGAGGTTGAGCCAAAGAAGAAATCCTCTCTCTGGGGATGTACAATCTTCTTTGTGATATTCACCGTCGCTTGTGTGCTGGGTGTGTTCATATACAACTCCTTCTTCACCGGTCGTGAGAATCCGCTTATTCCGAAAGATGATACCGTAGCTACTGCTGTCGTAGAGGAAAAGGAAACGGCAGAACCTGTAAATGAGGAGCCCTCTGAGACAGTAGAGGTCTTGGATGGCGAAAGCTTCTTGCAGCGTCGTGTACAGAAAATTTATGACGATGTGCTCTTCAACAGCAATAGGAAAGGATGCGTCCAGCAATATTGCACTGATGACCTGAAAGTGCTTATCAGTAAGGCAGAGGCTACGGGCGAGTATTGGATAGACTATGATTTCTGGACATACTCTAACGATAGTAACAACCCGAGCCTTGAGTCGGTTAGGGTAGATAGCTATTCCAACTTCATGGCAGACGTGAAGGTTGCCGTTCGTCCGTACGCCGACGGTCAGGCTGTGAACGTCATCATGCTGAAGATGGAACGCGAAAACGGTCAGTGGCTCATCGACGACTTCCTCAAGAACGGCAAGAGCGTGCGTCTTCTTGCCCTCCGCGCCATTAATGAGAACTATGCCCGATACGATGTAGCAGACACACTTTATTAATTGATAATTGAAAATTGATAATTGGGCTGCGCGATATGAATTGTCCATTAAATCAAAGATTTATGAAAAAGATACTAACACTTCTCTTTGCCATCTTCGCTGTAAGCATGGCTACTCAGGCTCAGACCTCAAAAGACCAGGAGATTGAAGCTCTCAAGAAGCAGATTGCTGAGAAGCAGCTTCTCATACGTATGCACCAGCAGGGCAACCTTGTCCCTTACGTTCATTTCGCTAAGAACTCATCGGCTATTTCTAATGCAGGCGATGATTCGCTTGAGATGCTCGCAAATTATATTAAGAAGCACCCAAAGGCTATTATCGAGGTCCGTTCATACGCTTCAGATGATGAGACCGGTGTAAAGTCGCTCTGTGAGGCGCGTGCCAAAGCTGTCATCACAAGATTGACCACTGTCTATAAGGCAAAGCCGGCACAGTTCCGTACCATCATAGTAGGGCAGGGAGCCAAGATTTATGCCGAAGCCGAGTACAATCGTATTGTCACATTCAACGACAATAATAAGTAGGGTAGGGCACTTGTTTTGATTATATTGTTTGATTATAATCAAAAACTGGAGTGTGAGAGCAAAATACTGCCGCATTCATGCCGTAGAATTGGAATATTTTGCTTACCTTTGCAGCCGCAAACTTAACGACTAATGCTGGATTCGTCTAGTGGTCCAGGACGCCTGCCTCTCACGCAGGAGATCACGGGTTCGACTCCCGTATCCAGTACAAAGGAGATTTTGTAAACGCTTACAGACAAGCAACTTACAAAATCTCTTTTCTTTTTGTACCTCTAACTTGGTCACTTTTGGTCTCCTTTTCAAAATTTCCCCAACAATCATAAACTGTAAAAATAAGCACATTCAAACATGCTTATTTGAAAAATAGATTTCAATACGCTGGATATCAGGCTGTTACTGATGTACAATAAGAAAAGAAACTTAACAAAGTTAGTCTGTAGTCCTTATTTTACCATGCAAACCAGAGGTAAGCGTCTCCGCGATGACGCATAGCTTGTAAAAATAAAGTCGCTAAGCATGATACTTAGCGACTTTATTTCCATTTGTCAGGAAGTAGGTTTCTGTATTCCTCAATTGGAGTGTTCGGTGTCAGTGCGATTGACTTGTTCAGTATGTCCGTTATGTATTCAAAGAAATTTATGCCGTTGAGCTTGCATGAACATGAGAGTGAATAGAAGATGGCTCCCCTCCCAGCTCCGGCATGTGACCCGAAGAACATGGAGTTTCTCCTGGAGAGTGACAACCAGAGACAAACATTGGACAGTATACAGGATAGAACCTGCTCAAATATATATGTCACAATATCAACTAGTTACAGAATACAACCATATAGGGTGGGTCTCCCGTATCCATATTTTTTCTACACACATGATGAAAGCGAAAAAAATTCGTTGAAAAATTTTGCGGTTTGCAACAATTTTCTTACCTTTGCAACCGACAAAAACTAATAATACCATTATATGAAAGCCCTTTTTATTGGTGGTACAGGAACTATCAGTTCTGCTATCACCCGTCTTATTTCCCAAACAGAAGGATGGGAACTCTATCTTCTCAACCGTGGCACGCACAATGCTGAACTGCCAACAAACGTAAAAACAATCATTGCTGACATAAACGACGAGGCTAAGGTGGCTGAGGCTATCAAGGACATGCACTTCGATGTTGTCTGCGACTTCATCGGCTTTGTTCCTGAACAGCTGGAACGAGACTATAGACTCTTCAAGGGCAAGACAAGTCAGTTTATGTATATCAGCTCTGCGTCTGCCTACAAGAAGCCGCTCGCCTCTCCTTACATCACGGAGGGAACAACCCTTACAAACCCTCACTGGGAATATTCACGCAACAAGATTGCCTGCGAGGAACTGCTTATGAAGTGGTATCGCGAGGAGAACTTCCCAATAACAATCATTCGTCCAAGCCACACTTACTGCGAACGTGGCGTTCCTGTGGCTGTTCATGGCGACAAGGGCTGCTGGCAAGTGCTACGCAGAATGATGGAGGGCAAACCGGTTATCATCCCTGGCGACGGCACAAACCTTTGGCATGTGACTCACAACACCGACTTCGCCAAGGCTTTCGTCGGACTTATGGGCAACAAGCATGCCATCGGCGAGGCGTTCCAGATAACTGCCGACGAACAACTCACATGGAATCAGATTCACGAAATCGTTGCAGAGGCTCTTGGCGTAAAGCTCATCCCATATCATGTTTCTTCATACTTCCTCGCAGAAGTGGGCAAGCAGTATGACCTTGAAGGTGGACTCATCGGCGACAAGGCATGTACCGTCATCTTCGACAATACAAAAGTAAAGCGCGCCGTACCTGGTTTCGTGGCAACAAAGAACTTTGACCAGGGTGCTCGCGAAGCTGTTGCCTACATGCTTCAGCACGAAGAACTGCAAACACCGGATCCAGAGTTCGACGCATGGTGCGACCGTATCATCGCCGCTATAGAAAAGACTAAGAAGGAACTGATGTAATTTGGTTTTATTTTTTTCTTCATTTATTTGCTAGAAAGAAAATAATTGCTTACTTTTGCAGCGTCGTTATGTGTTAACTACATCACGGAATATGAATATTGTAGTAACACACATAACATGAATAGCGTGTTGTTAAATTATGGCAGAACGGAAAATACGAGCATATAAGAATTATTTCAAGGACTTTATAGAGTCTCTAAGATCGGAAGAGTCAAAGAAACTATTCTATGTGCTTGATATGCTTAAAACCTCTAATCGTATTGCGACAAAATTTGTCAAGCACATACAAGATGGTTTATATGAATTAAGAGCCGAAGCTAACGGAAACATATTCCGATTATTCTTCATTTTTGACGAAGGAAACATCGTTGTGTTGTTCAATGGTTTTAAAAAGAAGACCCAGAAAACACCACAAAAAGAAATAAAACAGGCATTAAAATTAAAGAAAGAATACTATGACAGCAAACAGTAATTTAATGGATGTAGATGCAATGATGGACGCACGCTTTGGTGCAGTAGGTACTGAAGAACGTTCAGCATTTCGCAACGAGGCTTACGAATATTGTGTAGGCCAACTTATCAGTGAAGCGCGTCGTAACGAGAGAATGCCGATAAAGGCTTTGGCTGAGAAAGTTGGTGTAACTAGTAAATATCTTTCTGATGTAGAGAAAGGTGTTCAGGAACCAGGAGTTGTCACATTTTTCCGACTTATTGAGGCTTTAGGACTACGATTTGACATAGCACGCCCCATTCCTATGATGGGGTAGTGTAAGCCATAATCAAAACTCAAACATTATGATATTGAGCGGCAGAATTTCTGCCGCTTTTTTATTGCCGTAGATTTCTATAGGAAGAATCTGTCATACGAGTTTTTCAAATCGAGTAAAAATACCTAAAAGTGATTATTGCATAATTCGGAAAAAGTCTGTAACTTTGCACCCTGTAAATCGACTATGACGTTGACTCTGACTTTGGCATAAATCGCCAAATCGTCAAATGGCACTATGAAAAGAATGAAACTCTACGAGGCTGACGATCAGATGATCTCCCTCATCCGCGACAACTACAGTGTGCTGCAGGCAATGCAAGCCTTTGGCATTAATCTTGGCTTCGGAGACTTGACAGTGAAACAAGTCTGCGAAGCACAGAAGGTAGATACCCATACCTTCCTCCTGGTAGTGAACTTCATCATAAACGGCTATCGTCATCAGGGGCCAGACGAGAGTGTTTCCATACCTACTCTCATGCGCTATCTACGAGCTTCGCACGAGTATTTCCTTGAATTCCAGTTGCCTCTCATACGCAGGCAGTTGGAAGATGCACTCCAGGAAGATGCAAAAATGCAGGTGCTCATTCTGAAAATCTACGACTCTTATGTCCGTTCCGTGCTCACTCACATGAAGTACGAGGAGAAAACGCTCTTCCCATACGTGGAGAAACTTCTGAGAGGAGAGAAGACCGCCGACTACGACATCGTGACATTCTCAAAGCATCACGGCGACACAACTTCGAAAGTTCAGGAACTCAAGAGCATCATAATAAAGTATCTGCCGGCTAATGTTTTGGCAAACAACAAACTAACAGCTGCTCTCTACCATATTTACAATATAGAGGAGTTGCTGCAACTGCACGCAAATGTGGAGGACGACATCTTCATTCCTGCCATAAGCCACCTTGAACAAACTGTGGAACAAAAGGATGTCTCTAACAAAATATCCCACATGATCCACACAAACCAAGAGGCTGGCAACAGTCTTTCGGAGCGCGAGAAGGACGTCATAGTGTGTCTTGTGCAGGGCATGGCAAACAAGGAGATTGCAGACCACCTGTTCATCTCTGTCAATACCGTGATGACCCACCGCCGAAACATTGCCCGAAAGCTCAACATCCACTCTCCTTCCGGACTCACCATCTACGCCATTGTAAACAACCTTGTGGACATCTCGAAGGTTGTTCTATAGCCATTACCCTTTAGCCATTACCTTCAACTTTCGCAAGTTAGAAACTTGCGAAAGTTGAATATATTCTATCATTAGAAGTCAATACCTACGTGAGCATTGAATGAGGTGACTGTCTGGCCATCATGTCTTTTCTTGTCATAATCATCATCGAAACCAATGCTATTAAACTTAAGACCAGCACCAACGCGCACTTTATTGTTGATCTTCACACCACCCTGAATCTCAAATGTAGGTGAATTGAATGTTACTTCTCCCGAACTCATCTCTGCAGTGCCAAGGACAACTCCGAGGTCGGCAGCAGCGTATGGTCGGATTGCAGCATTCTTATCCAAGAATGTACCTTCTGCACGGACAGTCAGAGGAACATAGAGAGTCTGCTCTAGGTCGTATTCAGGGTCATCTTCTGAACCTCTATAAAAGTTACTTGTAGTGACATAATGAGCACCAACACCAGGACCTAAGGCAACATGGTCGCTAAGAGGGAACATCCAGTGAAAATCAACAGCACCATTGATAGTAACCTTTGTTTTCTTGTCTTCATTATGGGCATAGTCATACTCATAATAAGCAGTCTGGAATGTAGGACCGGCAGCAGCCTCCATAGTGAAGTATGATCTCTTGAACGCCTTGTAGCTCTTAGGACGGTCGCCCATCTTGACACCGAGTTTAAGATTTACGTAGTTCACGAACTTTGCATCTGAAACAGGTAGAATCTCACCGAGGTAACCTACGGCAGCATAAACCTGACCGAAGTAAGCACCTACGGAAGGATTGAGACGGATAGGACAATCCTCAAAGTCCAGATCCTCAAAATTGCTGTTAAGGACATAGCCCAAATCCAGATTCAAGAAAGGAGTGATGTCGGTTGCTGTTGGCACGTTTACCTGACCACGAAGGAAGACTGGAAGGGTTTCGTGTGGGCTGCTTTTGAAACGGAAATCGCCTCTGAAACCGAGACCAAAACCTAAGCGGAAGTTTTCGCTTACCTTGCGGAGATAACCAAAGTCAATCTCATATAAGTGGTTAGCTACTGGTCCACCGTTGACATCGAAGATAGTCTGAAACTCAGCGAACATTGCATTCTTTGTCTCAGCAGGCTTCTGACTTAATGAAGATCTGAAGTCAGAAAAGAAATTGGAAGAACCAGAATTCTTAGTTGTATTGCTATTGTTTGTATTGGTAGAAGCGTTATTTGTGCTCATAGCATTTCTCTGAGCTGCGCGAAGTCCTGCCTCAAAACCTTCATTGTATCCTTCTTTGTACTCCTGCTTTGCCGCATTGCTGCTTGAAGAAGCAGGAGCCGCAGTTGTAGGTTGGGCAGTTGTAGTAGTGGTTTTCTTCGTCGTAGTAGCAGCTGACTTCTTGGTTGTGCTGGCAGAAGTTCTCTTCTTAGCAGTGCTTCCTGAAGACTTCTTTGCTGTAGTTGTAGGCTTTTTGCCAGTTGTCTTTCGGCTTTGAGCAGACATGCCCAACGAAAGTGACAAGGCCAAAAGCATTATTAAAAATCTTAACTTGTCCATAATGTATTATGTTTAAATTAATAAAAGAGGTTATATTCCATCCTAAAAATGCATTTTTTCGTCTGCAAAGATAACCTTTTTTCTGCAATAACGCAAGCTTTATGGTGAAAAATCCGCTTAATCTCCACAAAATATGCGGTGAACAGGAATGTTTCGCAGGCTCGCTTGCGAAACTTGAATTAATCATCTATCGCTACCACTTTGATATCTGAGCCATAGCCGCACCAGTATCCGTAAGCACCTACCATATTTGTACGAATACCCTTTGAATATGGCAACAAATAATTCCTCCCAAATGACTGAATGTCGCTGAAATCACGCCAAAAGTGATATGACGCTTCATCTATAGAGCAGAGTCTTACGCTCACCGCATCATGCTTTTTGAAGAAGAGGTCAAAATTCTCCATATCTAGCGTAGTGTGACCAGGATAGACCTCTACGTCCACATGACCTCCAAGAACCTCATCCGACAATACGCTGAGATAAGAAGAGAGGAACTGTCGGCTGTTTGGAGTAGGAGCAGAAAACACCTTGTAGTAGTTCCCTTTAGGCGCAGGGTCATCAAAGCTGAGAGTCATTGTGTATTGCTCATCCGAATCCTTTACCTTGTTAAGTTTTATGTCTTTAATTGGAACTATTTCTGGGATGGTTGTCGTGGCGGTAGCAACGAAGTCTTCGTATTCCACCTTCAACGTGTATGTTTTGCCCACCTCGCCTTTCATCTCCGTTGTGCGATAGATATATGGCGGTGTGACACTTTTGTCGGCAAAGCCTGAGAGGACTACCTCCCGTTCGCCATCACTTACGGTAACCTTCGCCCATCGCACTATATAGTCGGATATCTGATCTATGTTTTTGCGTTCTTCAGAAACAGGAATAGTCGTTGTAACTATTACATGTGGATAACCTCCACTCTCTATCCACCCTTCCACGACGAGTTGTGGCTCTTCATGAATGATATAGTCAGCATCGCACGCAGAGAGCATGAAAGATGCGAGAAGCAAGAGTAGTAATAGCTTGAAAGAGTTCAATGCTTATTGTTTTTTTTGATGGTTAAAACTTATAGTAATAGCTTATAGACGGCAAAATGCGAGTGAGGAATGATACATAATGGTAATAATACTGGTCATTGTAAACCTTCATATAATAGAAAATACTGTTTCTGGAGTATGTCAAGTTATAGACCGAAAGGTTGATGCCGGATTCTTTTTGACTCATACGTGGTGTCAACTTATAGTTGACAGAACAATCTATACGTGAATATGGCGTGAGTCTATTGGCATTATGTTCTCCGTATGCAGCAATAATATTGCCGTTAAGTACATGAAAGTTACGAGGTGCGGTAAAGGGAGTTCCTGTTGCAAAGATGCCTGTAAGTCCTACGCTCCATCTCTTGCCAAGTTTCTGTGTGGCGACGAAATTCAGTTCATGAATACGCTCATGGTTTGATGGATACCATTCCTTGCTGCTGATATCAGTAAACTGTCGCAAAGACCGTCCATAGGAATAACTCAACCATCCAGAGAGTTTTCCCGATAGTTTGTTGAGTGTAATATTAATTCCATAGTTACGCCCCTTGCCATGATGTAGCATATCGTGAATATCATACGAGGTACTGACGAAATCATAGAATGTTCCGAAATATTCTTGTTGGTGTTGTAGCCATTTGTAATACAGTTCCACGCTAAGGTTGTATCTGCCATTGAACATTCTTATGTTTGAAACGTAATTCACGCTCTGCTGCCTTTGTACAGGAATATCGTCCGTGACTGTTGATATCCAGAAAGCCGTAGGAAGTCCAAGTGAGTTTATGCCCGTCTGTAGGAGATACTGATGGCGCGAACTGAATCCAATACGGTTGGTCCATTGCTCTGTTGGAGACCATGTGAGCGAAACCGTGGGATCCAAAGCCCAAGCATTTTCGCCTTCAACTCTGTACATTGAGCCACGCAAACCGGTTTCGAGAGAGAATCTTCTGGTAAGAGGTATTGTATAATCATAGAAAAGGGACGTTTCCAACGATTTCGTAGTTACACGGGAAGTACTGCTCATTGGGTTGAAATAACCACCTTCGGTTTCTGGCGATTGAGGCTTTATGATATGATTTATTATTTCTGCACCCAAATGAGCCCTTTTCAACATTACATCACTTTTGAAGCCCACATCACTAATGCTTGTAGGCAATGCAACATCAAGGGAGCTACTTAATGACAGTTTATAACGGTTATGGTAGTTCGTATAGTAAAGAGTATTATTAACCTTAACCTTCTCGTTGTCATATTTCCAATGGGCAGCCACAGAAGCATTTCCCCACTTGCCCGTAAGGTCTGCCCCATAGTCACCCATGCCCACTTTGCCCTGGTCATTGCCAAGGTAAGCATCAAGAAGGAAACTGTTTTGCCTATTTGGCTTGTAGAGATACGTTAGGTTTGCGTCATAAAATGAATAGTTCAGGGCATTGCCTTCCATCTTCAGCCATTGGGAATAAAGCAGGTTAAGATAGGAAGCTCGCATAGAGATATTTAGTTGCTGTTTGTCGTTCATGGGGAGACGCAATGTGCCTTGTGACGAAATAAGACCTACAGAAAACTCTCCATCAGTTTTCTCCTGAACTTCATTAGGCAGATTCATCGTAAGATAACCGCCAAGTCGATTGCCATAAGATGCGTCCTTTGCTGATGACTGCATCTGCAAGGTTTTGTAATGCGAGGCATTAAAGACAGAGAAGAGTCCTATAAGATGGGAAACGTTATATAGAGGAACACCGTCTATGGTTACAAGATTATGACCATTATCGCATCCCTGAACATAAAGTCCACCATCATATTCATTATTGGTCTGAACCGCCGGCAGCAGCTGTGTGTAGTGTAGAGGATCTGCATTGCCAAGGATTTTCGGCAATTCGTTCATCATGTTCATGTTCCACACCGCCGTGCCATCTGCAGAACTCCTTAAGGAAGAAGAGACTTTGTAACCTTTTATTACGACAGAGTCGAGTGACATGCTGCGCATATCGCCCGACTCGTCATTTTGAGCAGTTGCACACATTGAAGTAGCAACAGCAGTTATTAAAGTCAAAAACTTCTTCGTCAATGACATTACTAATCTACAAGTTTCTCGAATTCTTTAACGATCTTCTCGACCTCGTCTATCAGGTTGCGGAAATTATTCTTATCGAAATATTCCTCGAAAGAGTACGATGTGCCATCAGTAAACTCAATCATTGGAACAATCTCGAAATGTGTATGATATGAACCACCCCAATAATCTCTGCTGGCATCCTTGCCAAGAATAATCTTCGCCTGCTTTGTAGGGTTATTATTGTAAAGACCAAGGTCAATGTAGCTGTTTGCATTCTTCAGCCAACGGTCGAATGTTGATTCGTTATCATAATTTTCATCAGCTTCATCCAAGGCATCTGAGAGGCTCTTGATATCCTTTACACTACCCTTCACATTAAGTTTCTCAAGGATGCAGACGTTCAGGCTGGTAACATTGCCATTGCTTATCTCACCCTTACTCATAGAGCTATTGCCTTCCACATTTACTGTAGTTACAGTCTTGCCACTCTTCTTTACAGTAGCCTTAACAGTAGCCTTACCGCCTGGGTTATACTCTGCGTTGCTTGTAACTTCAAAGTCCTTCACCTTTGAACTGAGTGTGTAAGACATCTTTGAGGCAATTGATGGTTCTCCGTCAGTAATAGTGAGGTTGTTGATTGTAAGATTCGCTTCAGCTACGGTCTCGCTTCCCTTAGTCAGCTTAACTTTTACGGTCTTTGGAATCTCCATCTTTGTAGTAGTGATGTAGTTATAATAACGACCGCCACTATAATAATAGTCCCTGTCTTCTGCAAGTGTAACCGTACCAAGGTTTCCTGAATGTGACACGCTGAGTACCCACTTTTTGCTGTCACTTGCAGTATAAGTGATGTTAAGGTCGCCAGTTGTGCTTGTGCGCTTCATTGACCTATCCTTGTAAGAACCGACGAACGAACCCTTGATATTTGCGAGCTTTATGAGGTCGATCTCGTCGTATCCCTTTTCTGTACTCTCGATGAAATCCTCAAATATGCCATCTGCGTCAACCACGTCAAGTTCGTTGCCCAAATCAGCAATATCCTGATAGTCGGAGGCGCGGAAGAGCTTCGCAAACTCTTGTCCGACACTTTCAATATACTGCTTTTCCTTTGCAGGGTCAACACTTCCTGAAGGAATCTCTACAGAAGATCCATTGTCGTCACCACTGCCGCCACCAGGCACAGAATCGTCATCGTCTCCACCACAGGCTGTGAATGTAAAACACATACAGAGCATAGTAGAGAATGCTAAAAGATACTTTTTCATAATTTTTTATTTTTTCTTTTTGAATTGGTTTGCTGTTTTCTTTGTAATTCTTTCTTCTATATAACAAGAGTTATTACCCGCCTTTGTTGAGGGCATCTCAAGTTGACTGCAAAGGTACACATTTATTTCATAACCTCCAAATTTTGTGGCAAAAAGCAAGTTATCCGCGTTGGAAAACAACCAATTGTGGCAAATAATATGGCACAAAATACCATGAGAGTGTGATCTTTCCGGCGCCGAACGGCGCAGCCGTTTGGCAAAGTTTGCAGAGCTTCTCGGCGAGGTCATCACCGACAGCACCAAGAAAAATCTCCAGCTGCGCGTCGATGCCGAGAACGGCGCCACCGCCGGCAAGTTCGAGCTGGCAAAGCTCGCCAAGCAGTATAACCTCGACGCCATCCACGACACCGTCCACGAGATGGCCCGCGACGAAGCCCGACACGGCAAGGCATTTGAGGGTCTGCTGGCGAGATACTTCGGCAAGTAAAATCCTAATATTTCAAGGCTTTCCGAGAGGAGAGGGAGTGATCCTTCTCCTCTTTTTTCGTTTTTCAAGTGGTACAAAATGGTACATCGCCTTTCAGCCCGCTCCAAGGCATGAA
>JAZLKJ010000163.1:0-23763 GCA_045597565.1 Prevotella sp. | reverse complement strand
GCAGGATTCCACTTAAGAGCAATCTTGATAGAGCCCTGTGGACCATCCTCAACGAACTTGTAGTTCAGGATGTAACCCTTCTCGAAGAGGATCTTTGTGATTTCCTTCTTCAAGTTTGAAGCAGGCACCTCAACAACGCGGTGATTTGCCTGAATCGCATTTCTCAGACGAGTGAGAAAATCTGCTATTGGATCTGTCATGTTAAAAAAATTTAATTGATCGGGACTACCCCGACAATGTTAAATAATACACACATGCGTACGTTAGACTCACAATGGAAAAGCCTATATACACATTTCAGGGCGCAAAGTTAAGGCTTTTTCGGCTGATTTACACTTCATATGCAAACTTTTCTTAAATACTCTTAATGTATCTCAAACGATTTTACCCAAAAAAGATTATTTTCATGCGTTTTTAGTTTTTTTAACTTAAAGATTTGTGCAATAAACCAAAAAGTATTAACTTTGCACACTGAAAACCGCATAATAACAATTACAAAAAAAACAAAAAGCTATGAAAAAAATCCTTTTCACTATCGCATTACTTGCTACAGTTTGCTGTGCACAGGCACAGAAGTTCGCTCTCATCGACATGGAGTACATCCTTAAACATATAGACGCGTACGAGCGCGCGAACGAGCAGCTCAACCAAGTCACAAAGAAATGGCAGGCAGAAGTCGAGGCACTCAACACTGAGGCACAGACAATGTACAAGAACTACCAGAACGAAGTAGTGTTCCTCTCCCAAGAGCAGAAGAAGACTAAGCAGGAAGCCATCATGGCAAAGGAGAAGGAAGCTGCAGACCTCAAGAAGAAATACTTCGCTCCAGAAGGCGAGCTCTTCAAGAAGCGTACAGCACTCATGGCACCTATCCAGGAAGAAATCTACACAGCCGTAAAGGACATCTCTGAACTACGCGGTTATTCGCTCGTGCTTGACCGTGCCTCTAACGCCGGCATCATATTCGCCTCTCCAAAGGCAGACATCAGCAACGAAGTTCTCCAGAAGCTCGGCTATTCTGCACAATAATAACGGAATAATAACTAAAAACTCAATACAAGAAAATGAAAAAACTTTTAATGATTGCGCTTCTCGTAGCGCCAATGACAGTATTTGCACAGAAGTTCGGTCACGTAAACACACAGGCTGTTATACAGAGCCTCCCAGAGTTCATCAAGGGCAATGGCGAAATTGAGGCTCAGGCAAAGATCTACGAAAACGATCTTCAGACTATGCAGCAGGAAATCCAGAAGCAGGCAGCTGCTTACGATCAGGCTGCCGCTACTATGAGCCAGACACAGAAGGAAGCTAAGGAGAAGGAACTCATGGAACTCCAGCAGAAGCTCCAGCAGACATACCAGGACAACCAGCAGGCTCTCCAGAAGATGCAGCAGGAAAAGCTCCAGCCTATCCTCACTAAGGTGCAGAACGCCATCCAGAACGTTGGCAAGGCAGGCGGCTATGTTTACATCATGGACCTTGCAGCAGGCGTTCCTTACATCAGCGAGACTCTCAGCAAGGACGTTACTTCTGAGGTAAAGGCTGAAATCAACAAGCTCAAGTAATCATTGAAGACGGAAAAACAATTCCCGAAACATCAAAGAATGAGAAAAGCAATTCTTTCAATTCTTCTGGCTCTGCCATTGTTTGCAATGGCACAAGAGGAAGCTCCTGTACAAACAGCAGAGAGCAATGCCGACGAACAGCAGACTGCGGCAGGGCCACCTCTCTCCATCGGAGTATTCTCATACGAGAAGTGCTGGAACGCGATGACTGACGTGCAGAAGGTCAAGCAGGAAACCACACAGCTTCGCAACCAATATGCAGCAGAGCTGAAGCGAGCAGAGGCAGACTTCAACGCAAAGTATGAAGACTTCCTCGACCAGCAAGCAAAACTGGCACCTGCCATCCGCGACAAGCGACAGGCTGAACTGCAGAAGATAATGGAAGAAAACCTCGCTTTCAAGGCAAAGGCTCAGGAAACACTCGCCCAGACAGAGGCAGAGAAGTATGCTCCACTGAAGGAAAAGCTACAGCAGACCATCGCTCATGTTGCCAAGACCAGGGGCTACAACATGGTATTCAATCGAGACAACAACAACGTTCCGTACATAGACGGTGTGAAGGTTACAGACTTTACGGATTCTGTGGTCTTCTACCTTAAATAAAAGATAAATGGGACCTATAGGACTGTTTGATTCCGGTTACGGTGGCTTGACCATACTTCATCAGGTGCGCCACCTCATGCCAAGATACGACTACATGTATCTCGGTGACAATGCCCGTGCCCCTTACGGTCCTCGTTCCTTTGACATCGTCTATGAGTTCACTCGCGAAGCCGTAATGAAACTCTTCGACATGGGCTGCCAACTCGTCATCCTTGCTTGTAACACAGCCTCAGCAAAGGCTCTGCGCACTATACAGCAGGAAGATCTCCCAAAGCTCGGCGACCCGACAAAGCGTGTGCTTGGCATCATCCGCCCTACGGCAGAAGCCATCGGAAACCTTACCCATTCCGGTCATGTTGGCATCTGCGCCACTCAAGGAACGATAAACTCGCAGAGCTACGAACTGGAGATAAAGAAACTCTGGCCTGAGATAAAAGTTACTGGCGAGCCTTGCCCTATGTGGGTGCCACTCGTTGAGAACAACGAATACGACAGCCCAGGAGCCGACTATTTCGTAAACAAACGCATCGGCAACCTCATGGCGGCAGACCCGGAGATAGATTCCATCATCCTGGCTTGCACGCACTACCCTCTCCTACTGAACAAGATTCTCAAGTATGTTCCACGCGGAGTGAAGGTCATACCGCAAGGCGAGTTCGTAGCAAACAGCCTTCAAGACTATCTGCTGCGCCACCCTGAGCTTGACGCTCTCTGCTCAAAGAACAGCACAACACACTACCTCACTACGGAAAGTCCCGAGAAGTTCAAAGACTCCGCTCAGCTCTTCCTTCACGAAGAGGTAGAAGTTGAAAAAATAACACTTTAGACCCTCCCTACCTCCCTTGAAGGGAGAAGTCAGAACGACAAAAAGTCTCCTCTAAGGGAGATTTAGAGGGTCTGGTCATGGTCTCGTAGTTCAATGGATAGAATAAGTCTCTCCTAAAGATTAGATCCGGGTTCGATTCCCGGCGGGACTACTATAATAAAATCAGTAAAAAACATGAAACCCATCAAATTCTTGAGCATTATGACAATGTTCGTAATGCTATTTTGTACAACTTTTGCAGTAACCTCTTGTGGCGGTGATGATGACGATGCTGTTCCTTCATCAAACCAAGAAAAGAGAAATGCCATTGTGATAAACGGTGTTTCTTCCGAAATTACACGTGCATCAATAAGTTTGGAAGATGGGATTAGTCAGATACATTTTTACACATCTACATCGAATATTGAAATCAAGTTCAGTGGCTCAGAGATTCCTATGGGTAATGCAGTAGAGGCGCATCATGTTGAATTGGAGCAGACAAAAAAGATTGTTGAAGATGGTCCATACAAACTGTCTATAATTGTTGCTGATGACGGAACATATACTGTAGATCTTCCTGAATCTAAAGGAAGCTATAATGGAAAAGAGACGAGATTCTCAGTCTATTACAAGGGAAAAATAACCATTAATGATTACAGAGGCAAGTAAGATCCTTTAGGACAGAATAGTGTAGGACGAATTTAAAGTTTATAGTCCGCCTCTATTTTCGATATAGAATGAAGTTGACCAGCTGTCAATTTAACTCTATAGAAGAATACTCTTTCTTCCCCTAACTTTATAAACTCACCTAATGAAAGGTGTAAGTACATATTTTCCTTTTCTGTTCCATCAGGATTAGCCTCTTTAACAGTCTTGAATGATATGCCATTTACCTTGTAATAGCCATCCACAAAGCCATCAACCATTGGTAAGAAGTATTTGACAGCCATGAGGTTTATTGTAGGGATGTACTTCATATCAAAGCGTTTACCCTTTCCTTCACTGAATGATTCAAACTGACTATCAGATTTTGGAACATAGCCTGTGAGCACACACTTCTCCGTCTTATCAACAGAAGGGTCTGATTGATATAGATATCCTTCTGAATCCATTCTTATTGCCAATGGTTCCGTAGGATTTTCACCTATTCTGTTCTCAACCACAAAGAAGTGCTTTCGGAGTTCTGCAAGTAGTTCTTCATTGTTCCCTTCTGGGTCTTCTTTGTCGAGAGCCAAAGAGAAGATTTCATCATTATTGAATGGTGTGTAGATTTTGCCGAGAGTCTGCTGGAAGTGTTCCTTCAGGTAAGTCTTGGCATCCACGTTAGGATGCGCTTGCATAGCATAGAAGGTGTATTGCTCTGTCAGCATCCTTTGAATCTCGGAACGGAACTTGTCTCGAACTTGCTTCTTCCAAGCATCTTTCTGAAGGCTGTTGTTTCGTGCATACAATGATATGACATAAAGGAAGTTTACATCATAGTGGCAGATAAGCAACGTATCACGGTCGAACAAACGGTTCTCGAAGTGACTGTTGGAGAAATGAGTATTGCGCTTATCGGTAATCTCAACTTCATCCTTATAGCTCAGTTCCTGGTTCAACTTGGCGCTGATGAAGAAGTTCGGAATAACGTTGTAACCTTCCGTTACATCATCACGCAACTTAGGCACATTGCCAAAGTTCTTTTTGTCATACTGCAATTCATCATCATCCCTATCGTCATTCATGAAAAGGTTCAGATTCCATTGTATGACATTCCTTGCGTATGTAAACTGCTTATAGACAGACTCCTTGCCGATATTGTTGCCGCGCTTGTAGTACTTCGAGTCACCGATGTAGTATATTGGCTTATCTTCCTCATGTGTAGTTAATCCCTGATAACTATACATGTGGTCGATGCGCTTGCCATCGTCTTGCTCCTTCAGTCCAGCAGGGATGTTGCGATTGCCAACCAACTCGTCTATGATAGCCTCAAAGACTATGATGAAGTTCTTTACGAGAAGGTATTCCTTTTGTTCGGTGCTCACATAGATTTGTCGGGCAGTGTCAAAGAAGGCATAGCATAAATCCCAAAGTTGAAGAGCCTTGTCTGAGAAATACTTGTATTTTATCTGCTTCAGGCGCATCTTGCCCATTCCGTTCATATACACTTTGAACTGTTTACCTGTAATAAGTTCAAAGTTGCAGTTGATGTCAACAGGGAAACCGTAGTGCTCGCTGATGTAGTTCAGAATGGAGAAGAAGATGACAAGCAGCTCTTCATCAAAGTTTATCTGTCTCTTCTTGTTTACCGGTCGCAGATAAACAGCATTGTTATCTTGGATGATGGCTGTAGTTGTAGAGATTGTTCTGTTCCAGTTTATCTTGTTGAAACCTGCATGGATATTACGCAGTACATAGAAGAAGAAATCTTGATTGTCTTTGTTAAACTGTACCAACGACAACAAGATGTCGAGGAAGGTATTGCTCAGATGCTTTCCTCCCTTGCCAACTTCGGCTATCTTCTTATGATAGACGATGCTCGTCTTGTTTCGCTTGTCGTTATGGAACACCACGATAGTTCGGTAGATCCATACCGCAAACTCATAGATGAAGTCCTTCTCTGTCTTGGTAAGTGGATTATTGGCATCGAGGTTTATGATTTCCTCTGGACGATACTTGCCAAAGACAAGTTCCTTGCCATCCTTATCTTCCAACAGTACCTTGGGAAGTATAAACACGCAGTCACGAACATCCTTGTCAGTATTGTAGAAATATCCGACATAGTTCACGCTGACATAACCTTCCACGTTCTCAAGAGCATCAATACCCTTAAGAACGTCCTTCACGTCAGCGGCTGCGTATTTATGTTCTTCTAAGATGATTCTCATTCTTCTGTATCAGCATGTGAGGATTCAAACTCATCCACTCTAAGGTTATTCAAGAACAACTCCACCTTGTCCTTCTGCACTATGGCATTGCCTTTCATGTCGGACTTGTAGAACTTGCCGAATGAAAGTTCTGTGCCGTCAACATCCTTGAAAATAGGACCTTCAAAGCCTTTGTTTTTGAACACATCATTCCAGAGGTAGAAGATAACCTTGCCGACGAACTTCTCTGCTGATATGATTCCATCAGTAGCTTTGCAGAAGAAGAAACCGAGCTTCTTGTCTTCTGACTGAGTAGCTTCTGCAACTTCAGCATTGATCTTTTCAAGGAACGACCACCAATCGTACTTCTTTGTTGCACCCTCGATAGCCCACTTGATTTCTTTTCCAACCTCATCATATCCCTTACCGATAGGCATGTACTGCCATTCCCAACGGCGTTTGAAAGCTGAGTCTATAGGAAAGAGACTTTGGTCTGAGGTATTCATCGTTGCCTAGATGTAAAGGTTGTTTGGCAACAAGAGTATTTCGCCTGAGAACACCTTGTTCACCACGTCATCATCGCCCTTATACATTCGGTTGATGCGCTGCTTGTCTTCTTCCTGAAGGAATATCTGCTTGTCAGGTTCGTCAGTTCTTGCAAATGCTTTCTTCAGGAACTTCTGCATGTCCTTGTCAGCATTGATTGGATAGACAGAAAAGCCATAGTCGTTGCGGTCAAGAAGCTGGAACAGATCACCAAAGATCTGAGCACAGTTTCCGCGGTTTATCTCTTCTATCACAAGATATTGTTTCTTTCCCTCGTTGAACACGAAGTTCTTCCAAGCCTTAACGTAAGCTTGAAGGAAAGCCTGTGCAACAAACTCATACACAATCTGCTCTTTATGTAGTGCGGTGCCGCCAATCTTCATTGGCTGACCAAGTTCATCGCATATAGGAAGCAATCCCATTGTTGGCTTATATGCGCCTACAAATGTTGAGTAGTCGCTATCTGGATGGAAGGTTGTACGGACAACGCTTTCGCCACCGGTCTGCTCGTTGATAGTATGTGACTTACCCGTACCAGGAGCACCGTAGTAGATTTGCTGGAGAGGGTTACTTTTATCATGATTATTAAAGTATGAGCCTTCTTTTCTTTTGTTTGTGTGATAACACAGTATAATTGCTTTTATGGAAGACTCATCTGCTGATTCTGCAATAATGTTTCCATCACAATCAAAAACATCCCATACACCTTCTTCTTGTTCAAAAAAGAGAGCTTGGTCAGCATCTTTTTTAGCTAGAGATATCCATCCATTAAGATATTATGGAGTCATGTCATTAATTCTACCTGCACCGATGGCTTCAACGATGATAAACATAGCCTTTTTCCAATCTGCAGAACTCCTATTATGCGTCTGTTGCGCTACTAAACTGTTACGCTTTGTTGAAAGAAACGAGTTGGCAAGAGTTCTTGGTTTGTACTCGTTGAAACCTCCATTTTCAAACAGACCTTTTAAATCTTGAATATTCATAAGCTATAGTTATTTTATAGGAGATTGCCATAGGTTAATGTTGTTCATATTCAGAGCAGTCAAAGCTGAAGCCCCAAGTGGGAATCCCATAAGATATTCCGCATTTGCAGGAGTTGGCTTTTCAAAAACAGTTTTGAAGTTCCTACATCCTTGATGTTTCATCATTGAAGGAGCAGAATAATTAGCCATAGTAGTTGGAGTATGAACAAAGCCCAAATCTTCTCCAAATGTTCTCTTTATCCATGTTTGTTGCTTTTCAAACACTTCATCAATTTCTTCTTGTGCTGCTATTGGATCAGAGTACTTATGATTCAAGTGTCTGTTAACAAGAATGCGAAACACACTTGCCGCAACAAAAGGTGATTAGGCATTTCCAACAGCTTTTAATTGTTGCCTTCTGTTAGTTACAGGCACATCTTCGCCTATATTTTCGGGAGAAATTGCCCAATGAGAACCATTGAGTTTAGGTAGACTTGTAATGTGGTCAGCAAGTTTCTTGAAGACCACATCTTCTTTTACAGCCAATAGCCAGAATCTATCTCGTCTATGGTCAGCCCCTAACTCTCCGCAAGAAAGCTTACAGAGTTCAACCTTGTAACGAATTTTCTCCAAGTCTTCTTTTGCTTTTGCCAAAGCTTTGAGTGTTACGTTCTCTCCAAAAACTATAGGTGCATCAGACTCTTGAACAAAACGATACATTTCGCCCCATAGATTTTTTTCTGCGATATTCTTACCATGTGCAGCATGACTAAAAGCTTGGCATGGAAAACCTCCACAAAGAATATCAAATGTCCCTTTATATGGTTCTCCACTAAGTTTGGTCAAGTCACCATAGATTGGAAACTCTTCCATCCAACCATCCTTCTGGCGTTGTTTTAAAACTGATTGGCAATATTCATCTATCTCAACTCCAGCACAACAAGTGTGACCGAGAAGTTTGCCTCCATATATTCCTCCACCAATTCCAGCAAAAAGGTGAAATTCTTTTATGTTTTCCATCACGCTATATTTTAATGTATAGCGTGGAGGCTAAAGCAAAAAAGCCGTTCGAGTTCTGACCAAACTCTTGCTTGTTTAATGCAATAGACCTCCACGCTGTGATTAATAATTCTTTTCACAACGGGACATCATTGCATCATCTTCCAAGCTTGTTTTTGATTGGTCAGATCTGAACGGCGAAGTATGACGTCTTACACTCTGTCGAGTATTTGCAGTTTATAGGAACTGCTGCCTTATTCTATTAGTACTATATTGCGATTATTCCCTTTGCTCTGCCTTAGGAAGGTCGCAGCCTCAGCGACCAATCCGCATAGCGGATATACTAAACCACCCATGCGTTTCATTATTGTCGCTTCGCGCCATGGTCGCTGGGGCTGCGACCCTCCTAAACCTTGCGGTCCGAAAGCTATGGAAAATCCATATTACTTCATTTTGTATATTCTTGTTTTACGGAGTTCCTTGCTAGCGGGCGTGAGAGATACTCCCCAGCAGTAGTTGCTGGAGTTCTCCGATGCCTTGCTCCACGTTTGAAGAGGAACTCTTCTGGTTTCTATGCTGTAACGCATATCGTTTTGTTATGTCTGCCGATACCCAGAAGCAAACGGTTTTGATTTTAGTGATTGTGGTAGTTGGGATAAAAAGAAACGTAGGTATCTTATTTCTGCTCGCTTGTAATTCGAGGCCTACCACAGCCTTCAGTAAAACGAACAGAGTGATACCTACGTTTAGGATATAATATACCCAAAAGGTGTGCTCAGAGGGCATAGTTAGCCCTCGGCACACACTGCTGGGAATAAAATCCAAGCGTAGCATCTACTTCTGCTTTGTTTTTGATACTGAATTCTGAAAGTGGTAGTTTCGAATTACCAAAAACAAGCGTCCATAAACGCTTTTTTATTTCCAATATGTCCGCTCAATCAGTTTGACGCCATAATGAGCATCGGGCTAGGCCTCTCCCTCCGCCCTCTCCCAAAAAAGGAGAGAACTATTGAGGAGACCTCAATATATATAACGGACGAACCGCTGGTTTATTGTTTTTGCTTTGGCAACTTTGGCGTTACCTTTTCAATCTTTTTATCTGCAGATGCAACTCTGCGTTCTAGTTTCTTGATATCCTCGGCTACAGGGAGGTTTTCAGGTTGTATGCCTCGGTGTGCCAACATATCACGAACACTCACGTTGTTCTGAACGTGTTCATGAGTGATGGAAGGCTCGCCTCGAAGGTCTTTCTGCTCAACATTGTAATTTGTCATTTCTGTGGCAAGGTTCTTTGCTGCAATGGTAAGTGTTGGCAGAAAATCGGCAAGAGGACGTGTGGATTTTATGCCAAGGCGTGCTTCATGTCCTCTGTTGTGTGTCCACCAAAGAGGGCAGTATCCCCTTTGGAACGGATGCGGGCATAACCTCGGTCATCAACACCTCGTTCAAAGATGTTGCGTGAGAGTTGTTTTTCTGACGAACGTAAACGGTCGCGAGTTTCTAAGCGTGCAAGGTCGTTGAGACGTTCTTCAATAATCTCCAATCTGCGTGTCTGAACAGCAAAGTAACTTTGTGCAAACGCAATCTCAGGCTTCTTTGGATCACCATTCTGGGCAATCAAATAGCAAGCATAGCGAGTGAGCATGTAGTCCTGTATTTCACGCTGTGCTCCTTTGGCTAATGGTATCATCTTCGTGACCTCACGAAAATGATCATCAACATTGACATTCAATGACTTACAAGAATCAACGGCTCTGCCTATAGCTGTCTGGAAATTCTCCCAACGCGCATATCCAAGAACAGATTGCAAGTCGCGTGCAAACCACACCTCTACCCGTTCGTTGCTTTCATTGCCCGTGATATAGGTCGCAATGGCGTCGAACGATTCTTTGTATGCAATTATGCTTTGTCTGTCCATATGTAATTTTCCTCTAATTTAATTGTCAATTTCATATAAATGCTTCCTTTGCACTTGGAATCCCTGATAGTCCCTGAGCTATCTCAAACTATCGGGTTTAGTTTTTTATATAACGGACGAAACGCCGTTTTATTGTTATTTCTTTGAACTATTCGTTCTCACCATCATCTTTTACTTCTGGCAACTCGCCACAGCGGTCGGCAGGTGTGAGATAGTCTGTGGCTTTATCGTGGGAGAACTCATCTTGCCATAGATAAATGCCTTACTAATATTGGGTGCAAAGGTAATAAAAAAAATGCTTGTTTACAAGTTTGTGAACCACAAGTTTGTAAACAAGCATTCTTTTTATGCAAATTTAACTCTGAAAAGGTAAAAAATCTCTCGGAAGACAAAACACCACAAATAGGAAAACAATACTTCTTGCTATGGATGATAGGTCATAATTAAGTAGGTGTGCAGAATTATTTTTATTATGCCATAATCTTATATAATAAGGCATTCTGCAGGACGAAAGGACGATGGTGAGAGAAGAACACCAAGCCGCTGCGTGGGCTTCGCACTTCCTCAAGGACATGCCCGTCGTAAGGATGCAGAATATGAGCAAGCACCTCTCCTGCGTTCACCTTGTTGCCAGCCTTTAGTTCTCTCACATAGATTCCGGCATGACCAGCAGAAACGGTCAGAAGATTTTCCTCCTTAAGCACTTCGGAATTAAAGCCCGGCATGACGAGTTTGCTCTCTACCGCACCAACTCCGTTAAGGAATCTTATAACAGACTCCACTGCCTGACCGGAATTCTGCACGTCGATACTGTCGGTAAGTCCGGCATAAAGACTGAAAGCCGACGTATTCCATATCTGCCAGTTATAGTTGAGAAGTGTAGTGTCAAAGGGCAACGGCTTGCGCGTAGTGACGTAAGGCATGCCGAAAAGTCGTGCAGAATCTATATCCTCATACCCCGTACCAAGCATTCGAACATGAGGAACGAACTCTCCAGGAACATAGAAAGAAGCTAGCTGAAGACCATACTTAAAGCCTTCAAGATGCTTGAAGACGGCTGCCGCTATGCGCTGTGTAGTTTCTCCCTGATCGTAGCCTGGGAACATACGGTTGATGTCGGTGCCATCCATTGCCCAGAATCGGCGCGACACATTCATCGAAAACGGATTGCATGAAGGTATTACAAGTATGCTCTTACCTTCCTTTATGCCACCTGTAGATTCTATCTTCTGCAGTTCGCCGACAATCTGCGAACAGATATACTGCTGCTGCACTTCGTCGCCACGCATCGGACCTACAATTGCCACCGTCTTCTCGCCATTGCCGAAGCGGTAGCCTTCTATAATGAAGTCGTCACGATAAGTGGACTTCATCTTGAACAATATCTCTTTATTCATATTAAAAGCCTCTCAAATTCCCCATGGGGAGTTGTCAATAGACTTGTGAGGATATTTTGTTAACGATAAATTTATAGAACCCACCTTAAAAGTTCCCCCTTGTGCTTCGCATCCCTTCGGGACTCGCTGCCGCTCGCGACTGGCCTTCGGCAAGTTCGGGGGCTAGGGGGCTTTTATGATTGCTGCGTTGCCATACTTACAGCAGTAACAACGTCTTTCTCCGAATCATCGAAGCGGAATATACGCGCCATGAGCGATCCTTCGTAAACAATAGGATAAGCTCTTATAGTGAAAAGGAAACCATCTACGGGAGCAATAACATCGTTGAGAGTTTCACCCGTCAACGGATTGACAATCTTTCCGATAGATTGTCCTTCCTTGACTATTTTTCCTGTACGCAAATCGGTGATGAACACGCCTGAGCATGCCGCATTAAGGAAGGTAACCCTATTTCCCTTGCAGACAATCGGCTCAAGGAGTTGACCAGTCTTATAGGCTGTGAGATCGACGTCTCCGTGCCAAATGCCCATCTCTTTCATCAGATTGAAGATTCCCTTGACGAGGTGCATGCACATTCTGTTGTTTACTCTCTGGCCGACTCCCATCTCTGCCACAAGGCAAGGCGTACCGGCTGAATTGAGAGAATGAGCTAGAGTTGCCTCAAGTACAGTAGCGGCATCGTGAACCCAAACGAAATCTACGCCGAGATGCTTTGCCATTGGCACTAGATTACTTTCGTTCAACACGTTGATGCGAACCTGTGGCGACTCACGCAGATAGAGGTTTGAGGAATGAATATCAATCACCATATCTGCTCCCTTAAGGTCGTTGCAGATAAGATAGGCAGCCTGCTCCACCATCGTTCCGTGCTCGTTGCCAGGGAAGATGCGATTCATATCGAGATCAAAGTTTGGCACACCGCGCTGCAATGTGTCTATGCCGAGAGGATTGAGCGCTGGATAGATCTCCACCGTACCGTCAAGAAAGTCTATATTTTCCTGAATAAGATGCGCCATCTCGTAGCACACCATTTGTCCTTCAAGTTCGTCGCCATGCGTTCCGGTGACGATGCAGAATCGCTTCTTGCCCGTGCCGTTGGTCAGCACATTCTTCTTTATCAGAAAACGCTCTGCAACAGGCAGTTCTGTGTTTACAATAGTCTGTATCATTGGTTGTTAATTTAGGTTTCAATTTTCACCTCACACTTCACGCTCGTGGTGGAAGACGTTACGCCAATGTATGTGCCGCGACTTACGGGACAATCCAGAGCGTCACGACCGTGGGCAAGTTTTATGTAGCCAGTAGCAATGGCTGTATCATTCGTTGGGTCAAAGGCATACCAGCATTGTCCGTCGTTGACCTCCACCCAAGCGTGGGTTGCTCCCTCGCCTTGCATAAGTCCGCAGACATAACGTGCCGGCAAACCCAACTTTCGACAATATGCTACCATCAGATGTGCAAAGTCCTGACATACACCACGACGACTGCGCAAGGTTTCTTCCGCCGTAGTAAGAATATGAGTAGTGTTCGGTTCGTAGGTCACATATTCATGAACTTCATGCATTATGCTGAGGCATTTTTGAAGGAAGCTCTGGTCGCTACTTCCCTGTGCCACGCCGGAAATCTCGGTGAGTCTTGAAGGCATGAGATACATAGGATGGGGATTGGCATCGGGGATGCAATAGACATCACAATCGAGTTTTCCTTTGACGGAGTATTCCAACACCGAATGCCATTCTACCGTACCTCCCGATATTATCCTATTGCCAAACCCATCCAAGCTTTCATTGAGCCAAAATTCCCCGGACAGGGATAAGTCCTCGCATAGACCCTTCTGAAACGGAACATTCGCAGGCAGACATCTGAGCAAGATATTATGTCGTCCGATGCTGTTGCTGAACTCTACCCTTGTAATGTATTCGTATGATAAGGTCACGCCGTGATTACTGAGTTGATATTCTTACAGAGTTGCCATTTGTAGTTTTCGCCAGCTTTGGCAACATTCTCTGGCTGAAGCATCTCGTTCATCAGACTCTTTGCTTCGTCATTAAGAAGTTCAGGCCATTCCTCAGCCCAATGCTGGAGCATAAGGAACTGTGATGCGATGCGGTCGTAGCTATAGTTGAAGCGAAGCATGATGTCAATCTTCTCCACTTTCTGGCCTAAGGCAATGATACTAAGTATCTTACTATCATCAACACGCTGCGCAAGCGATCCGCCGAAAGCTAACATCCAGTCGGTCACAGGCTGCAAGTTAGTGATATTTGCTTCTGCGCTGTCACGCAACTTTCTCATCAGCGCTATGCTCATCTCGATGTAAGACATAGTCTCGCTCTTGATGTCCTCGCGCAGCACGATGGCATTGTCCAAGGAACGGTTCAGCGAAGAGAGAACAGAACACGGATTCTGCTCGTCATACATCATACCAAGCTGAAATTCCCCAGTAGAAGCATAGCTGTCAGTTGCATCGAGTTTATTCCAGAACTCCTTATAGTCGTCAGGCTTACCGTCAATCATCTTGTCGTTAACCTTTCGAAGCAAGTGGAGCGTCATATACACACGCTCAACATATCGTCCCAACCAATACAAATGGTTGGCTTTGTTTGGTGATATTGTCATCTTATATATTATATTTACGGATTTACAATTTACGGATTCTTTATTATCCATTATCAATTGTCAATTATCAATTAATTACTTCAGCATCACCCAAGTGTCTTTGAAACCTCCGCCCTGACTTGAGTTTACCACGAAGGAGTCTGGATTACGAGAGAAGCGTGTGAGTCCGCTCTTCCATACCTTTGTGTCTTTGCCTGTCACAACAAATGCTCTAAGGTCTGCCTTGCGCTCTACCACGCCGTCGCCTTCGAGGAGTTCCATATCCTTGAAGTCTATCACTTCCTGAGCAATCCAGCGACGAGGTTCATCTTCAAGGAGTTTGCGCATCTTTGAAAGCATTTCCTCATCCATATCTTTTCCGAACATAACGCCGTAACCGCCAGCTTCACTAACATCCTTTATCACGAGCTTCTCAATATTCTCCAGGACATACTTCTTATCTTCTTCATAATAAGGAAGATATGTTGGAGCATTCTGGAGTATCGGTTCTTCGTTGAGATAATACTTCACCATCTTCGGCACGAAATAATAGATGCCTTTATCGTCAGCAACACCATTACCTATAGCATTTATCAGAGCTACGTTGCCAGCCTTGTAAGCATGCATAACTCCAGGAATGCCGAGCAGAGAGGATGCTTCGAAGGTGAGTGGGTCAAGATATTCATCGCTAACACGACGATAAATCGCGCCAACCCTCGTCTTCTTTCTGTTTATTCCTGCATAATAGACCTTGTCGTTTTCAACAAAAAGATCGCCTGGATAAGCTAACGTAGCACCTGTCTTCTCTGCTAAATAAGAATGTTCAAAGAAGGCTGAGTTATAGCGTCCTGGAGTAAGTATCACGGTAAGTCCGCCATCAACAGCCATACTCCTCATCATCTCTTTAAGCATCTTGCTGTAGTCGCGGTTCTCGGCAACGGAATTATAAGTAAAAGTCGTTGGTGAAACCTTTCGGCAAAGAGTTCTTGCTATGAGTGGATAACTTGCTCCACTCGGTATTCTGAGGTTGTCTTCCAGAACATACCATTTACCATCCTTACCTTCTACGAGGTCAATACCTGCAATATGGGCATAGACTTTATTTACCGGACTTATTCCCTCACACTCAGGCATATATCCTTTGCTTGAATAAACAAACTCTTCTGGCACGACACCGTCCTTGACTATCTGTTTATCGTGATAGATATCCCAAAGAAAAGCGTTCAAAGCCTTCACTCTCTGCTTAAGTCCTGCTTCAAGATAATCCCAATCCTTCTTACTAATGATTCGCGGAATTGGGTCAAACGGAAACAGCTGTTCGTTGAACACGCCGTGCTTGTAAACTCCGAAGCGTACTCCGAACCTCTCCAACCATGTGTTGACCGTGTCCCTACTGTCAATCAAGTCTCTTAAATTAATATAAGCCATATATGTTTTCAATTATTAGTTTATCTGCTCATTTAGCGTTATACGCTTGCTTTCAGTTTTTCATAAAAAGCAGCAATCCACCTTCGTTTTCTTTATTTTTGATGGTGCAAAGTAACAATTTTCCCAAAAAATACACGAATATTTTAAATAGTTTGACAGAAAACTTTCCAATATACTTACACAAGAGCCTAAATTATAGGCTTCAAACTTTCGGTTTATCACAAATATTCTCGTTTTACATTTACAATTAAAACTCACTATCTATTTAATACTTATCACGCTAATTTAGTAACAAATAATAATAAGTAGCGAAATATTCTTAACGTAAAATGACCTTAAAATGGTTCGGAAAAATTTTACAGGAGTCTATATGATCGGTATTCTTCCAATCAAGAAGTATAAGACCGAGTCCGCACTTAACAATTTCAAGGAATACTCCGTGGTCAGCCCTAAGCGACTTGACAAGTTCTTCGGATTCACAAAGACAGAGACCCAGGAGCTTGCCAAGAAATTTGATATGGAATACGAAGAGTTGGCAAAGTGATACGATGGATATATGATTGGAAACGAGAAGTCTGTATTCAATCCTAACTCTGTCATCAATGCTGTCCTCGATGGTGAATGCAACACTTACTGGGGCTCAACATGTGCATACGACAATGTACTTAGATACATCCAAATGAATTTTGACGGTTTGAAAGATGACGTCATAAAAATGCTTGCAGGAAAGCATGTATGTGTTGATACAACAAAATTCCAAAATGACATGTATGTTATCAATAGCAAGGATGACGTACTCACTGTGCTGATTCATTTGGGATATCTTGCCTATAATAAAGAAGAACGTAAATGTTTCATTCCTAACAGAGAAGTGGGAATTAAAATGAAGAATGCTGTTGAAGCAACTAACTAGAAGTACGTATCAAAGGCATTGGAATCATCAAGTCAGCTTCTTAGTGACACCCTTGCCATGAATAAAGAGGCTGTTGCAAAAGCATTGGAGTATATACATCAAGACGAAACAAGCATCCTCTCATATAACAACGAAGAGTCCCTCTCTTGCGCAATCAGCATAGCCTATTATTATGCCAAGAATGACTATATCATCCACCGTGAACTTGCCTCCGGAAAAGGCTTTGCCGACCTTGTGATGATACCACGTCGTAATGTTGATAAGCCAGCAATGATCGTCGAGCTTAAATATGACAAGGATGCCGATTCTGCCATCTCTCAGATTCATCGCAAAGAATACCAGAGCAAGGTGATGGATTATACAGACAACCTTCTTCTCGTAGGCATTAACTACGACAAGAACACAAAGACACACAGTTGCATCATTGAGAGATATGAAGAATAAAAATGTATAAGCCCTCTAAAATATAACACAGATTCGTCTCCTATCTCGTTAGCTTATATTTCTATTGAAAACCAGTTTAAGCTGAACATAAACAAACAACATCCGCAAACATCAGATTCCTAGAGTTATAAGAAACTCGCTAAAGAACTGACGTTTGCGGATGACGACCTTATAAAGAAAAGAACTCCACCTATTTTATTGCGAACTAATTTAAGAGTTCTACACTTAAGGCTGTACCACCGCCATGATTGTCTTTAAAGAATATCATGACATTTTTCTTAGAGGTAACTCCTGTTCTATTAACCGTAATTGTAGTTTTACCAGGGGTTCCAGAACTAGGTCTGCATACCACCCCTGCATCACATTCTGATGTCCAATTGCTTGGTGAGGTCAAAGTTACTTTTATACCTGCACGATTTGCTTTGGGAATCTGAATCATGTAAGGACTAACTTTCATCTTATCACCATAAGACACATCTTCCACTTCGTCATCTTTGCTACATGAGCAAAATACAATACAACAAATCATCCCGATTAACAATAAGGGAAAATAAATTCTTTTTTTCATAATAAAATGTAATTTTAAGATATAAAAAACAAAGAAGTAACTTCTATATTGTGAGTTTATATTATTTGGTTGTTGTACAATAATACTTGCCACTTTCGTAAGTGTTCATATTTTTATCTTGCATGACGATTTTTAAGCAATATTTGGTATCTCTTTTCAACGCAGTCAAAGTAGTTGCAATTCTAGTACCTGACACAGGATTAATAGATTTTGACAAAGAAAAAGTTGAACCTGTACCGTAATGTATTTTAATGCTTAATGGTTCTTTCGAGACAGACAATTGAACAATAATTGAGGTGGATGTTGGTGTTAATGTACATTTCGTTATACGTATTGCATTACTTTCGTTTGATTCAGAACTATCCCCATTAGCAGATTCATTCTCAACAATACTAATTGGTGTATCAATTTCTTCATCCTCCTTGTTACATGAAGAAAATGTAATTGTTGTAATCAATACTACAACAAGCACCATAATAAAATTCCAAAGTTTATTAACTTTCATTATTGATAAAATTGAACAAAAAGAAGGAGCGCGAACTTCCCGACGCTTATCCTCTTTGCTGGCACGACCAAGTAACCTTTGTGACAGATAAGTACGGAGAAGTCCACGCTCCTTTAGAGCGTGAACCCACCGCAACTCATTCTCGCCACTTGAAATTTGGTCGTTTTCGCAAAGAGAGAACAAGAGCAGTATGCCCAAGTATATGTTAAGTGTCGGACGGATTCCGCATCACCTCCCATAGTTAATAATTAAGTAATTTCTCCCGCCCTTTAAGGGAGGGCTGGGGAGGGTCTACGTTGGTGAAGTGGCCGCACTATCGTGCACCGTCCTCATGATTGCTAAATGTAATTTCTGTTTCGTAGCGTCAATGCCAAAGCAAAGACTTAATTTTTTGGGGGTTAAGGGTTTGACTTTATGTTATTTCTTTCTGTATTCTATCATCAGTTTGTCTGCCAAGTAGTAGTCGCTGAGGCAATGCATGTCGGAGATACCCTGACTGACGAGTTCGTAGGTCTTGGCAAATCTGCAAGTAATCCTTTCTTTTTCATTAGTTGTGTGAGATTATCTATAATGTATTCACGTGAGAAAGTATGCAACACATCAAAACATGGCACAATATACCCCATGATGATATCACCCTTCTGCATGAGCCGGTAAACATCACGCGCATCGCAACCGAGGCTTTCAGCCATAATGCCCACGCAATAGATTGTGAAATGGAGGTTATCGTTATTCATACTGTTTGCTTTATTAATTTCACAGCACAACTTTGTTGTTTTCCGCGCTCTTTGAGCGCAAAGATACAGTTTTCCCTTCAATTAACAGACATTATATAGGCATAAAGTGCTGAAAGAACAGCGTTTTTTTAACATAAAACAACGAAAACTATGGAACAAGACAATTTTCCTTCTTGGGCAAGGAAAATCCACGGAATCGTAAGTTTTTTGCTTTTTGTTGCGAAAAGAAAATAAAAAAGTGTAATTTTGCACGCTCAAAAGCAACGGAATTCAATTCCAAGAACAAAGCATTTAACAGCCGATGATTGTAGCAATAGCAGAGAAACCTAGCGTAGCAAGAGACATAGCAAGAATCCTTGGAGCAACGAGCGCCAAGGACGGATACATTGAAGGAAACGGCTATCAGGTGACGTGGACTTATGGTCATCTGTGTACGCTGAAAGAACCGCACGACTATCTTCCGGCATGGAAGCACTGGTCGCTCGGACAGCTGCCTATGATACCTCCTCGCTTCGGAATCAAAGTTATTGACATGCAGCACATCACAAAGCAGTTTGCCATCGTAGAGAAGCTTATGCAGAATGCTGACAGCATAATAAACTGCGGTGACGCCGGACAGGAGGGAGAACTGATACAGCGTTGGGTAATGCAGAAAGCCGGCGCAAAATGCCCGGTGAAGAGACTCTGGATTTCCTCCATGACCGACGAGGCAATTCGCGAAGGTTTTGCTAACCTGAAAGATCAGGCAGACTATCAGCCGCTGTATTTCGCAGGACTATCACGTGCTGTGGGCGATTGGCTTCTCGGCATGAACGCAACTCGCTTATATACAATAAAATACGGCCGCAACCGACAGGTACTTTCCATCGGTCGTGTGCAGACCCCTACCCTAGCGCTCATCGTCAACAGACAGAAGGAAATCCAAGAATTCAAGCCAGAACCTTATTGGGTGCTTTCTACAATCTATCGTGACACCCTCTTCACAGCCACAAAAGGTAAGTTCACAAGTAAGGAAGAAGGTGAGGCTGCATTCGCCACCATACAAGGTAAACCGTTCAAAATCACCGATGTAGAAAAGAAGAACGGTTCGGAAGCACCGCCACGTCTCTACGACCTAACCTCGCTCCAGGTAGATTGCAACAAGAAGTTTGGCATGAGTGCCGAGCAGACCTTGAACACCATACAGTCGCTCTACGAAAAGAAACTCACCACATATCCGCGTGTTGACACTACTTACCTCACCGACGATATGTACCCAAAGTGTCCGCAGATCCTTACCGGCATAGCTCCTTACGCTCCGCTCGTAGCACCGCTTAACCTACAGAAACTTCCAAAGAGCAAGAAGGTTTTCGACAACTCGAAAGTGACTGACCACCACGCTATTATACCAACAGGGCAAGATCCGGCACGAGGCAATCTGCAGCCGCATGAAAAGCGTGTCTTTGACCTCGTTGCTCGCCGCTTCATTTCCGTATTCTACCCTAACTGCAAATATGCCACGACCACCGTTCTGGGCGAGGTAAACAGTGCTACAGAAGACGAGATTAGCAGCGTTACTGAAGGCGAGAAGAAAGCAATAAAGCCTACAGAATTCAAAGCTACAGGCAAGATGATCCTTGAGCCAGGATGGCGTAAGGTTTACGAAAAAGCACCGAAGAGCCAGGAGGCTCAGGACGGCGAACAGAAAGATGACAAGAACGACGAGGAGAAAGTGCTGCCGAACTTCGTGGTCGGAGAACAGGGAGAACATACTCCAACGCTAACTCAGAAGGAGACAAAGGCACCACCGTACTACACGGAGGCAACCCTTCTGCGTGCCATGGAGACAGCCGGCAAATTCGTTGAGGATGAGGAACTTCGCGCTGCAATGAAGGAGAACGGCATCGGTCGTCCGTCTTCGCGTGCCAACATCATAGAGACACTCTTCAAGCGCAATTATATAGTAAGAAAAAAGAAACGCATTGAGGCTACTGAAACTGGCATAGAACTTATCGGACTTATAAAGGAAGAACTGCTAAAATCTTGCGAACTGACTGGTATCTGGGAGAAGAAACTCCGCGACATAGAGCACCAGAAATACGACGCCGGACAGTTTATCAATGAGCTCAAGGAACAGATAACAACCATCGTCCGAGATGTACTCGCAGACAATAATCCGAGAAGACTTTGACCATGACTGTGACTTTAACCTTTTCACTTTTCATTTTTCACTTTTCACCTTGACCTAATTATTATTTTTTGTTAAATGTCATAAGGAAATTTGTGGATTTGCGGAATTTTTAGTAATTTTGCGCCCGTATTTTATGTAGTTATTCTATTACATAGAATGCAGACAGACAGGAAAATATAAAAATCACTATAAAGCATACTGCCACATAAGTCCGTATGATTAAATTCTTTCAAACCAAAGGCAGCGTAGTCGCTGCAGCTCTCAACCATCAGCCTTCAGCAGAGGAAACATCTGCTATGGAATGGCTCTTCGATGGTAAAGTTATTAACGAAGATAGTCTTCAAGGTTATTTCGTAGGTCCTCGTCGCGAGATGATTACTCCATGGAGTACCAACGCCGTTGAGATCACTCAGAACATGAGTCTCCAGGGCGTACAGCGTATTGAGGAGTACTTCAAGGTTGACTCAGCAGATGCCGAGCACGACCCAATGCTCCAGCGTATGTATGAAGGTCTCGACCAGAAGATTTTCGATGTAAACATACAGCCTGAGCCTATCAAGCATGTTGACAATCTTGAGGAATATAACGAGACTGAAGGTTTGGCACTTTCTGCAGAAGAGATTGAGTATCTCCACAAGGTGGAAGGTCAGCTTGGCCGTCCTTTGACAGACTCAGAGATCTTCGGCTTCGCACAGATTAACTCTGAACACTGCCGTCACAAGATTTTCGGTGGCGTATTCATCATTGACGGTGAGGAGAAGCCTTCTTCACTCTTCTCAATGATCAAGAAGACTACAAAGGAGAATCCACACAAGATTCTCTCTGCATACAAGGATAACGTAGCATTCTCTGAAGGTCCTGTCGTTGAGCAGTTCGCTCCAAAGGACCAGACTACTTCGGACTTCTTCGAGGTTAAGGAGGTAGAATCAGTTATCTCACTCAAGGCAGAGACCCACAACTTCCCAACAACTGTTGAGCCTTTCAACGGTGCTGCTACTGGTACTGGTGGTGAAATCCGCGACCGTATGGGTGGTGGTGTTGGTTCATGGCCAATCGCTGGTACTGCCGTTTACATGACAGCTTACCCTCGCAAGGAATCTACAGAGAACGCTTGGGAGCAGATTCTTCCTGTCCGCAAGTGGCTTTACCAGACACCTGAGCAGATTCTCATCAAGGCGTCTAACGGTGCTTCTGACTTCGGTAACAAGTTCGGTCAGCCACTGATCACTGGTTCTGTGCTCACTTTCGAACATCAGGAAGGCGATGAGAAGTACGCTTACGACAAGGTTATCATGCTTGCCGGTGGTGTTGGTTATGGCACAAAGCGCGACTGCCTCAAGAAGGAACCACAGAAGGGCAACAAGGTTGTCGTTGTAGGTGGTGACAACTACCGCATCGGTCTTGGTGGTGGTTCTGTTTCTTCAGTAGATACAGGTCGCTACACAAGTGGTATTGAGCTTAATGCCGTTCAGCGTGCCAACCCTGAAATGCAGAAGCGTGCATACAACCTCGTTCGTGCTCTCTGCGAAGATGTTGAGAACCCAGTTGTTTCTATCCACGACCACGGTTCAGCAGGTCACGTGAACTGTCTCTCCGAGCTTGTTGAAGAGTGTGGTGGTGAGATTGATATGACTAAGCTTCCTATCGGCGACCAGACTCTTTCTTCTAAGGAAATCATTGCAAACGAGAGTCAGGAGCGTATGGGATTGCTCATTGACGAGAAGCACATCGACCGCGTTCGTCAGATTGCTGAGCGTGAGCGTGCTCCGCTGTATGTTGTCGGCGAGACTACTGGCGATGCTCACTTCTCATTCAAGCAGGGCGACGGCGTGAAGCCATTCGACCTCGATGTTGCCCAGATGTTCGGTCACTCTCCTGTAACTTACATGAAGGACGAAACCGTAGAGCGTCTCTATCGCAATGCTGAATACAAGCAGGAGAACCTTGAAACATATATTAAAGATGTACTTAAGCTTGAGGCTGTGGCTTGTAAGGACTGGTTGACAAACAAGGTTGACCGTTCCGTAACAGGTAAGATTGCCCGTCAGCAGTGTCAGGGTGAGATTCAGTTGCCACTCTCTGACTGCGGTGTTGTAGCTCTTGACTACCGCGGAAAGACAGGTATTGCAACAGCTCTCGGTCATGCTCCACAGGCAGGTCTCGCTTCTCCTGAGGCTGGTTCTGTTCTCTCTGTTGCAGAATCTCTCACAAACCTCGTGTTCGCTCCACTCACAGACGGTCTTGACAGCGTTTCTCTCTCTGCCAACTGGATGTGGCCTTGCCGTTCACAGAAGGGTGAGGATGCTCGTCTCTACGCTGCTGTAAAGGCACTCTCTGACTTCTGCTGCGAGATTGGCGTGAACGTTCCTACTGGTAAGGACTCCCTCACAATGACTCAGAAGTATCCTGACGGAAGCAAGATTATTGCTCCTGGTACAGTGATTGTTTCTTCTGGCGGTGAGGTTTCAAATATCCGTGGCGTTGTTTCTCCAGTTCTCAACCGCGACGAGGACACAATGCTCTTCCACATCGACTTCTCTTACGACCAGCATCGTCTCGGCGGGTCTGCATTCGCTCAGAGCCTCGGCTATGTTGGTTCTGATGTTCCAAGCGTTGTTAATCCAACATACTTCGCCGACGCTTTCGAAGCTGTTCAGGAACTTATCAAGAAGGGCATCGTACTCGCTGGTCATGACATCTCTGCCGGCGGTCTTATTACTACTCTCCTAGAAATGACTTTCGCTAATGCTTAC
>JAZLKJ010000162.1:0-52063 GCA_045597565.1 Prevotella sp. | reverse complement strand
AGCTGCATCGATATGCTCTGGGATAGTAGTGTTGATACCACCGAGTGCAGCAGTCTTAGTGCCAGCATTGAGCTGCTGACCGAAGAAGAGGTAATCGTACTTGATTATAGTTGCGGACGCATCAGGAACGTCAGCATGATGAGCCTCCTCGTAGAGAGGAGCATAGCTATCGCAGTATGCAGGCTGAGCCTTGACATCATTCTCAGGGTCAGCAACAACAGCAGCGTGATAACCTACTGCACGGCTCTCATCGATTGGGTGAGTGAGCACACCATCAACAAGGCTGAAGCGGTGGTATGTAACAAGACTGTTATAGTTGGCATCAAACTGAGAAGCTGCGGTACGCAAATACTCAGGTGATGCAGTTACATAACGAGCATAGAGGTAGTCACCGTTGTGGAAGAGGTCTTCAACATAGTGCTCTGTGCTTGAGCCATCAAGATTAGCCTTGCGAGCCTCAAGGTAGTACTGGTTGAGGTCGTAAGTTACCTTACCGTAGCGCCAGTCGTTATCTGTATAGGTCTTATCAGCTGTACCATCCATGCGATAAACGGTCTTGTTAGACCATGTATAGCTTGTGTGGTACTTAGGATACTTAGTTCCATTTACTGGATTATCGCCCTTTGTTATCACGCCCTGTTTGAGACCGAGGTTATAGATGTTACCCTGGTTAGCAGCGAAGAGATAGCCAGGAGCAGTAAAGTCACCCTTCTTCACTCCGAGGTCAGAAATGACATAGCCGTTACCGTTGAGAGTACCCTTGAAGTCTGTAGCACCTGTTTCGGCATAGTGGTCTGCCTGGAGGTTAGAAGTTCCAACGCTGTTTACAACGATGTCGTTGAGCAGATGGAACTGCATGTGGTTACCGAAGTCGTACTTAGAACCGACAGTGCCATAAATTGGATTCTTGTCATCGTCATAACCAGTAATAGCCTTCTCATTGAGGAAGCGTGGGAATTCGTTGAGGTCGGAAGCATCAGCGATGTAGATACGTGGTTCTGCGAAGTGTGCATCCTCTGCCGCACGCTTAGCAGCAAGGTCGAGATGGAAGTCAACCGGAGCACGGTTTACACCATCGGCATTACGTGGCTTCATGCGGTGATAGTTGTGAACGGTAAGCTGATCCTGATCACGCATTGCTACAGAGAAGTCCTTAGGATTAACATTTCCTTCAGCATCTGTTTCATTGATACCTGTAACTTTGAAGTTATACTCAACGCCGTAGCCGTTCATAAAGTAGTAAGCTGGTACTTCGATGTAGTTACCATCCTTATTATACTTCACGCCAGCGAGCATCTCGCTTGTCTCGTTGCTGTCTGCCTCTGGATTGAATGGAGTACCTACCTTATATGTGTAAGCCTTTTCGTGATCCATAATCCACTTTCCTGATCCATCTTTTAAACGAGGACCAAACTTCCAGTTTTCGCCGAATATAGGCATTGATGGATCAGACTCTACTTCGAGATTACCGAGCGATACTTTAATCATTTCGCCTGGCAAAGCACAGTTCTCAACCTGGATATTACCAGAGTATGTAGGACCAAGGACATAGTCAATGGTTAGATAGATGGTGTAGGTGTAACGGCCTTCCTCCTTAGTGAAGTAAGCCACACCTTCAGCAGCAGTGCCTGATGCTGCCACGTATTCACCAGATACATCATTATAAACATAACGATCTGAAGGAATGGTGTTACCTGCTGTAATCTTATCATCTACCTTGTACTTATACTTAATAGTACCATCACTGTTCTTAGCCGGAGCACTCAGCACGATAGTAGCCTCGCAAGGTTCTGCGAAGTGAGCATTGAAGTAATCCTTACCATGGTTGTCGGCGTCATCCTGCAATGCTATGACGATATGATCCTCAGCACCCACGGTTGTTCCAAGCATAGCCTGATTAACTACACCATAGTCTGGTGTATCAACAGTTCCTGGAGTGGTGAAGCTCAGAGAAGTTCTCTTGCTGTCAGCACCATAGTAAGCACCAGCAGAAGGTGCATTGGCTGTTGTTGCATCATACTTCTTTGTTTCTGAAGTACCGATATAAAGCTTATAAGCACCTGCTACGTCATTGCCACCAGCATCAACATTTCCATCAGTGTCAACATTTCCATCAGTGTCTGCAGGCTTAGTATTACGACTCTCAAGTTCATCTTCTGCGGCATTAGCATGGAGGCTACGCCACTTGATGTTCTCCACCTTAACCTCTGTACCGGCAATAGTTCCAACGAGAGTCATTGAACCATCGTTCTCTGCATGGAAGACATTAGGATCGTTGTATGTGTAACCAGTGATATGAGCATTGAAGTAATAATCCCAACCTGCTACATACCAGTAGTGTGCCTCTGCCTTAGAGTCGATTGGATAGCCATGTTCCTTTGCACCTTGCAAATCATACTCTGTCTTGTAACAGTCGTCGATGACATAACGGTTTTCATCTGCATTATAAGGGAAGACGAAGTTACCTGTTGTCTCAAGGAAGTCCTCATCGTCAACATGTGGAATAGGAACGAAGTTAGGATCAGATACCTCGGTTGCCGCTTCACGGCGGTGGAGGTTAGCAGCATAGACGTATGCACCAGCCTCATCAGCGTGGGTATTGGTGAGTGCTACCTCAACGACACCTACGATAGGGCCATAGAAGGTTTCCTCTGTACCCTTATTGTCTGTAGTCTTGGTATTAAGAATCTTCATTGCATAACCAGATGCAATACCAATCATGTTCTTGGCAGTACCATCGTTACGCTTCTGGAAGACACCCTTCTGGCCCTTGTTAGCACCTTCTTTATAATAGCCATCAATGTAGCTTTGCTTCTCCTCACGATAAGTAGTAGTCTGTTGAGTTCCTTCACGGTCATGGAAGTCAGCATTAAACTGAACGTCAGATGTAACGGCACCCACATAGTGAATGTTGTTAGACAGACCTACGAAGTTACGTGAACGGTTAACGCTAGTTGCATTAAGGGTAGTACCGTTTGTCACTACGTTAGGTGACTTCATCTGCAACTCACCTACACGAGCGATAGAGTATGGAGTAGTACTAATCTCGTTTACCGTATAGTCACACGCACCGAGGAGTACGAGAGAACAGTCGCTGACGCGGAGCATATCCATACGCTGGAAGGTGTTGAGAATCTTGGCACCAGCAGGGTTGCTGCCAGCGAAACCATAACCGTTTACCTCACCAGCACGGAAACCTTCTGCAAACGAGAGGTGACCGTCGCCATAGACACCACCATCGCCATCGTACTTATAAGCGAACTTATAGACCTTATTTGGAATGTCATCTTCAGAACCTTTCTTATACTGTCCTTCTTGATAAACATACTTATAGTTGCCCTGAGTATCCTTATAATAGTAACCGAAAAGGTCGGCGCCATCAGCCAGACTAACTTCATTCATCTCCTGTGTAGAGATAGCGATGTGTTCCTTATCAGAAGAACCATCTCCGTATGTTGCCGATGCATGATCCCAAACGAGCACAGTGGTATTACCACCATATTGTTTAGAAGAGCCACCCATTGCAGTGAGTTTATCACTGGTCATATCAGCATCGAGGTTATGCTCATCATTGTACTTCAGCACGGTGTAGGTCTGTGAACCTACAGAAGAGCCGGAAGCAAGTGAATAGCCACCACCGTAGGCAGCATCGTCAATCTTGATGTTGATGTCATCCCATTTGATGCCAGAGTCATCTGAAGGAGTCATCTGATGTACAGTGAACTGACTTGCAGAAGTCTGACTTGCATTGTAATCTTTGATAGCATCGTAAACTTCCTCGGCAATGATATCACCCTCTATGAGCTTGATGTCATACTTAATGGCAGTAGAACCATCGTGGTTAGTCTCAGAAATATTCCACTTATCAGCACGCTTAAGGTTATATGTGCCAGATTTGTTCACGGTGTAGTACTTAGGATAACCAACAAGCACCTGTGTAGAGCCCCACATATAGCCAGCATAAGAACCGCCAACAACGCTACCAGCGATGTGACCGTTGAGTACCTTGATAGTAGAGTTACCGATGAGGTTACCCTGCTGACCACCGCCATATACATCCTTGGCGGTAGCACCATAAGTAATTACTGGTGCAGCCTTCTTCGGCCCCATTGCCTTTGCAGCAGAAGATGATACAGAAGACTTTGTACCCTTACCGAAGAGCACCTCTGTCTCGCCATAAACGAATGACTCCATACCATAGCCAGCACCATAGACACTTGCCACAGGTACGTTGTTCGTCTTTGAAGCCTTGAGCACTTCATCAGAGATATTCGCAAGCATATCGCTTCGTACGTCAATACTAACATCGCCATTGATAGTACCAGACTTGTAACATCCACCAAAGACGTTACCAGCAGAAAGTTCTGCTATCTTCTCGTTGTTACCCTTAGCAGCAGTTACCCATTCTGCTGTTGTCTGAGGATCAAACTGACACTCCACGAAGAGATTGATTTCTGTACCGCTGTGTTTACGTCCACCAAGCAGGTAACCACCTTCGTGTGTAACCTTACCGAGAGTGTAGTTGGCATTGTTACATCCACCGACGATACGGTTCTGGATGGTAAGACCTGCAGGGAATGTGTAGTTGACAATCTGACCGGCAGCAGCTACGTTACCACCGTAGTTAGCTGTCGTTCCATTCCATGGCTCAACATTCATGTTACCACGGTTACCACCACAGACAAAGGTGCCGATGGTGGTATTAGTGAGATTGGAAGCCCCGCCAGTTGTTGTTCCGTCAGCAGCGATTGAGCCCACCCAGTTCAGTGTTGGCTGAACAGCCATCTCCACAGGCTGGAAGTAAAGGTCAAGAACGTGTGGATAGATCTTCGGACGGTTAGCCTTTGCCACTGGTAGGAATTTCTCACCAATAGACTTATTGGCGATGTTAGTCAACCAGTCAATTCCGTTAGTAAGGTCAACGCCGTTGATGCTCTGGAACTTACCCATGAAGCCGCTCTTCTCCTGGAACATCGCCTCGCCATCAGCACCCATATATACACCACCAATAGTGCAGTAGCTACCGATATTCAGCGTTACGGATGGACGATTACCGTTGTTCAGTGTACTTACAGTAGCTGTGTTACCACCACCGAAGACGTTACCTCCAATAGTCAGTGACTTAGTGCTTGTACCAGCAATATTGAGAACAACCTTCTCCGCCATCGGACGGTGGATATTGATATTCACAATCTTCTGTGCGTCGGTAGCAGACTTCACACTGAACTCCATCTCCTTACGCAATGGTACCTCATAGACGAGACCTATATCTTCTCCATTGACAACATAGTTCTCGTTAGTCGTTACCTTATCGACTTTGTCATTGAGGGCATAGAGATAGTTACCGTTGCCGGCACCATATATATTCTTATATATCTTACCACCAAAGATGCTTGCGGTAATCTGACCAGTCACCTCACCCGATACGTCGTTACCGCCATATACGTTGTTGTTGATGAAGATATTGTCATTCTTGTCAGAGCCAGGAGTACCAATGCGGAGGTTGACCTTACCACGGTCTGCAACAGGAACTGACGTTCCAGGCACGTCGGTTACGTCACCCATCATGCCGCCGCCGAAGATGTCATCGGCAGAAACCTGATTGACGGTGATGTTGGTCTGACCTACAGCAGCATAGAACGAACCACCGAAGGCACGACGGATGTATGTGTTACCGTCGATGTCCACGTTGGTCTTGCCGAGCACCTTACCAGAATAACCACCACCGATGATGTCCATCACTGACTGATAAGACTTGAAGAGCTTGTATGTCTGCTCAGCTTCGTCAGTAGATGCAGCAACGGCAGCATCAATCTCATCTTTGCTGAAGTTATCGCCAGTGAAGTTGACGTCAACGTGCGTATCACCTTCTACCGTAGTGTTCTCACCATATCCTGCACCAAAAATACAGAAGTGTGGCGAACCAATCTTCTCGTAGATACTCTTCCATTCAGCTTGAGCGAAGAGGGCGTTAGGCTCAGAGTTGTCATAGTCATGACCGAGGGCAGTTTGTCCGTTGATGAGACCCTTTGTCATGGTGAGGTATGTACCGCCAAGAACCTTACCGCAGTTGCGGCTACCAGCATATACATTATGGTTGACAAGGAACTTCTTCGTTTCAGGGTCATACTGTGAACTGTATGTGTTGCCCTCGTAGGTATGCGCCTTACCCCAAGAGCGTGTCTCAGAATTCCACATCTGTGAGAGACAGAACTCACCGCCAGTAATGTTTACGTTGGCGTTACCCATTACGTCAGCAGATGTGAGCACAGGAACATCAACATCATCGCCATTGGCGTCAGTTCCATTCTTGCTTCCTACGAAACCGACACCTGCACCGAAGATGTTGTAGCCGATGTTACCACCAGCAATCTGCACGTCGGTGTTACCATATACCTTACCGTATGAACCACCACCATAGATACGTGCCCATGTCCAAGGGTTCTTGAGGCTTGTACCTGGTACTACATCTGTCCAGTCGCTCATACCTACATGTGCAGCATTCTCGTTGGTAGCTTCTTCCTCTGTGTACGCTGAGGTCGTCAGTGTCACACGGGTATTGCCATAAACGGCACCAACCTTCTTGTATCCGTGATTGTCATCATCAACAGTATCGTCACCGCCAACGGTAGAGCATACGTCAATAGTACGGCCGTATCCACCACCGAACACTTCACCAAAGACAACACCACCCTTGATGGTTACATTTGCCTGAGGATCGTAGTCGGCATAGACACCTGCATCAGGAGTTACCTTAGCAGCTTCTGTCTGTCCCACATTAGCCACATCGCCACCGCCATAGACAGCACCGAAAACGAGAGTACCAGTAGTGTAACCATCGATAGTCACGTCGGTCTTGCCAAGCACGCGTGCAATGTTGGTGAAGTCACGGTATGTGCCGTTAGCCTTCTGGTCAGCAAGCACCTTACCAGTGCCGTCAACCTTGACAGACGCTATACCAGCGCCACCGCCATATACACCACGGCTGATAACACCGCCATTAACCGTTACTGTAGTATTGCCTCCAACCTGTCCGTAGGTATATGCGTCAGCAGCATCCTGTGTAGTCAAGCCCGTTGTTGGCTGAATACCGATACCACCACCGAAGATTTGCAATGCTCCAGAGTGGTTGGAGAGTTTTACGTTTGTATTGCCTGTGACATAACCAGCCATACCACCACCGGCAACGGTGAGGACGGTGTGGTTAGGAACACCGAATGTCCAGCACATGCGCGATGACAGATAGCGTGCGAAGGTATTGGAACCTACCGAGCCACCATAAAGCTCAGCCACTGTTTCTGAGTCAAGAGCATTAAACTCATCCTTCAGGCCGTTATAGAACGTATCCCACTTAGCCTTATCAGCTGTGTTGTCGTAGCCTGACACATTATCCTTGTCAATCTGAATCTTCACATCAGTGCTTTCTACTATCGTATTAGGACCATAGCCACCGCCGAGAACAGCAAACTGCGGATGCTCCTTGTTTTCAAGTATCAGATAGCGGAGGAAGGCACCGAGCGACCATTTGTCAGAATCGGCATATCCGAGATCATCGTCAAGCATTCCATGGTTGACAGTCACGTTTGCCTTTCCTGATACAACACAAGCAGTGTTACCACCACCATATATATTATGATCAGTAAAGTTGCCTGTTGCCTTGTTCTTGAACAGCATATCTGAGAGGCTGAAGACATTCTCTGCCTTGAGTATGTAATAACCGGCTGTCTTTTGTGTTGCATCAGCCTTCACAGCCTTCATATTGACTTCCAAGTTCTTGTCTATGTTCTTCTCGTTACCGTTGGCATCAACGACAACGTCCCACATGTAGCTACCACCATTGACGGTAACATTTGTCTCGCCAGCAATGTTCGCTGAAGTGATGTTTGCGCCATCAACCTCACCAAGACCGCCACCGAAGATATCGCCACCAATCTTACCGCCATTAATATTAACGACGGTGTTACCATCAACAGCTTCATTATTAGTCTTGACAATCTGCCCGTATGCGCCACCACCATATATGCCACCGTAGATGACAGGACGTGATAACACATCACCAGTTTCCTCGTTCTTGGTGTCCTCAATAGTCACAAGAGTGTTACCCTTTATGCCACCAATAGCAATGGCATTGTCAGTAACGCCGTTAACCTGATAAGCCAAACGACCAGAGCCACCGCCGAAGACATTCTGAATGACAGTACCAGACTTGACAGTAACAGTTGATGTCTGCTGAGGAGCTTTATCGTCATCTGTATCAACAGTGCCACCGAGCACATTTGCAACGTCGCCACCGCCGAATACTGAGCGCTGCACGAAAGTGCTACCTGTTATCTCAACCTCTGTAGCACCCTTTACCTCACCCATCGTGAAGTTCTTGTCAACAGTTTTTGTATATTCGTTCTTCTTTGTCTCTGGGTTATATACATAAGGCACCTCATACGTTCCGCCATTATTGTGTGCAGACTCCACACCAGCGCCGCCACCGAAGATGTCACCCTGTACGAAGCCACCGTCGGTCTTCACGTATGTGTTACCCATTACCATACCGAGGTCTTCGCGACCGTATTCTGTTCCGCTTGTACCTATTTTGTATATCTTATCGGTAGCAGTGAGTTCGTTATAGGCATCAAGCTGTCCGTAGCCACCGCCATAGATACGGTGCATGAAGGTGTTGCCACCGACACGTACATCAGTGTCGCCTGTTACGATACCTGCATAACCACCACCAAGGATACCAAGGACAGTATAACCTGGCTCACCATAGCTCTGGTCGGCAATACCGAGTTCCGTCTCATCACTACTATTTGCCTTCCGCATTACCTTAGCCATTGCCTTGCTGTCATCCTCTAGTCTTGAACCTGCAGGAGCCCACTGTTCTGTAGTTTCACCAGCAGCTTCTAAGATTACATCGTTGACACCAATCTGTACCTGCGTCTTACCGACAGAGGTATATGCGCCATAACCACCACCGAATACATAGAAGTGAGGATCCTGATTATCGTTGTAAGCCTTCTTCCACTGCTCAGTACCCATAAGGTCAGCACCGAACAGACCGCTTACCATAGATACTCGAGCACGACCTGTAGGAACAACATTGCCTTCCTCGTCAAGAAGATCTGCGTTATGTTCATCCTTCTTGTTCTGTAATTCTCCAGAAGCATCGTATGTACCTACACGACAAGCCACATAACCGCCACCAAAGATGTTGTGCTTGATTTGGAAACGGTGTTCAGTATCGTTATAGAAACGGTTGTAGGCATACTTCACTCCGTCAACCTCTATAATGTCTTCATTATTATCATAAGTCTTTCCTGACTTTTTGTCTTCATGTTTCTTCTCTACATCCCAATAGACAATCTCACCTTCAACAGTAGATATTTCTTCCGGCGTTATGGTACGTTCATAACCATCATTAAGAAGGTCGTCATTGTTTATAGGGGGAACATAACCAACGTACACCTGAGTGAATACAGTTTTCTCACCAGTTTCAGAATCTGTCAGTTCTTTTGTATAAGTATAAGTATTAATTGTGAAACTTGAAGGAGTTGTCGATGACGTTCTGTCCCATATAATGTCACCACCGGTAATATCCACATTTGTATTACCCGTAACATCTGCTGAAGTGATGACAAGAGCACCAGTAGAACGATCATATACATCACCGTTCTTCTTGATATCTCCCTCTCCGCCACCGAAGAGGTTAGCAGCAATGTGACCACCAGACATGCTGACGTATGTATCGCCCTTAACCTTTGCCAGTGCACCGCCACCGAAGACATCTTGCCAAGCTGTACCGCCACCGCCGCGACCAGTGCCCAGATGAACCTTCGTATCACCTGTAACCATTGCTACATTAGGACGATCTCCTTCCTGCACGGCATTATCATAGCTTGTCACGCCTTCGCCTGCACCATATACCTCACCATACACCTCACCGGAGTTTATAGTGACATTACATGCTGCATCAGCCGCATCGCCATTAACCTTCGTCGCCTCGCCATTGACTTGTGCCAACTGACCGCCACCGAAGACTTTTCCCTTTACTATCTGTCCATACGAGGTTGTGCTTGCCCCCATCATAAGGAGCAGTCCAACTATCGTAGATATATATAGTTTGTTCTTCATAAACATTTATCTTATTGTCTAGATTTCGTTTAAGATTCCTGTCTGGCTTTTAGTAACCTAATGTGACATTTGTTGTACCATTAACGCGGGCTTTCGTCAGATGACCCTTCTCACCCTTGCCGCCGCCATAGACGTTACCGTTGATCTGACCACCGTTGATAACAACGTTGATGTCACCATCGACAGCACCCATCTGACCACCGCCATAGACATTACCCTCTATCACCTTGGTGTCAGGAATGTCGATGGTTATATTGACGGTACTCTTGTACTCACTACCCAAGTCGTTGTTACCCGTTGTAGCAATGCGCTCGTAATCTTGTGTGTTAGAAGAAGGAATACCCTTACCAGCACCATAGATGTCACCATTGATAATAGGGCATTTTTCTTCCGAACCTGTGATACGCACATTAACGGTACCGTTCATCTCGGCAATATGGTTGATGGTTTGGCCGTACTTATTAGTCTGGTTGTAGTACTGGGTATGTCCCTGACTACCGCCGTAGATATTACCATTGATAGTACCACCAGAGATATTCACGTTTGTTGTACCGAAGACAGAACCTACGCCCTGCATTGTTGCATCATTTGGCATATCCTGTACAAAGCCGTAACCACCGCCATATACGTTACCATTAACCGTACCACCAGAGACGTTGACAGTAGTAGAAGTATTTCTAAGGTCGAGGTAATCCTTGTCATAACCACTGCCGTCTTCCTTAAGGTTATACACTCTAACCTTCGCCATATCAGAGGCTGTGGTCATTAAAGTGGTCCAAGTAGGGGAGAATCTTGTGTCACCATACTGCACCTTATTGACTATGGCTCTATTAACAGCATCATCAGCAGCAGTTGTTGCGTATGGTACGTGAGCATCCCAAGGGTTAACACCGAGGACACCACCTACACCACCGCCATATACGCTACCAGAAATCGTACCATTCTTTACGTTAACCTCAGTGTGGCCATATACATACATATCAACAGTAGCAGTAGCATCTCCAGTCTGAACCTTACGTCCCAAACCACCAGCATAAAGATTACCCACGGTTATTCCTTTTACACCTTCCTTTTGGTCTATATTTATAACACTGCGTCCGAAGAAAGAAGCATTAGGGAACTGACCCCACAGACCGGAGTTTCCACCAAGAGGAGTATATGTCGATTTTCCGTTTCTAACAGGGTTACCCTGGTTGGCACCTACGATATACGCCACGTTACCACCATGGAAGTTGATGGTGTAGTCGCCATACATACTGCCATCGGTAAGACCGGCAATGACAGCGTTGATATCACGGCTGTAAGTAGTACCATTAAGATCTGTCATTTCGTTGTCTTCAGCGATCTCAACATTAACTTCTGCCCAAACAGGATATTCTGCAGAACCGAGGATTGAGTAAGCTGTATTATTTACCCAGTTAACATCATTCTTTACATAGCCATAGAAGAATTCCTGTGTGAAACGTCCTGCCATCAAACGGCCGTAGTGTCCTGACTTGAAGGTAACAGTCTGAGGTTTGCCTCGGTCATGAATTCTCTTGGTGTATTTCTGAATACGGTCTTCGCTAAGGTTTGTTGCATAAAGGATAATGGTAAGTTCAGGAATAGTCTCAGCCAAATTCATGTTACCATGATTAAGGGAAAGGTTATTGAAGTTCTTCATCACCAATCCTTTACCAAAGATAGCGTCACGACCATGAAGCTCGATAAAGCAGTTACCATCAGTCGGCTTACCCTCGAATATGAGATTCTCAAACTGCGTATCACCAAGGACATAGCAGTTGGAACCTTTCTTACCTGTCTGACCAATCGGGTTCAACACATGCTCACCGCCATTTGAAGGATTTACCATGGTGAGGCGTATCACACCTTTATAGTCATGGTTGTTGTATTTGCCTGTGAGGGTTGCAGGCTTTTCGCTGTCGCTCTGGAATTTGTAATCATCGTTCAGGAGGCCCATTATGACTATGATATTATTGTCCATGGTACCGCCCTCAGCCTCAGTCTTTAGCAACGAATATGCCTTATCCAGAGTCTTGACAGGGCTCTGTGGTGTCAAGCCTGTATTTTCATCATTGCCTACTGGTACAACCTTTCCCTCATCGTCATTTCCGGCATAGCTGTTACCATTGACATAAACAACGGTAGCACCATTAACAATGAAATATGTACCGACAACTTCATTAAATTCTTTCACCGTGACTTCACAGAACACAACATTCTTGTATGTATCTGATGCGAGTGTAGAATTTGCAAGAGTCAGTTTGGTATCTTTGACTGCAGGATCAACAGGAGTTCCTTTTTTCTGATACCACTGATACGTTGCTGTGAGATTTGCCATCGGAGCATCAGTCTTTTGATTCAGAGCGAAGGTAAACTCACTATTGTCTCCATTCTCCGTCTTTGTGATCTTAGGATTACAGAGTTCCTTGTCGGCAACGACAACATCTTCAAGTGTTACATAATCCTTATCATTGACAGTTGCAGAAGCCTTTACGTACTTTGTCTTTAGGCTGACAGGCACGGTGTATGTGTTACCTGTCACACCATCAATAGTGTGCCAGTTAGTACCATCAAAGCTTACCTGCCATGTGTAGCTGTCAGGTTCTGCACCCTCCATCACGGCAGAGAATTGATTGGTATCTTTGTCTTCACTATCCTTTGTGCGAACGAGTGTGAGTCCTACGTATGGATCTGTTGTCATCTTTACAAACGATCCATCCCAAACGAAGTTATAGCCTTCGGTACGCTCCTTGTTGAGGAGTTCTAGCGTACTGTTCTTCGCAACATAGCGTGCATTGTAGTTAACACCCTGATACTTTGCAGCCTGATAATTAGCTTGTGTTTCAGTACCATTGACATGGGCTTCCATCGTACGGAAACCTAACTTACAGGTGTTCGAAGGAGTTTTATCGTCGATAACTGTTGTTCCTATCTTGAAGTTGTAGAACTGAGCGTTGGTGATTGTCACCTGTGACTCCGCAGAGTTGTTGTTACCCTCCCACTGCTTAGAGAAGTTGTTGAACGCACCACTATTCTGATCCTTATAACGCAATGCACCAAGCACAGGACTTATCCATGCATTAGGAGCATTGATAGTTCCAGAATAGAGAGTGTATTTAGGCATAGCAGCATCAGGCTGACCTGTAGTTGCAGAGGTTGCCATGTATCTGCCTATGATACCTCCGACATTGAACAGACCTACCTGAGCAGGTGCTGTATTGTCAGTAAATTCTGCATTTGTCAGCGTTATATCCACCTGCGCAGCGATGTGCTGGATGTTAATAGCCGTAGGAGCTGTAGAAGTTGTAGCATAAGCATGCTGCACAGAGCCGATAGCACCACCTACATAAAGACCACGGGTTGCCAGCTTATAAGTCGGAGCATTTGTAGCATTGTCAATTATCTTTGAACCGCTTATCTCGATATTCTGTATAGTGGTGTTGCTGCTTACGATACCTGCCAGCACACCGACATAACAGCTGTTGGAGTTGCCAGATGTTCCGTTGTTGAAATAGAATGATGTATTCTCTGTATCGTGTGTGAGTGTAGCACCGGCAATCTTGAGGTTCTTGACAACCGTAGGACTGATAACAGTGCCATCACCCCATTTCGCTACTGCGGTTGCTCCACCTACAGCACCGAAGAGACCATGATATACATGCACATCATTACCATTGTACTGACCTGCGCCCCATGTTATCTTAAGACCTGAGATCTTATGGCCTTTACCATCGAACACGCCTTGGAATATCCAGTTAGCACTATATGTACCATCAGAACCAGAGCTGCTATAACCCATGTGAGAGATAGGAACAAATGACTCGCTTCCCATGGTGATGTCGGCATCCATTTCATAGTATGCGCGGTTGTAGTGTCCCTGTGACTGGTTGGTTAAGTATGGTGCTGCCGGCATTGTAAGTCCCTCCCAACGTGTTCCTGTAGCTATTGTTGAGAGGTAAGACAGCTGGCGCAATGCCTCTTCACAGTCAATGATGTAAGGATTGTCCTTTGTACCACGGTTATCAATAGACATACCCTCAACATCCGTTCCTGCTTCATTCTTTGTCTTCAACACACCAACCTTCAGGGCGTATGCAGCAGAAGCAACAACCTGACCGCTCTTGATAGCATTGACGTGTATGTTTTTACCGAGCTTCCAGTGTGGCTTGACAGTGATGCTGTTGGTTGTGGCAGTCTGCTCCACACCATCAACATACCACTTATAGCTGTCAACAGCCGATGATGGAGTAACGGTGATAGTACGAGGAGCGAAGCCACGCTGGCCTTCCTGTTCGTTGACGATAGAAAGTGTCAGTGGCGTTGCCTTTGCAGCCTCTGTCACGTTGGCGTTGATGCCAGAGATAATCAGGTCAGCCTTTGCAGCATCAACATGCTTTGCGTTGGCTACACCCTGATAGAAGTACATGTAATACTTCCACTCTGTGTCTTTGAATGGATTTTTGTCTGTATTACCGCTCTGTGGATAGAGGTTCTGCTCTATGTCGTTGTTAGCATATGATGCGTTGTTATCTGTACGTGTCCACCACAGAACTGTCTTTGACTCACGCTCGTTGTCGAGATAACGATTCTTCCTCAGGAATGTGTTATCATTAACGGTGAGCCATTTCAGATTGGTGTCTCCACCGCTATCCGCTGTAGGAGTTGCAGAGAAGTTCTTTCTTACCTTACCGGCTGTAGCCGTAGCGTTATATGCAAGTGTTCCCTCAAGTACGCTTGTTGACAGACCAAGCTGATAGTCAGAATAGAGCCATGAACCGCTCTTGCTGCGCTCAACGGCATCTACAGTTGTTACATTTTCGCTAGTGTAGTTACTGTATGTGGCATTCGAATTGTTGAAGTTTGCCACCGTAGGACTGGTAGCAGCGAACGGTGCATAGATCTTCACGCCCTTGGCGATGAGGTTCTCTGGCATACCACGAAGTCCGTTAGCATCCTGGTTAGGAATATTGACTGTTCCTGCGATACCGCCGACTGCAAACTTATGGTTGCTGATGGTTGTTGCTGGCACGTAGTGAGCAAGGTTGATGGTCAGATCTTGAACGGCAATGTTCTTGAACTGGTTAGGCTGATAAGCTGTAGTACCAGAACTGTTCTGCATACCGATGAAGCCACCGACCATGAAGTTCTTGTTGTTATTGACATTTACGTCTGTGGTAGGACCTGTGATTGTACCACCATTGACATACATTCCGTCAATAGTGGTGTAATTAGCCTGCGCACCTACAGCACCACCAACGTAAGTTGCTGCATTGATTGTGTTGGTGATAGAGACGGCAGGTGAAGACACCTTATTATTATATACATCGGTATTTGCATCTACATAGCCAATGAAGCCACCCTGATAGAATGCATGTCCTACCACACCGTTCATAGTTACTGTAGGATTTGTAACGGTATTGCCTTCGATGAGTGTGCGGTTATTAGGAGATACCTGACCTTTTGCCTGTCCTATGAAACCACCAAGATATGGAGTAGCAGCAGTGTTGCCATTGACAGTAATGTTAATGGTAGAGGTGCTATTACCCTTTATCAATATCTTGCTTGCCGTTCCATTAGATTGAGCATAACCGATAAAACCACCTAAGCGGCCACCGTTGATAGTACCTGTATTTGTAATATACACCTTCTCTACGCTATTGTTTTTAACCTCATGACCATCACCAACTGTATAGCCAAGAAGACCACCAGCATAGAAGTTCACTGTGGTTCCTGAAACACTTACATCAAAGCCCTTGCCATCGTTTACTTCTACTTGACCATCAACGGTATTGTTGTTGATGACGCTAAGGCTGTTGTTGGCATTACCAACAAGACCGCCCATATATGTAGTACCAGTGACGTTGTTGCTGTGAGTAATCTTTACGGTCTTGGCATCGCAACCTGTCATAGAGTTGGTGTTTGCTGTACCTGTGGAAGCACCGACAATACCACCAACATAAAGACCTGTAGTAGTGTTTGAGAATGAAGCCGTAACGCCTGTTGCATCCACATTAGTAAGAGTAGTATTGTTTTCCATACAGCCAATCGCGCCACCAAATTCGTTTTTGCTTGAGACAGCACCACTGACAGTAAAGGTAACACCACTGACATTCACGTTAGAGATATTAGCTTGCTTGGCATAACCTGCTAAAGCGCCAAGACGAGTAGTACCGTTACGTGTGCCAGCAGAAGTAAAGGTAACACCACTGAAATTCAGATTCTTCACCTCTGCAAGAGAAGATGCGCTTGCACCCTGGATGGTTGTAAGCAGACCGTAGTTACTGTTGCTAGTAACAACAAGGTTAAGGTTGCTGATAGTATGGTTCTGTCCGTCGAAGTGTCCTTGGAACGCACCACCAGCATTTCCGCCAAAAGCAATCCAGTCATGACCACCAAGATTAATGTCAGCACCGAGCTTCCAATAATACGCAGAGGCACGTCCTGTCTTGTTATTCTTTACAATCCACGCAAAGTATGCAAGCTGTCGCGCTGTAGTGATGACATAAGCCTTGTCCCACGACTTACCGTCATGACCATCAACAGCCAAGTTTTCGCTTACGAAGTCATTTTCCTTGAAAGAATAATTCGTTCCATCCCAATCCGTTTCTGCATCCATAGCCATCAACTCATCAAGAGCGGGTAGCTCTGGAGCCATGGCTATAGAAGCCTCAGGACTTGGTTCCGAATACAACGGAGCGTCAATCGGCTCTACCTCCGCCATAGCAAGTGAATCTGTATAGGGAATGCTTTCTTCTCCTGCCCACACCTTGCTAGCTCCTACTGATAGGAGGAGCAACATGAGGAGGGCAATGTTAGTATGCTTCATATAATATTGTATGTGGTGTTTATTATTATATTAGTATCTTACTTTGTTACCATTGATGATATAGACCTCACCCGGCACGAGCATTGACGCGTCAACGCGCTGACCAGAAAGATTATAGATAACAATTCCGTTGTCGTCATTGTTACGTATGCCGTTAATCTCGGTTATAGCGTCATCGTCGTCATCCGTAGATGGATTTTCGAGATCCGTTGAAGGATTATTATCGTCAGGATCTGGCTTTTCAATGATAAGGTCATCGTTGAAAACCATCTTCATATATCCAGTCTTGGCAGCTGCCTGTTCGTTGACATCAGCATCATTGTCCAACTGACCATCAGCGAGAGCCTTCTGAGCCTCTGCTACATATTCGGCATCGAGCCATGCATAATATGCATTGTAAGTGCTGCCGACATACTTGTAGAAACCAAGACCGTATGATGTCTTGTTTGACAGAGTGTAACCTGCAAGACCTGAAGCAGAGCGGTCAACAACCGATCCATTCATGAAGCTGAACATTGGCTGATCAGCCACAGTGATGCCTTTGGCTTCAAGAGTGGCACGATACTGCTCGAGAGTCATGCCATCATCGACGTTAGAAGTATAGTAGAGAGGTTCCTTCTCTGTATATTTGAAGACGTATTCCTCTGGGCGTGGACGAGCCTTGATAAGGTAACCACAGTTCTTCTCCATCGTCTTTACACGCTGGAAGAAGAGGCGTGTTGCGTCAAGTCTAACGAGAGCATAAACATAGATGTCGTCAACCATCTTCAACTCGCCATTTACTATTTCCTCATGCTGTACGACAGGAGCCTTGGCGTTGAAGTCAAGATAGATTGTTGACCATCGCCATCCGTTGACAACCTGATTATTGCTGACAAGAGCTCGCTTGTAAGACTCATGAGCCTTGTACTGGAATGCCTGTGTAGCCTCGCCGAGACCGCCACGCTGGTTGGCAGCACGAACACAGAACCACTTGTTGAGCTGGTTGTCGTCGAGTTCATACTCTGTATCGGCTGTAACTGCGAAGAGTTTCCACTCTGTATCACTCTCATTATCCTTGCGGAAGATGAAGTAACAGAGAGCATCACTTTCATCATCCCATGTGAGAGAAGTGTCATCTTGCTTGATATTGCCAGTCATGTTCACCTGAGCAGTGTAGAGCGTTGGGTCGTAACCATCTTCGCCACCCATGACGTCGAAGAGGTTATACTCTGCAGCCTTAGAAGGTGTCATAACAGCGTCGTAAGAACCGATGCCTGGTGTAGAGTTACGCAGTGAGCGCTTTGAGAGATCAAGGATAGTGCCGTCTGAGTCGTATGACTTATACTCCTGCATACGTAGTACGAGACCACCACCCGTCATCTTCTTATAGCCATCATCTGTAGAGAGGACATCAAACTTACACTCTTTCAGCGTCTCAGCAGGAGAGTTAGCCCATGGACGGGCAATAGTCATCTTGCCGTTGTTGACATCGAACGCAGTGTTGTTCTCAGCAGAGAATGTACACTTGTTCATGACGTACCCCCACTTCTGAGTATCGTACTGACGTGGTGCAAACATGTTTGTAGCAGTAGAGCCTACGCCCTGACGAACCACTATATTAGAGTTCTCGAACCAGTGGTCACCATCACCACAGATGAAATCGACGTAACCCATGATTGTACAATCCTCTGCGTAGCCACGGGTATCATCCAGCTGGCTGTTAGCATTCGTGTAGTACGTATCCTGGTAAGAATCGAATTTCACATTCTTAAAGATTGGCTTATGGCTACGATCCCAGAGTGCAGGAGCCACACCCTTAGAAGAAACCTTTCTGCAACGCAGGAAGTCGAATCGGTTCTGGAGCGTCATATCCTGAGCGTAGAAGTTAGCAATACCTCCATTGAGCTTCAGTGTAGAGGCATAAGACAAGCCTTCGAACGCAGGGTGGTTATAGACGATGGTTTTCTCCTGACTCTGACCGGTGATAGAGATGTTGTCGTGAGAGATGGTAGTGATACCATTGTAGATATTCTCCATGCTACCGAGCGTGAGAGACTTGCCATCCTCACCGATAGGAGCACTTGAAAGCGACTTGATCGCTTCGTTACCCATAAGTTGATACTCACCGTCTGGCACGAAGATGTAGAAGCGCTTACCTGCCTCTTTGTATGCATTGGCAAGTTCAACACCATGGTCGAGAGTTCCGTAAGGTATGTCTGCCGCCTCAAGGTTCTTGATAAGATCGTTACTTGCAACCTGAACAGCCTCACCATCAGCAACCATCTTAGCCTGCGCAACATCAAAGTGAGAAGCCTGGTTGTGGGTTACCACATAGTTAATCACGCGACGATCAGTAGCGATAGCTGTCTCCACGGTTGTGAAGTGGAGGCGGATAGGCTCGTTATAGACGTGAATATCCTTATTGGCACCATCTGACTCAGCATAGAAGACATCCTTGAATGTGCCAGCTGGTATGATGAAGTCATACTCTGTATCAGTCTTAAGTCCTTTATATGTAAAGGTCAATGTCTGTCCCTCAAGGGCATATACTACCTGACCGAGAGTAGCCTTGCCGTTCTGAGCTTGGAAGGTAGTAGCAGGGATTGTTGTCTCAGCCATCTTTGTGCTGAACTTGATGTTTATAACACCATTGATACCTACGCGCTCATTGGCCGCATTGTCACCATCCACACCGAGGTGCTTGAGGTAAGTCTCGTCATTGATATAGTTAGTACCATCTACACGAGTGTCCGTGATAGCATGGTCATACATTGCCTTCAGGTCACACTGATACTTGCGGTCAATCTTAAGGTCGGTAACGCGTGGAGCAGTAGTTGGATAAGTCACGTTGAACTTTATCTTATATACGCTGACAGTCACACCGTCTCTTGTCTTTACGAGCATCGTAGCAACAGGGTTGTCGATAGTAGCCTGGATAACATCAACGTAACCACCAAGTGTAGCTGTACCCCTAACCACTGGCATGATGCCTGTAGTAGAGTTACTGAGGTCAGCAGGAACGCCACTTACCTCGCCTTCGCTCTTCAGCGTGCTCAGCTTTACACCTGCAAGAGGAGTGCCGAGGGCACCGAGAGAGATGTTGCCCACTGTAGCGTAGTCAAGCTCTGGCAAATCGGTAGATACAGGCTTATATTCAGCAACAACCTCATAGAGGTAAGTGTTGCCAGTGAACTCAACGTCAATCTGAGTCTTATCACCAGTGTAGTCTCTATAAACAGTCTGTTGTCCCTCAACAGCTGTACCATCTATCTTCGCAGAGATAGAAGAGTTAGCAGAGTTAAGCGTTATAGTGCAGTTGCTTGAAGAAGGCAGACCGAAGACTGTGCCAGAGTTAACCTGACAGCGATCTGTACTATTCACGTTATTTGCCTTACCATTCTCGCCTCTGATGTCCATCTTGAGGTCGATGAAACTACCGTCAGAAAGCTTCAATGGTGTAACATAAATGCCGTTGATGCCTTCGTAATTGATAACGATGTCGCCATTGCCTTCATAGCCTGCCCCACCCTTGCGCGACAGAGGCCACATAGCAGTAGCTGTAGCATCAAGGTTCATAACGGTGAAATCATTAACCTTGAAGACAGGAGAAAGGAAGATATCCTTCTTAGGCACACCATTAACCCCGAGTGTATAACTATGACCGAGATCATACTTGTTACCATCCTCGTCAATCCAGTATCTAAGCGTCTGACCGTCAACATAGAGGTGATGGTTCTCAGCAGGTACCATGAATGACTCACCTTCCTCAACGAGTGTCATACCAGGAGCCTCACCCTCAGCCTCCTCACCAGAGGTGTAGTTAACTTGATAGAGCGTGTTCTCTTTGAATACGGCATGCATAGACTCACTGTAAGACTGAACCTGGAAAGTCAGCTGGATGTCGTTCAGGGAAGTCATGGTATTGAAGTCCTGAACCTTCTCCATCTTCAGATACTTATCCACTGCTGTTGCAGCAGCCGTGATATCCTTACCGTCCTGATCCTTGACTGTGAGATGCTTTGTTTCATCATTCTTGTTATAATAGTACTTATTGCCCTCGCCATCCTCAAAGTAGTCGAGCACGTAGAGGTGCTCACGCTTAGCATGGAGCGAAACGATAGTACCGAGGCCGAGTGTGTATGAGTGTCCACTATTGATAGCCCTTGACTGGATAGGAGTCTTAGTGTCATTAATCTTGTTGAGGAGTGCAATATTATCCTCTGTATCAGCCGTAGTACGAGCCTTTTCAATCGCTACCGTACCGAATGCATCGTTATTCACAGTTACAGTGAGAGGCACTGCATCTGCAGAAGGGAGTTCCGCGCGTATATATTTATAATATGTGTAGTCGTCGCCTATCTTAAGCGTCACACTTGTAGCCTCACTCGTTGTAGTATAAGTGTAGAGATAAACGTCCACATCATCAATTTTATCTACCGTGTAGCTTGTAGGAACGACACCATCAATGGTTGTTGTCTCCATCTTAGAGAGAGAAGCGATAGTGAACTTAGCGCCAAGACCGGAAGGAATCTCTATCTGAGTGCCTTCGCCCATAGCGCACCACTTATCCTCCTCTTCAATGTCATTGACAAGCTTACCCTTCTTGCCGAGAGTAATGGTCAGCGGTACATCGATTAGCACATTACCATTGATCTTTGCATGAGTAGAATAGTAAATCTTAGTGGTAGCAGTAGTACCGTCAACGCCTGGCTTGAAAGTCATGCGCTGAGCATTCTCCGCCACACGCAGATCCCATGTGATGTCAACCGGAGTAGCACGATAGTCATACGATGTAGTGTTTTCTGTGAAGACAGGCACGAGGTGTACCTTCTCGTTCTCCTCCTCGAATGGATAGAATGTACCAATCTTATATACCTTGTCGTATTGGTACTTACCATCAACCTCTGTTGGTGTGAAGACATTCTTGCCATCAACATCGTTATTATCACCCTTAATCACCACCCAGTGGTCAAGAGTGTAACCCGGCTTGAAGAGAGTATAGTACTCAGGGATGTTGAGAGCCTTACTTTCAAACTCTGTTGGGAACTTATTCTTGTCGTCAGAGGTTATAGGAAGAGGCTGCATTGTCGTATGATCCTGACCTTCTGCTGTCTGTAGGAGAGCCTTGTCAAACTCATAGTAACCAGTACCAGTCTTACCTTCTTCGAATACAGCAACGTAAGTGAATCCATTGTCATTTCCATGGTTGTCTGTACCAGCTACGAACATCAACTCATTAGTCTCAAGGAAGTCTGTTGGATCAAATGGGTTAACCATCTTACCATCACCGAAAGTGATGTGAGGGATTGCAGGAGAAATTTCCTTTATCAATTCTCCATCACCTGTATTTCTCCTCCACTCCTTGAACTTATATCCAGTGTTCGGATGTGCAGTGACATAGATAGTCTTGCCTACAGGGAATTCCTTGTACTCATCCTTATGAGGACGACCATTACCTGTGTTGAAGGTAATGTAGCCCTGAGTTGAAGGATATGCCTCAACTTTGTACTTCACCGTAGGCCACTTCTTCATGCTCACCACGAGGTCGATGTCTTGAACCTTCATCGTGATGTAAGCACCATCCTCTGGGATGTTTGCCTTTATGTCGTCACTATAGTCAGCATAGCCTGCATCCTTATAGCGATATACCTGGCTATTACCGATAAGCGCAAGTGGAGAATGTGCTTCCATACCATTCTTCAGGAAGAAGTATTTCTCATCTTCACCTTCTGCTTCAGGATTATCATCCACATCAACATAGTATCCGTATGACGGTGTGAGTTTGAGGACTACATCATCATACTGAACATAACGTCCGCCACAGTTAGGACGTGGGTCGTTGAGTTTCTCTATCTTACCAGGATTCTCCGTTGGGTCGAGTTCACTCTTATGAATGTCCTTACCGTCAGAGTTACCAACAGCTACCCATGTGCATGTGAGGTCGTAGAGAGCTGGGTAGGTCACGCTCAAGCTCTGCATGAATACAGAACCATAGTTAAGACCGCCCTCTGTCTTGCCTGTGCTCTCGCCTACATGTACGTACTGAGCACTCTCCACTGATGTAAGGGTAGCTTCTGTAGCCTCACCATCGTAGTAGATAAGACCACCATAGTTGAAGTTACCACCGATGGCGTTATGCTCGTTATCCTCATCATAGAGGATATTGTCATAGCCCATAGCACCCATACTTTCCTTATACTTATCGTATGTAGGCGAAGTTTTTGCGAGCGTTGCCTTGCCATTATTCATGACAACCGCGCTGTTAGGCTGGAGGACACCGTCCACCCATCCCGGAGTGAGTTCGAAGCCAGGGTTAGAGAGACGCCAGTAGTTGAGGGCGTCGGCATTCTTAGAACCGTCAGTGATATACGACTGTGAAATCTGCGAACGGTTAACATTGCCGTTAGCCACGCCATTTACTGACTCCACGAGTTCTACAGCTTTATAGACTACGTTAGAGCCATAGACCATAGGGAACGTGAACTGTGTACCAGTACGTACCTGTGCATAGTCAGAGCCGGTGAATGTACCAGCATCAGTTGTTTCAAGAGTCTTAGCCCAGTTGGTGCTGGTGTTGTTGAACTTACCGTGATACTCTGTACCGTTGTCAGGGAGAGTAGCGAGGTTATCGGTGTTCACAGTCATAGGAACATCGATGAACGTGCCATCGCTGAACTTAGCCTGACCAACGAGGATAGCCTGCATGTTGCCTGCTTTGTTCTCCAGAGAGAGGGCTGGAGCACCCTTAGACTGAAGGAACTCCCATGTTACGGTGCGCTGATTCTTATTCTCGGAGTTGCTGAGGTCTGTAATCTTATGAGTATTCTCAGTCCAAATAGCCTTGACAGTGATATCCTGAGTGAGTCCAGAAACCTCCTGACCAGGAACTAATATAGTACCACTAGCCATACTAGCATCACTAGACTTCACAACTTCCCATGCAGTTACTGTATAGCCATCCTTCTTCCATGACTGGTTGTAAGGCATGATGAAGGTGCCGTTGTTCTCGCTGAGGTCGAATGGATACTTAGCCACAGTGCCCTGTGCCTCAGGGTCATCGTTCTCACGGATGACGTAGCGGATGCTGTTACCCTCTACCTCGCCTAGAACAACAGCAGACTTAGCGTCAGCACCGAGTTTAGACGCAGCAAAGATATACATCTTCTCTGTAAACTTCTGAGTCTGGAAGTCTGTTTCGTTAGCGTGGAACGTAGTGTGACCAGAAACGCTGCCGTTGATAATATTATCGGCATTAGGAACGGCAACTAAACCTGTTTCTGCATCCTTCAGAGCATCATACTCAGTCTGAGTGTAAACCACAAAATATGTATCAGCGTTGAGGTTGTTGTTCATCACTGTAGCGGAACCGTCGCCATTGTCAGTGATCTTTGGCGCAACAATACCCTCAAGCTTAGAGTCGAGAGGACGATCATTGGCAATCATCTCTCCGATTTTATCGATTATAGCATATACATTATTGTTATACTGCTTCCATTCATTGATAGAGAGACCAAAGGCTGCGTACTGGAAGCCGTTCTTCTCGTAGAAATGTATAGCATGATACTCCTCCTTCTGATCTTCTGGTTCCTCTGGGTCAATGACGAGAGCCAGAGGCTTGAAGTTAGGAAGATTCTCGTTCTCCTCGTTGAAGTTGAAGACAGGCTGCAAGTGGTACAGCATGTTCTCTGTGTTGATGTCATCCCAGAGGTTGATAGAAGCATCGCGAGACATTGTTGCATTACCGAATATCTCGTACATACCGCCACCGTCAGGAGTGCAAGGCATAATGCTTGTCAACTCTGATGCCATAGCACGAGGCTGTGCCCACTGCCAACGCTGGTTGTTAGCAGAAGAAGAACCGTTCAAGAACATCTTCAGGTTGAGCACGTTTGTCTTATCAAGCACATCGCGCTTCAGTGTCAAAGCCATCATGTTCGACTTGTTACCAACGCCTTCAATCTCCACGCTACCGGAACCACCAAGCGTCTCAGTGATTACCACGAGCTTAGCATCGTTGATGTCAGGACGTTTATCAAGGATAGCATCGTTGTTGCTTACGTTGAGAGGAATAACGTTATACTGGTTTGCAATAGCCTTATAAATAGGGTCAGTCGTGAAGCTCTCATTGTTGTATGCCTGAGCACCCACCTGATTATCGCTATAGCCATTGACATAGAGATATACCGCGAATGGCTTGCCAGCGATGAAGTCGTTGTCTGGGCATGCCTCTTCACGAGGGGTTGTCTCCAGACTCTGACTATCGCCATACTTCATCTTAGACTTAACAGTACCAATAGCATAGTAGTCCTTCTCAGGGTCGTAAACCTCCCATTCACCACCATCTATCTGAATGTACGGATAGATGCCGTCCTCCTTACTGTAGTTGAGTGTAACCTTGTAGCCACCTTTGAGTGACATATTCTCGGCAATCTCAATGTTTGGAGACTTCACGGCATTGACCTTAGCCTTTACAGTATATTCTACACCTACGAAAGACTTGGTGAAGTGTGTCAGTTTATCCCCTTCAGTCTCAATATATCCAGCAGGAACGATATACTCATATCCCTTCTCTGTTGTAATCTTAACGATAGGGTCTTCTGCATACATCTTGTTTACATCAACGGTGTAAGTATGGTTCGTCTTGAACGCAGCCAAATCATCACCTTCGAGAGTAATTACATCCTCGCTGTTCTTTGAGTCTGTGATGGTTACACCAGTTGGTTGGTCATCGAACTCGTAAACAAGAGATATTGCAGCACGAGCCTGATTTACTTTATCATTGTCATAAGAGGTCTCAAGGATAATATTTTTTGTCGCTGTAATACCCTCAATAGCAAACTTTATGCTACCTGAACCACTTGCAGGCAGTTCCTTCGCCTCAAAATCATCAAGTTTAACACCGTCAACATAAACAGCGGTAATCTTTGTACTCTTAGACTTGTCATTAGAGTATGCATTGTTGACCTGTACCTCTGTAACAACGAAGCCATCGTGAACGTCAATCTGAATACCCTTAACCTTTGTAGAACCTGTTACAGTTACTTCACGGCTCGTAGTATATTTCAGACCTGTTGCACCGTCAATACCAGAGATATTATCTGCACCTATTGTACCAGAAACGAGGATATTATCCTTGCCCTTCGCCTCATCGTCAGAAGAACCTGAGCCAGTGGTCTTGAAGGTCTCTGCGATGCCAAGGTTAATGGCTGGTGCTAGAGTTTCAAGTACTGGTGAAGAAGCATAGTGGTTGCGCACGGCAATAGCCTTTACAGTAGTTCCTGGATCCAGTACGAGTGCTGCACTATATGTCTGCTTTATATCTGAAGTTGCAGGGTCACTACCATCGGTTGTATAATAAACAGTAGCCTCAGCATCCTGACCAGAGATAGTTAGAGTGTACTTATGGGTAGCTACATCGTACTTACTGAGAGTTATAGAAGGTGTTGCAGTAGCAGGCTTTTCTGCTACAGTTTCTGTAATCTCCTCAGAGTTTTCAAGATGCTCATCACCCTCTCGTGGATCTGATGCCCAATACTTCAATGTAGCACCAGGAGCAACCTTGATAGCTACTGGATTTGTCTGATTACTCTGTACAGCCTCTTCGTCAATCTGGTAGTTCAGTTTAGCAAAGTCCATGGAAGCACAAGACAGTGTGTAGTTCCACTTCTCGTTTGCTTCATCCCATGTTCCCTTCTCTGCCTTAGGATTAGACACGTTTGTAATTACATAATCCTTAATTGTACCTGTTACCTTAAGGTCTGCAATACCCCATGTCTTAGTACTTATACTACCATAGAGGTTAAGTCTTATCACAAGAGGTTCTGTCTCTGTTACACTATAATCTTTCAATGAATAAGTAAATTCATAACCATCTTGTTTCTTACCATCTGAATTTCTACCAGGTTTAACAACTGCCTTTCCTGATGCATCCGTAAGCAATATGCCATTTGCATAAACCTTAAGATCGCCATTATCAGTACCATTTCGACATACACGGAATAACAATTCATCAGCAATAAGCATCTTACCGTTTTTCGGAGTTATTGTGAATGTAACAAAATCCTCATTTTCTGGAACTGCCGCTGAAGCCTTAATGCCTGCATAAGTAGTGTTATCACCATTATAGGTATTAGTAAAGGAGTTTGTCCAACTATACTTAGAGCCTTCCAGTTTCACTGATATCTCAGACATTACTCCGTCAGGATCAGAAACGCCTGTTCCATCAGCCTTGATATTTGCCGTTGCGTATGTAATAGTTGCAGTAGCACCATCAACAACAGAGACCTTGGCAATTGTTGAGGTGATTGGCGTACTACCAACCTTACTACCTGTTACGACACAATATACATACTTGGTGCTAACCTTATCAGTAGGATAAGAATATGTAGCAGAGGTAGCACCTTCTATTAAGGTAGCACCTTCTGTGCTTTGTACGGTATTGCTATACCACTGATAGCTTGCGGCATCTTCTGCCTCAATTGTAAGATTCAAAGTAGTATTCTTACCAGTCTCATAAGTCTCGCTCAGATCTTTAGTGATAACAGGGTCATCAACAGGCTTAGTCTCGCCAGAGAAAATCTGCATTTCGTTGAGCTGAACATTCTTACCTGTCTGTGCTACAAATGGTATTACATAGAAATCAGTCTGACCAACCAAAGCAGCAGGAACATCGAATGCTTCTGGAGTATAGACATACTTGGTCTGTGTAGAGTTTGAAGGAATACCAACAGTCTTCAATACATTGGCATTATTCTCACCTAATGATGAGGCACTGCAGATGTGGAATCCATATTGATTTTTAGGATTGCCAGAACCACCAGTGATCATAGACATCAAAATCTTATCTCCCTCTGCAATAGGATTGCTGAGAGTGAAGTGCAGATATACGTCTGACTTGACATTCTGATGATCGGCATTATTACAGTTATTGAAGCGGAAACCAGGGATAGAATTCTTATCGTTGTCCTGAGTAGAGTTTGCACTACCAGAACACTCGCCTACAGTAGATGATGTTGTACAATCTGTATGATCAATTGTAATTGAAGCGTTCTTGGTTCCTATATTATTAATATTGTGGGAAGTAGTTCCATCTACGAACACACTGGTTTCCTTTGCGGATGCATCATAAACGCTATAGAGATGGAACTTGAGGTCACGCTGGATACCCTTTACCTTTACTCTGTCAGAGTAGCCGTCACCCTTGCCGTTGCTGTTGCTAGCTACACAATAGAGGTAGAAGATTTCTGCTGAGGCTGGGTCGTAGGTATAAGTATTGCTTGTAGCACCTACGATAGGTGTTCCGGCACCATCAGCAGTTTCTGACTTATACCACTGATAGCCCTGTGCATCCTTGAAGTTTGCTGTGAAGGTCATTGGAGTGCCAGTGTAAACAGTCTGCATCTCCTCTGGAATACCACCGAGATAATATGGTGCAGCAAGACCGTCAATGCTAACCTTGAGGACATCAGATTCTTTCTCACCGCTGACGCCAAATGCCTTACACTTAATATTGAACTCAATTCCTGTTACTGGTTTGAATGTATAGGTATTACGATTTTCGCCTTCAAGCATCTCCCAAGCACCTTCTGTGCCATCAAGGGCGATGTCCTGCTTGTACCACTGGAAGGTGTGGGCGTTCTCTGCCCAAACAGAGAAGACGAGACCGTCAGACTTGAGTTCTTCAGAGAGTTCTGCATGATGAACGAGTTCAGGAGTCTCTGGTGTGTTATCAGCCACACCGAGATTTGTTGTGAAGTAAGGCTTCTTGTAGAGCTTTGCACCGCCGTTAAGTGTTACTACCTCTGGTACCTTCAGTGGGTCAAGCACAAGAGAGCTGTACTGATAAGGTACGGTGACGGTAGTACCATTGCTGCTTCCTGCGTTGGCGGCAGCCTTGTCAGCGTAGTAGTTACCTTCGCCCCATGTAATGGCTGTCTGACCGTTTGGATTATATGCACGGCGCACGCCCTTCTCCCAGTAGTTGCCTTCAATAAGGAACTCTGATTCCTTACGTGGGTTCATGGCATACTCCGAGTTACCGGCACAGTTGTAGTAGTTGTTGAGCATGTGAATCTTACCATAACGTGCCATAGGCATACGGGCACGGCAGTTAGCTCCCCATTCGTTGTATGCAAATGTAATGTTCAGCTTATTGCGGTCGTCGGTCTTTGCATCGTCAGAACCTACAAGGTTTGTGTTCTGGTGGGCGTATGAACGGTCGGTGTAACGGAACTGACACCAGGAGACTGTGATGAAGTCTGAACGGTTGGTGATATCGAAGTTACCATCCATACCGTCAACGAACTCACAGTGGTCAACCCAACAGTGATGTGTATCATCGATGATAGCCATAAGGTCATAGCCAGCACAGTCAAGTGAGCCAGGACCTATGAACTGGAAGTTACGGATGATGATGTTTTCAGAATGGTCGATATAGAAGATACCGGAGTTGCGGTAGTTCTCGTTATCGTCCTTGATAGCCTCGTAGAGGTTTTTACGAGTGAGGTACTCGCCTTCCTCCTTGATGGTTATTGTCTTGCCACCATCGGTAGTGAACGAGCCACCAGTGCCTTCGTTTGTGCTGGCGGTGTTAACACCAGTACCAGAAGAGGTAGGCACGTTCTCAAGGATAGACTTGAAGTAGTCAGTGAGGTACCACTCAGTGCAGAGTCGTGCGCCGTTGATACCTACGATGGTCTTGTCTTTAATATGAGAGAGCTGGATGTATTTGTTCAGCACGAAGTCGGTGCTTGTGCCTGAACCATCAAGCACGATGATGTCGTTGTTCGTGATAGCACTCTTGATAGTAGCATCCATTGCCACACGTGTCTCCTTGCCGTTAGCATCCTTTGTGTTAGCAGACTTGAGCACAATAGCCTTATGTCCGTTGATGATCTTCGTCTCGCCAGGGGTGTAACAAACGCCAGCCTCCATAGCCGCCATGATTTCCTCAAGGTCGTACATGCCGCCACCAGTGATGTTGTTTGCGCTGACGCTTGCAGGATTAGTACGGTCTTTAGCAGTAGCGAAGGCGAAAGGCTTGTTGGTTTTGTTAATGACCATTGCCTCGTCAGAGAACTGTACGCCGGTAGTAACGATGTTGAACTCACGACGCTCTGTTGCCTGAGCGTAGCCGATGCTACCGCCCCAGTCGGCAGCCTGCTTTATTTCGAACTCAGTGTTGTTGAATGTCACACGTGGTGTGCGGTCCTTGCCTTCTGTTGCAGAGCCACCAGCATACCATGCACGAGCGAGGTTGAATTTCACTGATGAGCTGTGGCCATCTGTCACACAGTCAACGGCAGAGGTTGCAGCCTCCACTATACAGTTGTTGAAAAGGTAGCCCTGTGCCTCCTCAGTGTATGTAGCAGGAGCACAGATGATGGCAGTACCACCCGATTTATGTGTAGAGACAATCTGGAGACGAGAGTTGTTTACGGTGATGTTACCATTACCGCAGAAGAAATCGACATTACCACGCACGATACAGTTGTCAAACGTTGCTGTCATGCCGTTCTTACCGTTGCTGTAGTATGTATCCTGCAGACCGTCGAGGGTAACATTAATATAATGTGTACCATCACCGCAGTCCTGTACGCAGACGCCACGTTCGGCATCGGAAGCAACGCCACCTGTCGTTATGCCGTAAGGAGCACGACACTTGATGGTCATGTTCTTCAATGTCACGTTAGCACCGTCGATCTGGAATGTAGCGGTCTGGTTGATGCTCTCCTCCGTAGGCTGGTTCTTGATGATCACGCCATCCTGTCTCTCACCGATAAGGGTCATGCCAGCAGGGATAGAGGTGTTGTGGGCAGTGCCGAGGTCGTAAGTGCCGTTAGGGATGAAGATAGTCTTGGCATGCTCTGTCTGACCATTGACATAGCTTATAGCATAGAGGAACTCCTGAGCATTGAGTTCATTCGTTGACTTAGTGTCAAACACCCATGCCTCCTTCTCGGCAGACCACTTAGGGAGTGTGAGGTCGCCAGTGTGGGTAATCTTGATGTTGTGGATGTATGCTTGTCCGCCAGTTATGTTCAGCGTTACGTCACCAGCCTCACCCTCATAGATGAAGGTGTAGGTAGCACCGTCAGATGACTTAGCGTCGTACTCACCGAAGGCCTCACCAGAGGAATTCTTGGCTACAATCTTAGTTGCATCGCCACTATATATGCAGTTGCCGATTGTGATAGTAGCGTTACCTGCGAGTGAGAGTGTCACCTTGCCACCATCACTGAATTCCCAACCATGCTGACCATCATGGAAACTACCATTAGTCACGCTGATAAGCTCATGCTCATCAGCAATGAACTTTGAGTCAGTAAGATTGTATGTATGTTCGCTTGACTTTGTAGCCACCTCAATGTCTGTCACCAGAGCATAGAGGTTGAGGTCAGCGTTAAGTGTTGTGCCCTCCGCAACTGCATTGCCGTCCTTATCCTTCCATCCACGGAACTTCTTGCCAGAAGCTACGGTGACATTTGCAGTAGCTGTGGCGTTATAGGTCAATGCAGAACCTCCGTCAACAGTCTCTTCTTTCAACAGAGTTGTCTTGTCAGCATCGTAGTACTTGACTGTTACCTGTTTAACAAGGTCACAAGCCTCTACCTTAATACCAGAACAGTACTGACCGCAATATACAGTTAGGGTGTTATTACCCTCTACGTTGTAAATGGCCGTTACATTCCCACACGTCGCAGTCTTGGTTGGAATATCAAGGACCTTAGTACCAGTTTTGTCTGTTACATAACCTTCATATGCATCACCAGTACCACTTGTGTATTGACATCCACCTAGAGTAATCTTAACAGGACCGTCAACATCAAACTTTACAGCATACCATCTCCATCCATGTGTCGCATCATTAAAAGCGACACCGTTCTGAGGATAGCTTACTTGCGTCACTCCTTCAGGTAAATCACCAACAGGATTCTTGGTAAGGTCAATCTCAAAGTCCTTGAAGGTGCGTTCACCCGGAGTTGGGTCTGGGGTTGAACCAGGACGAGTAATAGTTATGTCTTGGAAATTTGTTGTATTACCTGTTGCACGATATATAAAAATATCAGTTTGTCCAATCAGATAGTCACCACTCTTTATTGTATATGAACAATCTTCGTATGCAGAGCCTGTACCCGCTGTTGTAATCTTTATACCTTCATCATCAGATGGATACGCATTATTATCAACAAAGCTATGAAGCCATATACCTCTTGCACCATTGCCGTTCTGCTTAATCTTGACATCTATAACATCATTTTCTTGTAATGCCTTTGGCAATGTTATCTTATAGAAGGTTTTGCCATTAAGCATTGCAAAGTTATCGGTTGCAACAAGATCCTTAGCAGAACTTTCAGCATTTATGACAAACATCTCACCACCAGAGATAGTTGCATAACTTGCGAGCGACGCTGGTGTTGTTGTGCTTGCAGGAACACTGTATGCAGTCGTCGCTGTTGCCTTAAATAGTTCTACAGGTCCTTCAGGTTCTTCTATAGGAATCTCACGTGTTACAAGGATCTTCGTAATAAAGAGGTTTGTACCACCATCATTACGTGTCAGAGTAATTGTCTTGGAGCCTTCTTCTGCAGCTGGAACCTCCCATGTATATGAATTAGGTGTATCTCCATCATTATCAAAATCTGAGTTAGTACTATTAGATGCTATATTAGTCCAATATAACCCATCTCCTCCTTCATAACCAGCAAAGATGGTATTATTCTCTAATAGCATATAAACAGAGGCTTTCTTTCCTGTATCAAGCTTATTTCTGAAACCTGTCATGGTAATCTTATCACCTTCTTTAAGACCGTCAGCCAAAGTGATAACCATGTGCCCCGCATTGTCTGAACCTGTCTGATCATTCAGATTTCCTTTCTTACCATTAAGCAGGATTGTATAATATGGTGTCTGTGGATAATTTCTGTAATCTTTATCTGCTGCACCATTAACATAAGTAATTTCACCACCCGTCTCAATTGGTGTTCCTTCTGGGGATTCCCAAGAATAAAGGGTTACCGTCTCTGTTTCTGGCTCAGGCTCTGGCTCTGAAACTTCTTGATGCTGAACGACAGTTACCTTTCCAAGATAATCGTTTGCAGTAGCAACTACCTGAACATAGCCAGCAGACACCTCAGCCTCAGTTGCTGTGTGATTTACTATTGTTCCACTCTCATTCTTTTCACCACCAACTGTACATGTTCCGTTACTATAGGTAGTAACAGTTACTACGTCAGATATGCTCACAACAGGTACTTGAAGAATCGTTCCACTATTGAACTGAGCCCAATCAGAACGATCACTTGTTGATAGTTTGCCAGATGTTGCATCAACATGCATCTTTATCCCTTCAACATCAGAAACCACATCTGCGGAATTGCCTTCAATTCCCAAATTAGCGCAAGCTGTAGGTATTGGATCTCTAAAGCTCCACGTAGCTGTAACTTCCTCCGCCCACGCTCCCTGCACACCGAGTGTAAAGAGCATAGCGAGTGCTGTCAGGAGCATGTGGAATGTCCTGATGACTGAGTTCCTTTGTTTGTCTGAGTTCAAGGTCGTATATCGTCTTTGCTGACCTTGTATATTATGATTCTGTATCATACTGCTGGTGGTTATGATGTTATGGTTCATATATCGTATGGTTGTTAGGTTCGTTGTTACAATCTATTTATGGAGTTACATATAGACTGTACATGATCCAGTCCATACAGCAAAGCTCTGGCATCAATCCCCATCCATGCAAACATTGTTTGAAGACGTTGGTATTGATTTATTACGTAACTTGTATCTATCCGTGGAACATCAAGTCCAAAGCAGATTGGTTCGTGATGTGCTATTCTATTCCTTATTCTATTAATCTTATCTAATTCATTGAAAATAAATGAATGGTTGTATTGCATTTCTGCAGAAGAACGAGGCTTGTTCGGAAACACACGAAGAAGATTTCTTCCCGTTGCACGATACTCGTTTGGAGCAAACATGTATTTCCATACACCAAATTCCATATCTGACAACAAGGCTTCGTGGGTATATGTATGCTGGTATGTTTCTTTGTTGTAAGCATAACGGATGATGCGGCATGTTCTGTAGCATGAAGCGTTGTCGAAAATTCCACCAGACATCTGGGCATCTCTGAGCCATTCTGCACTCAACCTTGAAGATAGTATTCTGTCTATTGCATTTCGTAATGCCACCTCAAAGCAACTTATCACAGTGAACATGTCCTGCGAAAGATGCAAGTTGAGACGGTAAAGCGTCATCGCTTTACGAGTATCTCCATTGCATGCATCAACATATCTTTTCATGCGTGGAACAGACATTATATCTTCAAAATCCTTAAATTTCATGCTTTATTGCTATTTTTTGGGGAATTTATTTGCAGGTTTCATATTTTCTTCATACCTTTGCACCAACCTTGATCCCCCATAGTCCCTGAGGCTTGCCTCAAACTATGGGGTTTAGTCTTTATATTCCTCCTCTATTTTCAATCACTTCAATCCCCTGCACACCGAGTGTAAAGAGCATAGCGAGTGCTGTCAGGAGCATGTGGAATGTCCTGATGACTGAGTTTCTTTGTTTGTCTGAGTTCAAGGTCGTATATTGTCTTTGCTGACCTTGTATATTATGATTCTGTATCATACTGCTGGGGGTTATGATTGTGATTCTTATCGTATGGTAGTTGTTTCGTTGTTAATTCTGTTGTGAGGCTATTTTCCGTGATAGTTAGCTATTTCTATCAATTCAATGCCTCGTATTTCAACCCAGATGTATCTGCCATTCTCATCTGTAGGAATAGGATCTTCGTGTGGTTCAAATATCAATCTGTATGGTTGGTCAAGATCACAAGCCCACTGACCTTTACGGTTTTCGGTCAATTCGTGATAATGACCTGTAGCCATTCTTAATACCTCAAGATTCTCGGCAGCAGCAATCTGTGATATGCGTTTAGCAAGCAACATTGCGCGTTTTTGCCCCAATTCTTTCTGAGCCTTAGAAGGGTTCTCGACGTATTGCCCCAGTTTCTTGTCTTGACTTGATATATCCATACAAATGATTAATTTTTCGGACACGTTTGCTATAGAATAATCGATGCTACACGTTGAGAAAAACTTCCAAGACGTTCTTTCCAGGCAGCACGTTGCTGACTTAACAAATAGTTGTCGTAATTATGCTGCATATTAATCCATAACGTTGCAGGAATCTGTGTAACCTGTTCGAATGCACAAGCGATGTCAGCGGAAACAGACACTTCACCATTAATGATGCAACGGACTACATTTGCAGGAATCGTTGTCAGGCGTGCAAATTCATCTATTGGCATTCCCATCTCTTGTAATTTGTCATTCAGTTCTTCTCCTGGATGAAAAAAAACCGCAGGCTTCAATATATTTGAGTTGTTATTCATTTTCTGTATCATACTACTGGTGGTTATGATGTATATTTACTAAATATAATAATTCACTCTTTTTTTGTGAACTACATTATATATTTATTGCGATTGATTGCATTGTATTTAAACATATCAAAGTCTATGGAACGGCGATGCCCTATATATAAGGCAATAGCTGTACCACCCACAAGGTAATACTCACGCTTGAACAATTTCATGAGTTCAAGCAAATCTTGCTGCTGTCTATTTAATATTTCCAGGTGCATAGTTTTTTAGGACTAATGAGAAGAAATGTCTTATCTCTGGATAATAGTTACTTTTTTGTCTGCCAACTGCAGAGAAGAATACTTCAGCCACTCGCTGAGGTGTGAGAACAGCCATAAGATCACGAAAGTCCTCCAACGAGCCGTAGTTGAGCATTGTTTCTACTAACAAACTGTCGCTGACATTCTGCTTTTCCTCTTCTGGAGTATACCAGAAATATTGCCTATGCGAGTCTATATACTGTGATCTTGAAGTATTCATAATTTAATTTTATTAATTCATCGTGACATAACATAATCGTTCAACTCTGCGAAGAACTCATCGCCATCCTTACCACCTCCTGCTTCCAATTCAGCATAAGCCTCATCGGAACGACTTTGAAGTTCTTCAAGTGTATATGGGGGCAAATCTTCGACTACCTGTGACATAACATCTACATTAGCAGTAGAACGTTCTTCTTCTGTCAAAGATATATACAGCATATTCAGCAAAGTTTCTTTTATTTCCTTGCTAGTATCCTTTTTCATATTCCAATACAGCACTGCTGATGGCTGCGGAATGGTATGAATATTATGATTCTGTATCATACTGCTGGTGGTTATGATTGTGATTCGTATCGTATATAGTTGTTTATGCTTTTACATTTGTTATAGAAGCAAGCATTAATGAGAATGTCTTTAAGTCTATCACACAAAGAGGTGGAAAATCCAATAATGATACTTCGTTGAAATGTTTATCGTTTGATACAATGTATTTTGCATTCACCACTGCGGCACAGTCCGTAAACTTATTGTCATCATAATCTTCACGGATGATATTGAAGTGATAATGCGGATCAACCAATTCAACATTCGGAAGATTTATGAGTAGTTGCAACACATTTGATGCTATTACAGCATTGGTCTTCAGAGTTAGTATCTCTTCATATTCCTCTAATATCTCATTTGACACACATAGAGTGTAAACACCATCCTGCAGAGATTTCCATACATTATAGTAGTTTCCTCTACGAGAAAGAGAGGCAATGAGGCAATTCGTGTCAAGGACTATCCTATCCATAAAGCCTTATCCCTTGTATGATGTTCTGAGATGCTCGTCAAGAACAGCCTCGTTAATCTCCTGCGACCATTTGCCTTCATCCCACAATTGATCCATCCCTTCATCAACACGTTGAGCAAAATAGGAAACCAGTCCTTTGCGCACATCGTCCAGGGCTTGTTCTGTCTTGGCGTAAGAGAACATTTTCAATAGATGTACCTGTGTTGGATTGAATACTGTCTTTGAATTCTGTATCATACTGCTGGTGGTTATGATTGTGATTCTGATTTTTTTAAACGTAAATTGACGTACGCCGTAGGCATTAAATCTATTACGGCTTTTACTCCGTTGCTATCAGGAAGCCGGTTACCTGGTCGTCGTCGGAGAGGACATAGAGGTAGTCTGGAACTATCTTTATCAGTATATGCTGTATCTCGCCGGTTGAGCCCAATGCGAGAGACTCGAAGTTCGTCTTGTTGAGGACGATTGTGCTTTTTACGTCCTTTCTTGTCAGCGTACCGCCTTCGCTATAGACATCATAGGTTACTTCAATAGTCGGTACGAAACTTGCTGATGGTATTGCGTAAAATGCTCCGTCGGTTAAGCCTTCCCCACCCCACTTCACCCAGTCGGTAGTGGTATTGTTTATCGTTCTATCATCTTTATTGGCATCTATTGGCCATGATTCGGCGAGGGCGATGGCAGCGTCTTTTGCTATAGATGCTGTGGTAAGATTCTCCCAAATGACGTTACCTGCTGTCCAAACGCCATCTGCCAGAGTATATGTGCGAGATACATTTCCTCCTACCGGCAGATTATTGCCATATACCTTTACTCCTTTTATCACGAAATCCCTGATCCTGTCCATCTTCTCGCCAAGCTTGAACTGCACATCATAGCCCGTGAGCGTCTGATCCATCTGGAAAGGAATTGACATTCCCACTACTGCTGTGTGATATGGCGCATGGCAGATGAGCGGAGTGTTGTCTGGGGAAGTCAGGATTGGCTTTTCAATGCTTGCAGCAAAGCTGAGGGTGTATTTGTTGCCGTCATTTGTCACCGATGCATCAGGCATAGTGGAAGCGTTCTCCACCATATAGCCGAAGAAGTCGAAAGAAGAGGCATTGCTGAACTTTGCCCAGTATTTGGCTGGCTCATACGTCCACTTAGAAGCATCCCAAGTCACCTTCTGATTGCTGAATATCTCGTTGTCGAGGCTTCCGTCATGATATCCGAACACGCCGAGGGTGTTGGCATGCTTGGCATCCGACCATGACTCATGATTATGTTCTCCAGCACGAGAAACGACCCTTGCCTTGCTTGCCGAAGCAGGCGCGTTGATGCTTCCGATGGAGAACTGTATCTCATTAGTCCTATTGTCTGGTTCTGTATATTCAATGTCATTGTTGCATGCAGCGAACAGTGCTAATGCAGCAAGACAAGCCAATGCTTTCTTTATCATATTATTATAATTGCTTACACATTATTATATTATATATATATAATACTACCACGTAGCTGTGCCGTTACCGTCGCCATTATCGAACGTTGTACCTTCGTGCCATTCCTCAACGGTAATCTCTGAGACTTCTATCGGAGTGTCCTCATTAGGATATATTGTCCACTTGTAGAACGCATTCGGGGTTAGGTTTGGCTTTGACAATCCTGGCGACTTGAAGTAGTACTTATTCTCAGGGTGATCCTTCTCATGAGCCACGAGATATATGAAACAGTTTTCCACGTCATCACCTGTCAGGTTAATTGGTCCGAGCATCATGTATGCCATCAAGTAGCCTGAATGTTTTGTACCATTCCAATAATAGAATTTGCTTGATACTTGTTCGGTAGGAACTTCCGACATGTCAAATCCCTCACTACCAAGTTTAAGATTCACTATATGGCTCTGCTCCGTTGGAGTCAATGTCTTCTTTTCTGCATCCATCAGTGCCTTTGTTGTAAACTGCTTTGTGCGATTAACCAGTTGAATTTCATCATACACATAATTATATTTCTTATCCAACACAATCCAAAATCTCACTATAGCCCCCATACGATTCATCTTAAAGTGTATTCCACCTGTAGGTGTAGGATCCGTAATGCCCGTACACAAGAAGTCGTAATCACTCAAATGAGCGGAAGCTTTAGGCTGCGATATCATGTAATTGGTATTAGGAGTTTTCTTATAGTCTGAGAAATCTATAGGGTCCTTTTGGCATTGCCCTATATAATCAACAGGAATATTGGTGTAGTCAAACGGATGATTCGAAAAATAAGGAAAACAAGAAACATACTTATAGTTCTTGTCCACATGCAAAGCACCATCTTGAGTCATGAAAGCTCGCAAATTGTCCGAATTAATAGGATCATTTGAAACCTGAGAAAATTTCTGCTGTTGGCTATGTGAAGAATTAGAGCTATTGTATGTGAACACACCTATGACGTCATCATCATCCCACTTGAATTCCATTATATTTTTTGTTTCATTGAATGCCAATGAAGCACGGCTGACAAACTCATCCCCAAGCCCCTTTGGATCTTCTATCTCAACTTGGATGCCCACAACATCGTCTGCCGTCATATCACCGATGGCAGCATCCTCGCTTGTACAAGCAGAGAGAAGCAGAAGCGTTGCTATATATGTAAATAGTCTTTTCATTGATAGTGTATTGTCTTTACTTTATATATTTATTTCCATTACGGACAACGATAGTTCCTTTTTCGGCGGTCGTTACCTTTATGCCGCTTAGGGTATATTGACTTTGACCTTGACTCTGACCTTGACTTTGACTGGCAATGGCTGTCACGTCATCATCTATTATGTTTATCTGCTCAAAGCAGTTAGCATCATCTACGGTAAAATCAGGAGCAAAAGCCGTAACGCGACTTATTGTTGTCGGAGCCTTTGCTTTTATATGGTTAAAGTTAAAGTCAGAGTCAAAATCATCATAACCAGCAACCAATGCACGAGTATTTGCTTTTCTCAAACCAGTCATCTTCAATGACATCGGATAAATACGTCCCGCTTGCAAATCCGGTGCTTTTATATCTGCTGAAGACACCATTCCGTCTGTAGTTGTCAGAGTGATGGTCATCAACTTACCGTTCAGGTTTGCTGGTGGCATCATGAGGTAAGCCACAAGATGTTCACCCTCCTCCACGGTGATGCCATTCAAGGAAAGTGTCGTTTTCGAGCTGTATGCTGTCGGAGTTAATGTTCCGTCAACCACATTTATTGTTGCTTCTGTCGCAAAGATATTCGACGATGCAGAGATGGTCAGTGCCTTAAGTGTCTGCTTGCCTCTCGTTTTACATTCTATTCTGAGCACGCAGCCGAGATGACTGAAGTCGAAATGACATTTATCTTCGTCCGAAACAGCCTGAGCCGTCATATAGTCATAGGCATTGAGATGAGCAGCGTCATTGTTCTCCGATTGCATTTGTCCAACAAAGCTGACTGGCAAAGCTGTCATCGGATTCTTGTTTATATTGTATGATTGAGAATATGGATAGTAAGCGTAGTATTGAGAATTTGGTGTCAACGCCCAACCGTAAGCAGAAATCTCGCAAGTGTTGCTTCCTCCATCAACTACCCAATGAATAACTTCCGTGTTTGATTCTGTCAAGACTCCACACATCTCGTCATACTGCCAACGCACATCCACGCCATCCGTCTGCTGGTTGTAGTTGTAACCGACAGCTAAGGCATGAATCGTTGCCATGAACATCAATAAAACGCTTAGGATTTTTCTCATCAGAAATTGGTTTGAAAAAGATTATATTCACTTATTCTTCATCATCAAAGATGATTTGCGTAGATTGTTTCGCAGGATCTTGGTCGCCTCCTCCTGGATCAGATGGACCTCCTTCTCCATGCAATGTTCCTCCAGCCAAAACACACTTCCTTATCTCAAAGATTTTCACCCTTGGAGTCGTATAAGATTTCTTTTTGTTGTTAAGTTTTATTCTATTCTCTAAGGTCTTCATTTGCACAAAAATCTTAAAAAAACTATTTTAAAGGCGCGATGTGCGTGCGCTCATACATATTAATGCGTGCAAAGTTACTAAAAAGACCTATTTCGCACAAGCCTTACCGTAATATTTGTTTAATTTATTAACATTATTTAACATAAATCACTCTGTATTCTTATTTTACATCATTATTAAATAAGAAAAAAATTACTATCTGATATAACATTTTCTACATAAAGATGTCTATCAATATGACATAAAATTAAACACAAAACGGTAATTTATAGAACCCATCTAAAGCAAAGAAAAGAAACGTAACCCGAATATAACTAACCCTTAAACAACTTCTCAAGATGAACAGATCTTCAAAAATGCTGACACTTCTTGTGTTGCTCGTAGCAAGCATAGGAAGTCACTTGTAACAACATCTTCACACGGTTGTAACAGTTTTGTAACATCTTCTTAATACTTTTGCAACAAATTTCAGACTTCTTATGGACACATTACTTAATCTCCTCTCCCTTCTGGGTTCTCTTGGTCTCTTCCTCTTCGGCATGAAAACGATGAGCGAAGGACTTGAAAAGTTTGCGGGCGATCGCCTGCGCAGCATCTTAGCTGCCATGACGAAAAACCGCTTCATGGGCGTGCTGACGGGCATCATCGTCACGGCTCTCATTCAGTCATCTTCTGCCACAACAGTAATGGTAGTATCGTTTGTCAATGCAGGATTGATGAATCTTGCACAAGCTATAGGCGTTATTATGGGTGCCAATGTAGGCACAACCGTGACGGCATGGATAATCTCTGCCATCGGCTTCAAAGTGAACATTGCCGCACTTGCCCTCCCCCTCCTCGCCTTTGGCATCCCACTCATCTTCAGCAGTCAGAACAAACGCAAATCCGTGGGTGAGTTCATCTTCGGCTTCGCCTTTCTTTTCATGGGACTCAGTTTCCTGCAGCAGGCAGCAACCGACCTCGACATAGGTTCTATGGTAGCGACGATGCTTGCCTCTGTAGCTGACGGCGGATTCCTCACCATCATTCTCTTTGTCATCGTTGGTGCACTCGTCACCATGCTTGTACAGGCATCGGCTGCCACGATGGCTATCACGCTGATGCTTTTCGATATGCATATCCCTGGCTTCGGACTTGAGCAGGCAGCAGCTCTCGCCATGGGACAGAACATCGGCACTACCATCACAGCACTCATGGCATCTATGACAGCTGGCACACAGGCTCGCCGTGCAGCCCTTGCCCACATGTTCTTCAATGTCTTTGGCGTAGTCGTTGTGCTGTTGATGTTCTATCCGTTCTGCAACGCCATAAGCTGGTTTGTAGAGGATGTTATGTTGGCTGGCAGTAATGATTTGTTCAAACTCTCTATGTTCCACACAGCCTTCAATATCTTCAACACATTATTATTAATAGGTTTTGTAAAGCAGATAGAGAACTTCGTTTGCCGTGTACTTCCGCTCAAGGAAGACGTGGAGGAATACGGTCTCAAATACATCTCGGGAGGCCTCTTCTCCACTGCCGAACTTTCTATGCTTCAAGCACGCAAGGAGATTGTTCACTTTGCTGAGCGTTGTCAGAAGTCGTTCAACTATGTGCTTTCCATGCGAACAAACGATGATTCTGCGACAAACTCAGGACAGGCTAACGATAACTTCAAGAAGCTTTTTGCCAAGGTAGAGAAGTACGAAGGAATCACTGACAATATGGAGTACGAGATAGCGCACTATCTGCAGCTGGTAAGCGAGGGCCGTCTCTCCGATGACGCCAAGCGACAGGTGCAGCGTATGCTACGCGAGGTAGATGACCTGGAGAGTATCGGCGACTGCTGTTTCTCTCTTGCACGCACCCTCAGCCGCAAACAGGAAAACTGTCCAGAGCCATTCACCCCTGAACAGTTTGAACAAATCCTTCGCATGGAACATCTCGTCAGCGAAGCCCTCATTCTCATGACCGACACGCTTCAGCAACCCGAAGGTGAAGGTCACGACATCACTCGCAGCTATACCATTGAAAACGAGATAAATGCCCTCCGCACCCAGGTTCGCGACGACAACCTTCAGAACCTCGCCATCGGTGCGTACGATTACAAGCTCGGAGCCTTCTACATCGACTACATCAACGGCATGGAGAAACTTGGCGACTACATCCTCAATGTGGTGCAGAGCAAGGCAAGACAGACCAGGGTATAATCCAATCGTCACCAGCTGAAAGTGTTAAAATCTTGTTAAAGTTTTATTTTATAAGCAAAATCAAAACCATATTCCACCAGAATTTAGTAACTTTGCACTTGCTAAATATTCATAATATATGACAAAGCGTATTCTTATCGTTGATGACGAACCAGACATCTGCGAGATTCTCCGTTTCAATCTTGAGATGGAAGGATATGACGTGGAAGTGGCAGAAGGACCTCTCCCCCTCGAAGAACCCTTGCCAGATTTGATTCTGCTTGATGTAATGATGACTCCCAAGTCGGGATTTGAGTGGGCAAAGGAACTGAAGAGCGACCCACGCGTTGCCAACATTCCCATTATCTTCTGTACAGCAAAGACACTGGAGGAAGACCTTCTGCAAGGTTTTGCTATCGGTAGTGATGACTACATCTGCAAGCCTTTCCGTATAAGCGAGGTGAAGGCGAGGGTGAAGGCTGTGCTGAGGAGGGTAACGTCCTCCCGTCCTACCCGCGCTGAGGAAATGGAAGTCACTGCTGTTCAAGAAGAAAATCTAATCATATACGAAGGTATAAAATTAGACCTTGACCGCAAGGAATGTTTCATTGACGATCAGGAAGTAATGTTCACGAAACTTGAATTTGAAGTGCTTGCCCTGCTGCTTTCCAAACCAGGACAGGTCTTCTCACGCGAGAAAATCCTGAGTACCGCATGGCCAAGCGACACTATCGTGCTCGACCGTACCGTGGATGTCAACATCACTCGCATACGCAAGAAGATCGGACATTATGGAGAATACTTGCGCACAAAATTTGGTTATGGCTATATGTTCAGTAGATAATGAAGACTCGGCTTACCCACAAAATATTCATTGCGGCTACAATTCTGATAGTTATTTTCACGCTTTTCTTCGGAATTTACGAATATAGGCGTGAACATGCATTTCGTGTGGATATCCTTCACTCACAGTTGCAACTGAACAACTACCACTACTTGGAAGGTCAAGGAGAAAGAGGAATACGCGTCACAGTTATTGACACACTCGGCAATGTTCTATATGATACGGAAGAAGCCGACGCAAGCCGTATGGGCAATCACTTGCTTCGTGAGGAGATTCAAGGGGCATTAAAACACGGTAATGGTTATGCCATCAAACGAGCATCCGAAACCAATGGTGAGAAATACTTCTATTCTGCCACTCGTTTTGGAGACAAAATCATACGTTCCTCCGTCCCTTATTCCGTCGAACTAACCTCTTCGCTTGAACACGACTACACTTTTTTCTATTATACAGCTGGCATACTTGCCCTCATAGCCACAGCCCTATATTTCCGTAGTCGCTACGAACATAGCGAACAAGAAAAGCAGCGCATCAAGCGGCAGCTGACCGAGAATGCCGCCCACGAACTGAAGACTCCCGCTGCCACCATCGAGGGCTATCTGGAGACACTTGTCAGCAATCCAACCATGCCAGAGGACAAACGCCTGAACTTCCTTGAGCGCTGCCATGCCCAAAGCCGTCGAATGAGTCGCCTACTGGCAGACATGAGCGTACTCTCACGTCTCGATGCCACCCAAGAAATTGTAAATCGTAAATTATCAAATTGTAAACCCATTGATGCCGCATCCATCCTGCATCAGATAGAAAAAGAGACGGCTTCACAATTCAAGACTCAAAACATCCTGCTACAGATGAACATCCCCCAAACGCTCCCAATGCAAGGCGATGCTTCCCTCATCTACTCCCTGTTCAACAACATATTCAGTAACACCCTTACCTACGCCACTGATGCCACTTACTTCAAGGTAGAGGTCAGGACATCGGCAGGCAAATATTTCTTTACATTCTCGGACAATGGTCCAGGAGTGCCCAACAAACACTTGCCTCATATCTTCGAACGGTTCTATCGCATAGACAAAGGTCGTTCACGCCGTTTGGGAGGTACAGGTCTTGGTCTCGCCATCGTAAAGAACATCGCCCTACAGTATGGGGGTACGGTGGAAGCATCACAGACCTCGGGAGGCGGCTTGACTATTGATGTGGAGATCAAAGCTGAACCGTCTTTTTAGCTTCATGAACCGTTTTAAATAGGAAGACGAATCTTCAAAAAAAGAGTCCGACAAAAGAATATTGCCGAACTCTGTGTCTAATGAAGAAAAATAAGTTATTTATAGTTGTTGTTAAAAATGAATTTTCTGTTAAAAGCGGTAGCCGACTGAGAATTGTACTACGCTGTTGTGAGCCTTGATATTGTGCTTGAACATACGACCTACTCCATAGCTTGCACGAGCGTCAAGAACAATATTCTTGAATTCGTAAGACACTCCGATTGGGAATGAGAGGTCGAATGACTTAACGGTTGCGTCTCCACCTACGAGTTTGCTCATTGTTTCCAGGTCAACACTTACTCCGTTTGCAGTAGCCTTGTCGTTAACCTTGAAGCCTGCCTGAACACCTGCCTTGATAGCAAGTCCTGGAGCTACATATGTATTCAGCATGACTGGGACATTAATATAGTCGATGCCGAGAGTAGTATTCTTAACCTTGCAACCTTGCTGTGAGTACATTGCACCGGCTGAGATACCGAGATTGTCGTTGCACATATAGAGAGCTTCGGCTCCGACATTGAGACCTGTCTTATAGTCCATGGTCACGTCGTTGTCGCCCTGAAGGTTAGAGAGATTCACACCGACCATCGGAGTTACTGTAATACTACCTGCTGCAGGAGTCTGAGCGTTTGCACCTGTTGCTGAAAAGAAGATCGCGAAAGCGATTGCGAGGATTGATTTGAACTTTTTCATAATTTTAATGTTTTTTTAAAATGGTTTGTAAATTTTGTTTTAAGTTTGGTTTTTGATTTGAGTGTCATTTTGTTTGTTTGACGATGCAAAGGTAGGGAGTTCTGAAAAGGTTTCGCAAACAAATCATGAAATGGTTTCGGACAATTTGTGAAGTTCATGAGGTGTACGTTCTTTTCACAAGATGTACGAAAAAAACGCTCTCTGCCTGGCTTTGCCCCCTGAATGTTTTGCAGAATTATACGTGTTTGGACGAATTTTGACAGAATCTTTGTTTTTATTATACATTGTTAGGCTTAGTATCCCTAGTGGATTGGCAATTATCTGCGTTTTTTACACAAATTTCAACGGTATCTTTTAAAATAAACCCGAATATTTCCATTTTAAATAAATAATGTGTAAATTTGCACGCGAATAATCTTAAACACGAAATAACTATGGCAAATCCAGATTTCAAGTATGCTCCAATGTTCCAGCTTGGAGAAGACAAGACTGAGTACTACAAGATTCCAGGTTCAGAGAAGCTCGTTAGCACTTCAGAGTTTGAAGGTCACAAGATGCTGAAGGTTACTCCTGAGGCTCTTACCGTAATGTCTAATACCGCTTTCCGTGACGTTTCTTTCCTCCTTCGCCCAGAGCACAATGAGCAGGTTGCAAAGATCCTCACCGACCCAGAGGCTTCAGAGAACGACAAGTATGTTGCCCTCACTTTCCTCCGCAATGCAGAAGTGGCTGCCAAAGGCAAGCTTCCTCTCTGTCAGGACACAGGTACTGCTATCATCCACGGCGAAAAGGGTCAGCAGGTTTGGACTGGTTTCTGTGACGAAGAGGCTCTCTCTCTCGGTGTTTACAAGACTTATACAGAGGAGAATCTCCGTTACTCTCAGAACGCACCTCTCAACATGTACGACGAGGTGAACACTAAGTGCAACCTTCCTGCTCAGATTGATATCGAGGCTACTGAAGGCGCTGAGTATCACTTCCTTATGGTTACAAAGGGTGGTGGTTCTGCTAACAAGACTTACCTCTATCAGGAGACTAAGGCTCGTATCCAGAACCCTAGCACTCTCGTTCCTTTCCTCGTAGCTAAGATGAAGACTCTCGGTACTGCCGCTTGTCCTCCTTACCACGTAGCATTCGTTATCGGTGGTACTTCTGCAGAGAAGAACCTCCTCACTGTGAAGCTTGCTTCTACTCACTACTACGACGCTCTCCCTACTACAGGCGACGAAACTGGTCGTGCTTTCCGTGACGTAGAACTCGAGAAGCAACTTCTTGAAGAAGCTCACAAGATTGGCCTCGGCGCACAGTTCGGTGGTAAGTATCTCGCTCACGACATCCGCGTGGTACGTCTCCCTCGTCACGGTGCTTCTTGTCCTATCGGTCTTGGCGTATCTTGCTCTGCTGACCGTAACATCAAGGCAAAGATCAACGAGGACGGTATCTGGATTGAGAAGATGGACGATAATCCAACACGACTCATTCCAGAGGAACTCCGTCAGGCAGGCGAAGGCGAGGCAGTCAAGATTGACCTCAACCAGCCAATGAGCGAGGTTTGCAAGATTCTCTCTCAGTATCCTGTTTCTACTCGTCTCTCTCTCAACGGTACAATCATCGTAGGTCGTGACATCGCTCACGCTAAGATCAAGGCTCGCCTCGACGCTGGTGAGGAGATGCCAGAATATCTGAAGAACCACCCAATCTACTACGCTGGACCTGCTAAGACTCCTGCTGGTATGCCTTGCGGCTCTATGGGACCTACTACTGCCGGTCGTATGGACCCTTACGTATATGAGTTCCAGGATCACGGCGGCTCAATGATCATGCTTGCAAAGGGTAACCGTTCACAGACAGTTACCGACGCATGCCGCGACCACAAGGGCTTCTACCTCGGTTCTATCGGTGGACCAGCAGCTATCCTTGCTCAGAACAACATTAAGAGCATCGAATGCGTAGAGTACCCAGAACTCGGCATGGAGGCTATCTGGAAGATTGAAGTAGAAGACTTCCCAGCATTCATCCTCGTTGACGACAAGGGCAACGACTTCTTCAAGAAGATTGGCTTATAGGCCTCTCCCCCCAGCCCCCTCCCCGTTTAATGGGAGGGGGAGTTAATTGAATTGTAGGGCGAAGTTTACAGAGCCGTTATGTACGATTGACGGCTCGGAAGGTTTAGCTCGGCGACCGAAGGGAAAGCCAACTCCTCGCCCTACAAAGATGTGAAAGGTAACTAATCACGAATAAAAGAAAAATGTTCGAAAATCAACCTAAAGGACTTTGGGCTCTTGCCCTTGCAAATACCGGTGAGCGTTTCGGTTACTATACCATGCTCGCCGTCTTCGCTCTCTTCCTCAGAGCAAACTTCGGACTTGAGCCGGGAACAGCAGGAACAATATACAGTTCCTTCCTCATGCTCGTTTACTTTCTGCCTCTCGTAGGTGGTATTCTAGCAGATAAGATTGGCTTTGGAAAGTGCGTAACTATCGGCGTAATCATCATGTTCCTCGGCTATGTATGCCTTGCCATTCCTCTCGGCGGTGGCGGTGTAGCCATGGCAGCAATGCTCGCAGCACTCTTCCTCATCAGTTTCGGTACAGGTCTTTTCAAAGGTAACCTCCAGGTGATGGTGGGTAACCTATACGACGATCCTAAGTATTCAAGCAAGCGCGACGCAGCGTTCTCCCTCTTCTACATGGCTATCAACCTCGGTGCGTTCATCGCTCCTACGGCTGCCGTGAAGATTATGGACTACGCACAGAGCATTGGCTATGAGAAGAATGATGCCTACCACTTCGCCTTCGCCGTTGCCTGCGTATCGCTTATCATCTCAATGGCAATCTACTATGCTTTCCGCTCTACATTCCGCCACGTAGAAGGTGGAGCAAAGAAGGAAGGCGAGGCTGCTGCACCAGTAGAGGAACTCACTAAGGAACAGACAAAGGAGCGCGTCATCGCCCTCGTTCTCGTCTTCGCCGTAGTAGTGTTCTTCTGGATGGCATTCCACCAGAACGGTCTTTCGCTCACATACTTTGCTGACGAGTTTACTGTTAAGGAAACTCAGCAGGACTGGCAGGTGATGGCGTTCGATACTGAGTTCTGCAAGAACCTCCTTAACATGGCAGCCGTAATGGTTCTCGTCTATGCAGGCTTCGGCTTCTTCCAAAGCAAGTCTGGCAAGGCTAAGGGCTTCTGCTGCGCACTCATCGTAGCTCTCATCGGTTATCTCGCATGGCAATATACAAGCGTTGAGGGCAGCGTAAGCTACGAGGCTCCTATCTTCCAGCAGTTCAACCCATTCTATGTTGTCGCTCTCACCCCTGTCAGCATGGCTATCTTCGGATCGCTTGCAGCAAAGGGCAAGGAACCTTCTGCACCTCGCAAGATTGCTTACGGTATGATTGTTGCTGCAGTGGCATTCTTCTTCATGGCTTGGGGCTGTATGGGCCTTCTCACTCCAAACGAGCAGAAGGCAGCTGGCGAAGCTGCTGTGTTCGTATCTCCAAACTACCTCATCGTGACTTATCTCATCCTTACTTTCGGCGAGCTTCTCCTTTCTCCAATGGGTATCTCGTTCGTGTCTAAGGTGGCACCTCCGAAGCTTAAGGGTATGATGATGGGCGGATGGTTCGTGGCAACAGCTCTCGGCAATCAGCTCGTAGCCGTTGGCGGTCTCCTCTGGGGCGACCTTCCGCTGACCGTTGTATGGAGCGTATTTGCTGTGCTCTGCCTTATCTCTGCAATCTTCATGTTCTCTATCATGAAGCGCCTGGAGAAGGTTTGTTAGGGAAATCTCTTGTTGAATGGTGATATTTAAGACGAGGCATCTAATAAATACTTTCTACATGAGATACAAGAACGTCTTCTACACGACAATACACGAATATGGAAATAACATTTGCTGAATATAGTATCAGTGCACCTCGCGAAAGCATGTGCCCTAAGGACAATAAACCAGAATTTGCCTTCATTGGACGTTCCAATGTAGGCAAATCCAGTTTGATAAACATGCTCACGAAGCGTAAGGGACTCGCCAAGACTTCCGCCACTCCGGGTAAGACGCTCCTCATAAACCACTTCATCATCAATAAAGAATGGTACTTGGTTGACCTTCCTGGCTACGGCTTTGCTAAGCGCTCTAAGAGTGTAGTGCAGAAGCTTGAGCAGATGATTAGCGGCTATCTCTTGCAGCGCGAACAGCTTGTGACAACCTTCGTTCTCGTTGACATCCGTCTGGAACCGCAGAAGATAGACCTTGAGTTCATTGAATGGCTCGGACAGAGCGGCATTCCATTCTCTATCGTCTTCACCAAAGCCGATAAACTGACCAAAGGAAAGGCTGCGGCAAACGTGGAGGCATACAAGAAAAAGCTCCTTGAGACTTGGGAGGAACTGCCTCCAATTTTTGTGACAAGTGCCGACAAAAAGACTGGTCGCGAGGAACTTCTTGACTACATTGAAAGCATATTATAGGCTTTTTTTGTTAAAAAGAAGACGATTCTTTGCTTAGTTCTGCGATTTTTTGTAACTTTGCGCCCAATATGGTTAGATTTTTAGCACTCGGAAGTGGCAGTAGCGGCAATGCGTACCTGCTCATGACAAACGACGACAATCTTATGATTGACGCCGGAATTGGCATACGCAAGCTCAAGAAACACTTCGTTGCTAACCATATGAGGCTGGAGAGTCTGCAGCGTATTCTTATCACTCACGACCATGCCGACCATGTAAAGAGCGTGGGCTATGTTTCTGCGGAGAATAGTATTCCTGTTTATGCCACAAGCACAGTCCATGAAGGAATCTACAAGAACTATTGCGTAAAGAAGAAAGTTGCGATAGAGAATCAGCACTCGATAGTGAAGGACGAAACAATTCAGCTCGGCAGCTTCTCCATAACTCCTTTCCATGTACCACACGACAGCCTTGACAATGTGGGCTATCGCATAGAAGTAGAAGGCATCGTCTTCAGCATTATTACCGACTGCGGCTATGTTACAGACCGCATCGCCGAAGTTATCAATGAGTCGAACTACCTCGTTCTTGAAGCAAACCACGACCGTGAGATGCTTATGAACGGCGTATATCCGCAGTTTCTCAAAGAGAGAGTATCAAGCAATACCGGGCATCTTTCCAACGCTCAGTGTGCAGAAGCGCTTGTAAATCATGCTACTCCTGCCCTTCGCCATGTCTGGCTCTGCCATCTCAGCGAGGAGAACAATCATCCAGAACTAGCACGCAAGACTGTTGAAGCCACTCTAAAGAGCAACGGCATCATTGCGGGCAAGGACTTCAAACTAGATGTTCTCAAGCGCAAAACTCCAAGCGAAATATTTGTATTGGAATAATTTTATGGAAACGACGCCCCATGGCGTCGCTAAACCGTCGCAAAAAAATCCGCTCATTAACGATGCCATGAGGCGTCGTTTCCAAACTGCTGCAAAGCAAATCTACTTCCTATTGAAATCAGCAGGAATTTCTCCCCATTTCTTTGTGTCCCATTTAAAAATAGGTACGCGGAACGTGTGCGTGCGTAACCAGAACTCTCCTCGCGCCACAAGATCAAGTGCCTGTGCCGTAAGAGGTGTTCTTTCAAGCACCGTCTTCGCCTTAGCGTTTCTCGCCCACGCCATGCCAGAGACAGAGTCGCTATAGATAACCTTGTCCGTAATACCATTCTTCTCCATCAGAGCAAGGGCATGAACAATGGCAAGGAACTCACCAATATTGTTAGTTCCCTGTATAGGTCCGAAGCGGAACACCTCATAACCCGTCTGTAGGTCAACACAGCGGTATTCCATAGGACCTGGATTACCTGAACACGCACCGTCCACAGCCCAAGCATTTGCCTGAACCTCCATTGGCAGAGGTAAAACAGTGTCGTTTCTGTATTCTGGTGGATTTTGCATATTCCTTATTTTTCAGAATCTAATGTATTCTAATATATGTAGGGCGAGGATTTCCGAGCCAATATCCTTTGTGGCGGCTCAGTAAACTTCGCCCTACAATACTAATATTCTTTTCTCCCCCTAAGGGGGGGGGGAGTTAGAGGGGGCTTTTTTTAGAGTCCGAGAGAAGCCTTGATAGCAGCAACCTTCTCGTCAGCTTCCTTAGTGCAACGCTCGTAGCAGTTTGCGCATCCCATCTTGCCCTTGATTTCAAGGTAGAACTTGATCTTAGGCTCAGTACCAGAAGGACGAACGGAAATCTTAGTACCGTCTTCGCAGAACCACTGGAGAACATTGCTTGTAGCAGGCATGTCGAGCTTGCCTTCCTCGCCGTCAGCTTTCTTGTAAGTATTGTCAGCGTAGTCCTTCCAGAGCACAACCTTAGAACCACCGATTTCTTTAGGTGGGTTGTTGCGGAAGTCAGTCATCATCTGCTTGATTTCGTCAGCACCAGTCTTACCAGGCTTAACAACATTGATTGTAGTCTCCTTAGAGAAACCGAACTCGAGGTAGATGTCCATGAGGAGGTCGTAGAGAGTCT
>JAZLKJ010000161.1:0-7291 GCA_045597565.1 Prevotella sp. | reverse complement strand
GGCGAAAGTACAACGAAATCAAGTTTCCGCTATGTTCATGTCTTCTATCAGGCAATGCTTATCTTTATGAGCAAGCACTTCAGCGGCATGAGCATGTTCCTCCGTATGCCTATTCAGTTTGCCATCTATCTGAAGGCAAGCGTAGCCCTATGCTCAACCCTTTCACATAAGATAAGGAAAATGCTCGGCTTCAGCCGTCGTCATAAGACCGACAATCTCAATTACATCTTTGTCATTTCAAAAGACAATCTGGAAGCCTGCCGCACCATTGCAAACGACAACGCCCTTGATGCAGAGTTCATAACACTCGCACCAGAACATTCCAACGATCTGATAAAACAGATAAACCACCACAAGTTTCAGGAAAAGAAAGGTCATAGCTTCATAGTCTATGACTTGTCCGTTTTCTCATTCTCACAGATTCTCAACAAGTTTGCCACCTCTCCATACGACAACATCTACCTCGGCACATATAATCCTGAGCGCAAACTCATCATAACTCACTACGAGTGCTTCACAGAGATTGAATAGTTTTCTTTAATTATATTATATGTATATAGATGTGTAGGTGGGATATGTTTACAATATTTGTCCGTCTGTCTGGATATAATATAGCATATAAACAGACAGACAGACGGACAGACAAACAACAACAAGTAAACTAATATTCGTCCTTACTTCTTGTATCCGTAGATGGTAAGTTCCTTGTCTGCGAGTGGCTCTTTGAAGCAAAGACTTGCGAGGAAGCCTACTACGAGGACGACGAGGTGGCTATAGACTCCGAGCATGTATGTAGAGTGAGGGAAGTTCCATGAACCGAGGTCAAGGAGGAGTTCCTTGCCGTTGCCCATGTCGAACTTTGTCGATGTGAGTACGGCGTAGGCTGTAAAGAGTACAGAAGCTGCAATGCCGATGATCAGTCCCTTGTTGTTCGTGCGGCGTGAGAAAAGTCCGAGGATGAACACGCCTACGATTCCTGCTGAAAAGATTGCGTAGATAGCAAACAGTGAGCCTAGCACGCTCTGACCTCCCCATTTCAGGTAGAGTGTGGCGATATATGTGGCGAGAACGCCTACGACGAGAACAGAGATCTTGCCTACGCGAAGCTTCTGCTTGTCGGTAGCATTCTTGTTCATGCGACCGTAATAGTCTTCTACGACAACGGCAGAGATGCAGTTTACGTCGGAGTCGATGCTTGAGATAGCACCTGCTACGAGGGCTGCTACGATAAGACCGGTGATACCGATTGGCATCTGCGTCTTGATGAACTCAGGGAACACCTTGTCGTTGGCTATGTCAGCGGGAAGCAAGCTCGGATGCTGCTGATAGAAGATGAGGAGGCAGGTACCGATGAACATGAACAACGCCCATGCAGGAACGCTCATGAACACGCCCATGAACGATGCTTTCTTTGCCTCTTTGTCGCTACGAGCGGTAAGGTATCGCTGCACGATACTCTGGTCTGTGCCGTACTTCTGGAGAGCATAGAAGAAACCATTGAGCACCATGACGAGGAAGGTGGTCTCTACGAGGTTCCAATGTTCCGTTCCGAGGTTGATGAGGTTCTGGCGTGAAGACTCTTCCAATACTGTTCCCAAACCGCCGTCGATGTTGAGCAGAAGGACTATGATGGCAACGATACCACCGAGGATAAGGAGGAATCCTTGTACGACATCCATCCAGATGATTGCTTCCATACCGCCGAGATAGGTGAGGATGATGACGACAACGCCTATGACGATGACGATGGTCTGCGCATCAATAAGTCCACCGGCGAAGACTTCTGTTGCCGAAGCCATAAGATAGATGATTGCTGCCATCTTCGCAAAGTGCTCTACGAGGAAGGCTATGCTGCTATAATAGCGTGCGAAGACTCCGAATCGTCGCTCAAAATATTCGTAGGTGGAAAGCTTGATGATCTTTCGGTAAAGAGGAACGATGAAGCCTATCATTCCGACAAGGACTATCGGAACCATCAAGCCCTGAACGAGCAATACCCAGTCGCCTCCGTAGGCATAGCCCGGATAGGCGAGGAAGGTAACTGAAGAAATGATTGTGGCAAACATGGACATGCCGACAGCCCATGCCGGAATGTTTCCGCTTGCTGCAAAGTATGCGTCAGTAGATTTCTGCTTGCGCGAGAACCATACTCCGACAACAATCGCCATGAGGACAGAGATAACCACAATGGTGGAGTCTATCCAGTGAAGGTAGGTGTTTTCCATAAGCCTACAAGTACTTCTCAATAACAGGCTTTGCCTCTGCCTGGATCTTTGCTACCTGCTCGTCAGAAAGTTCTGTGAGAGGAGCGAGCATGTGAGGCTTGCAGAGTCCGAGCATGTCCATGATGACCTTCAATCCGGCGAGACTCTGACCGAGAGTGAGACCTGCGGTGTTGATCTTACCGATTTCGATAGTGAGCTGCTGGAGACGTTCGCACTCTTCAAAGTCGCCCTTAACGCCAGCTTCATAGAGGTCCTGATACATCTGTGGGAGATAGTTGCCAACGGATGGCACGATGCCGTCGCCGCCATTCTTGAGGGCTGCGCAAGAGTTTGCAGCACAACCGCAGAAGTAAGAGAAGTCCTCACGGTCGGCAAAGAGCTTGCAGCACTCTTCAAGACGTGGGAGATTGTTCTCAGAGTCTTTCAGTCCGACGATGTTCTCGTGGTGAGAGAGTCGCTCCATGACATCGACAGGAATGCTCATGTGAGTAGTAATCGTGATGTTGTAGAGCATGATAGGAATAGGCGAAGAGTCTGCCATGTCCTTGTAGTAAGCATACATCTGCTCCGGTGTGAGAGCGTAGTAAGAAGGAAGTGTTAGGGCGAGAACGTCTGCGCCAGCTTCTGCAAAAGCCTTGGCAGCACCCTTCTGCTTTGCAATGCAGTTGCCAGGAAGACCTGAGTAGATAAGTACTCTTCCGTTAGCAGCCTTCTTAGCAGCAGCTATCATGGCAACACCCTGAGCCTTGGAAACAGATGCACCTTCGCCAGTAGTACCCATGATAAGTGGCGCACACTGGTGGGAAGCCATGTTATCGACAATTCTTTCAACGGCAGCAACGTCAATTTCGCCGTCCTTAGTTACAGGAGTGATCATTGGCACGACCACTCCGTGATACTTCTTAATTGCTTTCATATAGTTTGGTTAGTTTTTATGGATTAAGGGTTAGGTTTCGCAAGCGAGTTTGCGAAGGGTAAAGGCTAAAAGCTAAAGGCCTCCTTCCGAGAAACATAGGGCGAAGATTTCTGAGCCGCTTACAACCGCAGGTAGCCTTTAGCCTTTACCCTTTAGCCTTTAGCCTCAACTTGAGCAAGTTAGAAAACTTGCGAAAGTTGAATTACTTAATGTTATCAACAAAGCGGAAGAGTCTGTTCCAACGAATGCCAGAGAAACCTCCACGGTCAGGGTCAGATGAGAACCAAATGAAGATAGGCTTACCAACGATGTGATCTTCAGGAACGAAGCCCCAGTAGCGTGAGTCGGCAGAATTGTGGCGATTGTCGCCCATCATCCAGTAGTAGTCCATCTTGAAGGTATATGACTTTTCTTCCTTGCCGTTGATGTAGATTTTGCTATCCTTGACCTCAAGCTCGTTGCCCTCATACTCCTTGATGCAACGCTCGTAGAGACCAATATTTTTAATGTCAAGGTCGATCTTCTCTCCCTTTCTAGGAATCCAAATAGGTCCGTAATTGTCACGAGTCCAGCCAGTGTACATGGTGAGAGGGAAGAGACCCCACGTAGGAGAGTCTGTATTTAGCGTAATGCTCTTGCAGATGTCCTTACGCTGCTTCATGACCTCTGCCGTCTTCTTTGTCATAGGCATGAAGCCGTAGGCAGTAAGCTGCTGCAGGTCTTCGTTGGTGATGCCGTTTTCCTTGCGGAACTCATCGTATTCCTCGCCCACGAAGTTCATGGCAGGAATGGCGAGCTGCACCTTATATGTAAACTGGACATTCTCCGGCTCCTTGTTTTCCTTGCCATCGAGATAGATGACGCGATCCTTAATCTGGAGTGTCTGACCAGGCAGACCGACGCAACGCTTAACATAGTTCTCGCGACGGTCAACTGGTCGCCAGTCTATCATGCCGAACTCGTTAGGATTGTCCTGAATAAGCTTATGGCCAATGTTATAGACTTGTTTGAAGAGATCGCGTTGCTGCTGAGCTGAAAGAGAGTCAATGTTACGACTTCCCTCATACTGCTGCATACCGAGATCCATGCAGAGTCCGTAGAAATCCTGCGCCTGATACTTCATCTCGCTGACGATGGTGTCGCCTGAAGGATAGTTGAAGACAACGATGTCGTTGAGTTCAACATTTCCAACCCCCTTCGCGCGCTTGTATTCCCACTGTGGCCACTCGATGTACGACTTTGTGTTGATGATTGGCATCGTATGCTGAGTGAGCGGCATAGTGAGCGGAGTGTTAGGAACACGCGGACCGTAGCTTACCTTACTAACGAAAAGATAGTCGCCAGTAAGGAGTGACTTCTCGAGCGAAGAAGACGGAATGACGTAGTTCTGGAAGAAGAAAAGGTTGATGAAATACACGGCAACAAGGGCAAACACAATGGCATCTACCCACGACATGACATGAGGCGTCAAGCCTTCAGCGTCCTTCCACCACTGCCAGTTTATCTTCTTGGAGATGTAAGCGTCGTAGATGAACGGTATGACAATCAAGCCGAGCCAACTTTCAAGCCAGTAAAGGAAGAGCAGATAGAGAACGAGAACGATGACGAACTTCGTCCACTGCAGTTTCTTGTTCGGTTGTTTCTTTGGTTTCATATTCTTAGTTCGCGACGTTGTCGCGAGGGTAAAGGGTAAAGGCTAAAGGCTCCCTTCCGGATGGCGGCCTTCAGCTTTTAGCCTTCAGCCTTTAGCCTCGCAGCAAACTGCGAATATTCTAAAAATCAAACAAATCGCTCATCGTCAGCAAGCCTTCGTGCTGAGCAGTATATTCAGCTGCAAGAACAGCTCCGAGGGCAAAGCCCTTACGAGAATGAGCGTCGTGAGTAATCTTGATAATGTCCTCTTCTGGAGAGTCGTAAGTAATGGTGTGAATGCCAGGAACTTCACCGCGACGGAGATCATCTATTCGAAGAACGCCTTCAGCTGTTTCATGCAAGCCCCAACGCTCCTTGCGGTCGAGATTCTCAAGAATACCTTCAGCAAGTGTGATAGCTGTTCCTGAAGGTGCATCAAGCTTATGAACATGGTGAGTCTCTTCCATAGTTACATCATACTGTGGGAACTGATTCATGAGCTTTGCAAGATACTTGTTGACAGCAGAGAACATTGCCATACCTACAGAGAAGTTTGAAGCCCAGAAGAGTGTCTGACCGCCCTTTGTGCAAAGCGTCTTCACGTCCTCGCCATGTTCTTTCATCCAACCTGTAGAACCGCTGACAACCTTCACGTTCTTTGCGAACGCCTTGAGGTAGTTGTCGTAGGCTGTCCAAGGTGTTGTGAACTCGATAGCGACATCTGCGGAAGCGAAAGCCTCGCTCTCGAAGTCTTCCTGATTGTCAATATCAATCTTACTAACTATTTCGTGGCCGCGAGAAATGGCAATCTGCTCTATCATCTTGCCCATCTTGCCGTAACCGATAAGTGCTATTTTCATATTTTTATTTTAGGTTCAAAGCAGAGCTTTGAGGGTAAAGGGTAAAGGCTAAAAGGTAAAAGCTTCACTTTCGGATGGTGCCTTTAGCTTTTAGCTTTCAGCTTTCAGCCTCGCAGCTAGCTGCGAATATTTACAATTTCCAAACAGCTCCGTACTTTGTGTCCTTAACTTGGAAACCGAGGGCAGCAAGCTGGTCGCGGATAAGGTCTGACGTAGCCCAATCTTTGTTTGCCTTTGCCTTTGCACGAAGCTCGAGAACCATGTCAACAACCTTTCCGAATGCTTCTTCGCGAGCTTCATTGCCACCCGAAGCTTCATTCTTCAAGCCAAGGATATCGAATGTAAACAGACTCATTGTTTCCTTGAGTTCTGCAAGATCTGCTTCAGAGATAGTACCCTTATGATCAACAAGCGAGTTGATTACACGACAAGCGTCAAAGAGATTTGAAATAACAACCTGACTCTGCATGTCGTCGTTCATAGCGTCGTAGCATTTCTGCTTCAACTCAGAGACAACCTTCTTTGTTGCGTCGTCAGTGGTCTTTGCTGTCTGTATGCGTTCCATATCTGCGATTGCTGTAAGCAGACGATCAAGACCTTTCTGGCTTGCCTGAAGCGCTTCGTCAGAGAAATCAACAGGGCTACGATAGTGAGCCGAGAGTATGAAGAAACGGATAACCATTGGTGAGTAAGGCTGAGTGAGAAGCTCATGTTCACCATTAAAGAACTGATTGAGAGTGATGAAGTTGCCGAGCGACTTACCCATCTTCTGTCCGTTGATGGTAAGCATATTGTTGTGCATCCAATATTTCACCATATCATCACCTTGAGAAGCAGTAGCCTGAGCTATCTCGCACTCGTGGTGTGGGAACACGAGATCCATTCCACCACCGTGAATATCAAAGTGATTGCCAAGATACTTACGTCCCATAGCAGTACATTCACAATGCCAACCTGGGAAGCCAGCGCTCCAAGGTGATGGCCAGCGCATTATGTGTTCTGGCTGAGCCTTCTTCCAAAGGGCGAAATCTACTTGATTCTTCTTCTCTCCCACTCCATCAAGTTCACGAGAATTGTTGATTACATCATCAAGATTACGGCCAGAAAGTTTTCCATACTTGTAGTCCTTATTGTACTTTTCAATATCGAAATAAACCGAACCGTTGCTCTCATAAGCATAACCGTTTGCCATGATTTCCTCAACAAGCTTTATCTGCTCAATAATATGACCTGTTGCATGAGGCTCAATGCTTGGTGGAAGAACGTTAAGTGCCTCCATAGCCTGATGATAACGATTTGTGTAATATTGTGCAATTTCCATAGGCTCAAGCTGTTCGAGCTTAGCCTTCTTTGCAATTTTATCCTCGCCTTCGTCTGCATCATGTTCAAGATGGCCAACGTCTGTAATGTTACGGACATAGCGAACCTTGTAACCAAGATGCTTCAAATAACGGTAAAGAAGGTCAAAAGTAATAGCAGGACGTGCATGTCCGAGATGTGGATCTCCATAAACGGTTGGACCGCACACATACATACCTACGTGATTCTCCGCAATAGGCTTGAAGATTTCCTTGCGGCGTGAAAGTGTATTGTAAATATAAAAATTCATCTATTAAACAAGTTTGTAAGTCCAGTATTTGCGTTGCAAAGTTATAGAA
>JAZLKJ010000160.1:0-2116 GCA_045597565.1 Prevotella sp. | reverse complement strand
CTATCAAACTGACAGCAACCATGCAGGAACGCGAGCATACACAGAAGGAACTAGACAAGCTAAACGCTTGCCGTGACTTCCTAAAGCAGAATGGAATTTTTGATCAAGATAGTTTCATGGACTTCATTGTGGATTATTAATTATGAAACAATACTACTGTCCAATATAAGTTGTTTAATAGTTAATTGAAACTATTGAAATACAGTCTGTTAAGTAGGTTTATTAATGAAACGGATTTGAATTTGTAACGGCGCAGATGAAAATTTCCGTGGCAAACTGAGACCAGCTTAACCAAAAGATGGTGCTGATACGATACGGAATTCATTAATTCTTTGTCTCTTTGCACCTATGGAACAGGTCAACTCAGACATAAGTGCAGATTTCATCATCAGTTTCTTCCTCCCGGATGGAATGATAGATTGGTTTGAAGTAGTAAAGATTGTAGAGGAGCCTAACACAGGCAAGGCCCAGGCAGACATCCTATACAACAGTGTTCTCAACATTTATCTTGACGAGCGTGACAACCGCGAAGGCGAGCATCTAGGATTAAAGCCCAACGGCTTCACGGAGGCAACGGTAATCAAGGACTATCCCATACGCAATCGCAAGGTCTTGCTCCATGTAAGACGAAGGCGTTATCTGGATTCCGATGGCCGAAACATCATACTCAATCAGTATCCTCTGACAGCAGATGGTACGAAGGTGTCCGTGGAATTCGGATTTTTTTTTAAAGACAGCGATGGACAATCTGCCATTGACGGCAGCGTCATTAGCAAGATTCTTTCATATTAAGGGCAGCGAAGTAGAGCGGTATTACAAGCACCACCTGAGTGACTTCAAGACGTGGGATCAGAAGGATCATGCTGCCGATTGGGTATTGCTCGCAAAGAACTTGGGCAATCGTTGCAGCATAGATGAGACCCAGCTGTGCGAAGAGGTGTACACCATACTCTCCAACAAGGACGGCCATGGCCGCAAGGGCTCTGTCATCGCGATAGTCAAGGGCACCAAGGCCGATGTTGTGTCGCGGATAATCAAGATGATACCTGCAGAGGAGCTTGCCAAGGTGGATGAGATTACGATGGACTTCAGCGACTCCATGTACAGCATAGCCAAGCAGTGCTTCCCGAATGCCGTCATCGTCATCGACTGTTTCCACATCGTCAAGCGCCTAAGCGAGGGGCTTGAGGCAATGCGTCTGAAATTCAAGCGACTCGCTGTCACGGAGAACAAGAAGGCTGCCGCAGCTTTCGCACAGGATGAGGACCGCAAGGCCAAGATACGTGCATACTATCGCAGGAGGCATCCGAAGAATCCTGGCGAGAACCGAGGTCGCAAACGCATCAGGAAACAGAAGTACAAACCTCAGGAGCTCTCCAACGGAGACACCAAGGTGGAGTTGCTGACTCGCTCAAGGAATCTTCTTGCCCAGTCTGGAGAGAAATGGGGCGAGCACAAGAAGGAACGCGCAAGACTGCTCTTTGGCCTTTATCCACAGATGAGGGAAGCATACTCGCTTATCTGTAAGGTCAGGGACATTTTCAAACGTAAGATCACAGTAGATGAAGCAAGGGCAAAGCTGCATGAATGGTACAAGGAAGTCAACGCTTGTACCTTCAGAGAGATCAAGTCTGCAAGGGATTGCATCAAATCCAGGGAGGATGAGGTATTGAACTACTTCATCAACCGTTCAACCAATGCATCAGCAGAGTCACTCAACTCAAAAATGAAGGGGTTCAAGGCTCAGTTACATGGTATTGCGGATATTCCCTTCTTCCTGTATCGTGTCAGCACCATCTTCGGTTAGGCTGGTCTCAGTTTGCCACGGAAGTTTTCATCTGCGCCTTTGTAACTTATGCGGCCCATTGATGACTGCATATGAACCAAAACAAATACGTTTTCTCTCAGTTAAGCGCTTTTTCTGAACAGGCCCCAGTTTAACAACCACGTTTATAAGTATGAAGGTGACCGTTAGGTGACCGTTATGTGAAGCAATTTACATGCTGGAATTAGATGTTGCAATGATGTTCGGACAACTGAGCAATCGCAAAAGCCTGAGTGATAAGGCTAATTTCAACGATGTCAAAGGATTTGATTATCCTCTTTTAGAAGGACT
>JAZLKJ010000159.1:0-9424 GCA_045597565.1 Prevotella sp. | reverse complement strand
TGCAGAAGCGGAAATCTCGTTTGTAAGAACGACAAGCGGAATTCTCTTGTACGAACCACGACCGTCAGCACGGAAATTCTCACGAGCAACCTTACGGCCTTCCGTATAGACAATCAGCTGGTCTTTCTCAAGGAACTCATTTGCCATCATAACAACGGCTTGAAGTAATCCACCGGTATTGTCGCGAAGATCAATAACAAGATTCTTAGCATTACTCTGAGAAAGGAAAGCAAGTGAGGCAAGGAACTCGGCAAAAGTGTTCTCGCCGAAGTTTTTAATCTTGATGTAACCGGTTTCCTCGTTAAGCATATAAGTAGATGTTATGCTATGCTGGACAACATTTCCACGAGTAATCTCATAGACATGCTCCTTCTTGCTACCATAACGAAGAACGCCCACCTTAATCTTAGAGCCTTCAGGCCCCTTAAGCGTCTTTATAGCCGTCTCGTTTGTAACATCCTTGCCAACGAAGGTCTTTCCGTCAACAGAGACAATCTTATCGCCAGCAAGAAGTCCAGCACGCTCTGAAGGACCATTGGCTATAACATTCTGAACGCGGATAGTATCTTCGCGAATATTGAACTCAATACCAATACCCGAGAATGAGCCTTTAAGATCATCGGAAGCCTGAGTAGCCTTTGAGGCAGGAATATAGACAGAATGAGGATCAAGCTCGCTGAGAATCTGCGGAATGGATCTATCTACGAGAGAATCGATATCAACAGCATCAACATACTGATCGTCTATAACATGCAGAAGATTTGTCAATCGGCTACTTCCGGAATTGATTATCTGCAGACGATCTCCCGCAAAATGATTTGCGCAGAATGTTCCGATAAGGATGCCCACGATAACGCAGACAGCCATAATCAGCGGCATTAATACGTTTTTCTTCATATTTTTCTTTACTTCTTACTTCTTTACTATTTAATTTTCATTCTTCACTTCTTTCTCTCCCCTACTCTTCCATCAGGGCCACCTCTACACCTGCACGACGCAAAAGCTGAATGCCATCATCAAGGCGATAGTTCTCGCCATAGACAACTCGCTTTATGCCTGACTGGATAATGAGTTTTGCACACTCTATACAAGGAGAAGCCGTGATGTAGATTGTTGCTCCGTCTGAATTATTGTGGCTTCGCGCAAGCTTTGTAATCGCATTAGCCTCAGCATGAAGAACGTAAGGTTTTGTTACGTTGTTCTCATCTTCGCAGCAGTTTTCAAAGCCTGATGGCGTTCCGTTGTATCCGTCGGAGATGATACGCTGGCCTTTTACGACGAGTGCTCCAACCTGACGACGTTTGCAATAACTATTCTCTGCCCAAATTCGCGCCATACGAAGGTAGCGTGAGTCGAGTGTTTTCTGTTTTTCGTCCATAGCGAAATATAATACCTAATACAATTTTGCCTTATTTGTATAAATTTCCTTACTTTTTCTTCTTTGAGGCCTTTATACCATTACGTTTCAGGAGAGCATCTATTGTTGGCTCTTTTCCACGGAAGGCAACATAAAGCTCCATAGGATCTTTCGTGCCACCCTTTGAAAGGATGTTGTCGCGGAAAGATTGCGCAACCTCCGTATTGAAGATTCCTTTTTCCTTGAAAACGCTAAACGCATCAGCCTCAAGCACTTCTGCCCACTTGTAGCTGTAATAACCGGCAGAATAACCGCCAGCCATGATGTGAGAGAACTGAGCTGTCATACAAGTGCCAGGAACCTGCGGAAGAATCAAAGCGCTCTTCCAGGCGTCATGCTCAAAGGACATAATATCCTTATCAAACGGCTTCTTGATAGAATGGAAAGCCATATCAAGAAGTCCGAAAGAAACCTGACGCATACAGCTGTAGGCTGAAAGGTAATGCTTTGTCTTCTTCAAGCGATTGAGAAGCGTAGCAGGAACAGGTTTTCCCGTCTTATAATGGAAGGCAAACGTGTTGAGGAACTTGCGGTTTGCCGTATAATTCTCCATAATCTGCGATGGAAGTTCCACGAAATCCCAATAAACGCTTGTGCCTGACATAGCTCCGAAACGAGTGTTGGCAAACATGCCGTGGAGAGAATGACCAAACTCATGAAGGAAAGTCTCTACCTCGCCGAGAGTGAGAAGCGAAGGTTTATCCTCTGTTGGCTTTGTGAAGTTCATGACTACAGACACATGAGGACGATGGTTTACGCCCTTATGGCTTATCCATTGGCAGTTATATTCCGTCATCCAAGCTCCTCCCTGCTTGCCGTCGCGTGGGAAGAAATCAGCGTAGAAGACAGCAAGGAAACTTCCGTCCTTGTCAATCACGTCGTAAGCCTTCACGTCAGGATGATAGACCTGAATGTCTGGATTCTCCTTGAAAGTGATACCATAAAGACGGTTTGCCAAGCCGAAGACACCTTCTATTACATTCTCAAGCTTCAGATAAGGGCGGAACATGTCCGACTCTATATTATACTTTTCCTTCTGAAGATGATGAGAATAATAGCTGAAATCCCAAGGCTCAAGCTTGAACTTACGGTCTTTGTTACGCTTGCGAGCATATTCACGTATTTCCTTGGCATCAGCAAAACCAGCACTCTTATAAGCGTTCTTAAGAGTCTTGAGGAATTCATTTACCTTCTTTGTAGAGCCAGCCATGCGATGAACCATGACGTAATCAGCATAAGACTTATAGCCGAGAAGATTGGCAAGTTCTAGACGGATATTGACGATCCTCTTGCAAATCTCGAGGTTGTTGTATTCGTTGTCCTTTATACACAAGGTGTTATAAGCCATATACATCTTCTTGCGAAGCTCGCGATTGTCTGCATGAGACATGAAAGGACCATAGGAAGGACCATCAAGCGTAAACACCCAGCCTTCAAGTTTCTTTTCCTTAGCCGTAGCCTTTGCCATCTCTATGTCGTGTTCCTTAAGTCCGGCAAGGTCTTTCTCATCTGTAATATGAAGGATGAAAGCCTTCTTCTCCTTTCGCAGATTCTCGGAGAACTTCAAGCCAAGAAGACCTGCTTCCTCAGTAAGAGCGCGAAGCTTGTCTTTTCCTGCCTCATCAAGAAGAGCACCACTACGTACAAAGCCTTCGTAAGTATCTTTCAGAAGACGCTCTTCCTCGTCGGTTAGCGGCTCGTGGTTATGGTAGATGTATTTTATGCGCTCAAAGAGTTTCGGATTGAGCGAGATGTCGTTTGAATGTTGCGTGAGAAGTGGCTGAAGTTTCTCAGCGAGTTCTTCCATATCGTCGTTTGTCTCAGCGCTCATCAGATTGCCGAAGACTGTCTCAACATTATCGAGAAGGTCGTAGTATTCATCTTCCTCCTCTTCCTTTATTACGATAGTATTACCAAAGGTAGGAGTCTCTGGATTATTGATTATTCTCTCCATGCGCTCTTTCTCGCGGCGCATTCCTTCCATGAAGGCCTCTTCGTAATGCTCGAACTTTATCTCGTTGAAAGGATAAGTTTCGTGGGGGGTATTGAATTTATGAAAGAATGGATTGCTCATATTCTGTTTTTAGTTTTATTATTTGCCGAGAAGCTTTTTCAGCTTCGGAGAATGCCAGACTTTGTTTTCGCCTTTATCATTGTTATATATTAGATAAGCCATGAGTTCCGGATGACGGTCAAGAACCTTCTTTGCGCCATCAAGTCCCATGACCATAAATGATGTTGCGTAAGCATCGCAAACGGTACAAGTAGGACCGAGAACAGTGGCTGAAAGGATGTTATGCTGAACTGGAAAGCCCGACTTAGGATCTATGGTGTGAGCATATTTCTTTCCGTCTTTCACGTAGAACTTACGGTAGTTTCCACTCGTAGCCATAGCCATATTCTGAACCTCAAGAACTTCCTTTATTTCATTCTCTATGCTGAGGGAGTCGTCTGTAGGTTCTACGATTCCTATTCTCCATGCAGCCTGCTTAGAGTTTACACCTTGAGTTACGACCTCTCCGCCAATCTCAACCATGAAGTTCTTGATGCCTTTCTCCTTGAGCATATCAGCCACGGCATCTACGCCATAACCTTTTGCAATGGCAGAACAGTCGAGCATAGTGTTCGGATTTTCCTTGACGATTTTTCCGTTTTCCTTCTTTATCTTCTTATAGCCAACAAGCTGAAGAAGGCTATCAACCTGCTGCTGACTCGGCATCTGCTTTGTCTTGAAGCCAAATCCCCAGGCATTTACAAGCGGAGCAACGGTTATATCAAATGCACCTTCCGTTTCTTCGGAAACTTTCATGGCAGTCTCGAAAACCTTCACAAAATGCTTGTCAAGCACAACTTCCTTGTTATTGTTTATCTGCGTAATGACTGAAGAATCGTTGAAGGGCGAGAGAGAGAAGTCAACGTCCTTCATCGTCTTCTGAATCTCAGCAGAAAGGTCTTCCTTATATTCGTATGTTATGCTGTAGGTCGTGCCGAAGACAGAACCAACATTCGATTGATAAGCCAAGTTTCCGTCTTTGTCGCACATTCGCAAACCGATAATCGCAAGCGTTACAATGGCCACAAAGCAGAATATTCTTAAAAATTTCTTGCCGTTCATAGACTTATTTTATTTCTTCAATCACATTCGTCTGCTTGCCAGCGTTTTCCGCTTCCGACCGTTCTTCATCACTGTCTAGCTGGTCAAGTTCGTTCAAGATAGCGTCTATCTTGTTGCCTTTCTTCTTTTTGAAAATGTCCGCAAACTCTATTCCCACGGTAAAGGACGCACCAAAGCCGGAGGTATCGTCATTGCCATAACCAGGAACATACCAAGCCTTGTCTATCCCGTCATAACCGTTGTGCATCTTACGCTTGTAGCGCATGGTCCAACCAAGATGGATAGGACCTGCTATTCTCGCGTCAACGCCAGCTAGAAACTCAAGCCAAAGATAGTTGCACGAAGCATCTTTAACCTTATATTCCGCATTACCTCCCCAAACCGGATCTACAGCTTCAGGAACAGAGACGTCGAATTTGAAGTTCGTATAAGCCGCACGAGCACCAAGAAAAACCTTGTAGTCATCGTGCTTGTTCTTCATCACGTTAACGTTGAAGCCCACTCTGCCGTAAAGTCCGCCACACTTATAGAGCGTGCCCGACTCAATATCCTTGTAGTCCGTATTGCCGTAACCAAGTTCGAGGGCAGGATAGATGATGTCCTTTATGCTAATAAGCGCGCCTACCTCGTAGTATTTCTTATCGGAAAGCATAGACTGAATAGGTCCAACGAGGTCTGCATTCAGTTGCAAGCCATTTAGCACAGACGTGGAGTCCTCTAAGAACCTTTGCACCATGTTCTTCTTCTCCACGGCATAGATGAGTTTCTTAGGACGGTTGGCTTTCTCGGCAGCAAGCTTTGCTGCTTTTTCCTTGGCAACGTCTGTAACAACATATTTCTGCGCAAAGCCATCGGTAGCAAGGAACAGCAAGCTAACTACAAGCAGAGACAAGCAACGAAAACTATGCTTAGCGTTTGAGATATATGTGTACATGTTCTTCTGTAGCGTCATAGTTTACATTGTCTTTAATCACGACTATCGAGTCTATGAAATTGTGTGTAGTCTCAATAGAAAGAATCTTATGGAAATAGTTCGCGCCACATTCCACGGATTCGAAATGTAGCTCGTTCGTTTTCTTAACATGCAACACATCCGTTTGCTCGCCATTTTCGCTGGCTATAGTTAAACGAAGAGTGTCAACATCGTGAAGGAAACTCATCGGCAGGTTCACGTTGTGAGCATTTGTCTGCTTGTTTATGAGAGTAGTGTCGTTGCCGTCATTACGGGTTATGGTAACAGTCAGCTGGTCTTGGATGGTAACAGCCGTATCTCCATTAACATAAAAACCATAATTGGCAAAAACATGGCTGTTCATCGGGCAATCAATCGAAGTACATGCTGCCAGTCCCACCATAACGGCGAAAAACAATATGAGAGTTCTGAAATTCAATTTTCTTATTATCAATTTTCATTATCAATTTATTATCGTTTCATCTCAAACAGTCTTCTCTATCTGATAGTCATTTCTGCCTTCCGAGTTACGACTGATAAGGTCGCCGATGAAACCGGCAAGAAAAAGCTGCGTGCCAATCATCATCATAGTAAGCGAGATGAAGAACCAAGGAGAGTCTGTTACGAGTCTCTGTGGAATGTCGCATGTAAGGCAATAAATCTTGTCTATTCCAAGTCCAAGGGCTGAGAAGAAGCCAACAATGAACACAAGCGTACCGATGAAGCCGAAAACGTGCATAGGCTTTCTGCCGAACGTATCAAGGAACCAGAGCGAAATGAGGTCAAGATAACCGTTAACGAAGCGGTTCCAGCCCATAAACTTAGAGGTTCCGAACTTTCGCGCCTGATGGTGAACAGGCTTCTCGCCAATCTTTGAGAAGCCGGCATTCTTGGCAAGGTAAGGAATATAGCGATGCATCTCGCCATAAACCTCAATATTCTTAATCACTTCTGAGCGGTAAGCTTTCAAGCCGCAGTTGAAGTCATGAAGATTCTTTATGCCGCTGACCTTTCGCGCAGTTGCATTGAAGAGCTTTGTCGGAATAGTCTTAGAAAGTGGATCACCCTGCTTGCGGTTCTGCTTATAGCCGGAAACAAGGTCATAGCCATCTTCCGTTATCATGCGATAAAGTTCTGGTATCTCGTCTGGCGAATCCTGAAGGTCTGCGTCCATCGTTATTACAACATCGCCCTTAGCCTCCTTGAAGCCACAATAGAGAGCTGGCGATTTGCCATAATTGCGGCGGAACTTTATGCCGCGAACTTCCGGATTAGCCTTTGCCAGTTGCTCGATAACTGCCCAGGAATGGTCTGTAGAGCCATCGTTTACAAAAATTATTTCGTAAGAGAAACTGTTCTGCTGCATCACTCTCGCAATCCAATTTTGAAGTTCAGGAAGCGATTCGTCTTCGTTATATAGTGGAACAATTACAGAAATATCCATATCTTGTTTTGTTGTTTTTTAGAGTTTATGGCGGTCATTTATAGTTCTCACCTTATCTTTTTGCAAGTGGGAGAGTTGCTTTTCCTGCTGCAAAAAAGGCTGTTATCATAGAGAGAATAACACTTATCACAATATTTGTTGAAAGGAACTGCATCGCAATATCAATGGCGCGGAGTTCGCTAACCTGCTCAAGCATCAGTTTCACGTCTTCTGGTTTCAATTCAGACACACCTTTCATCAGTTCCTTGAATTCAGGACTTTCTAGTTGCTTTACATAACTCTGCATCAGGAAGCCCTGGTCAATGTACTGGAAATAAATCCACTGTCCGAGAGCCATAACCAATGAAGCATAGAAAAACACCAGCAAGCAATACATGAAGGCCTTGAAATATGGCAACTCGTCAAGTTTCTCATTACGGTAACGCCTTAATCTTACGATGACTAACACAACAGATGCGGCAGCTGTTCCCATTGAAATTAACGAAAGATTCGGAATGGAAAACTGCATCACGAAAGCTGCAAACGAGAAGAGCCACATAAGACCTACGTACAGTCCTTCAAATGATGCCTTCGCCTTCAAGTCCTTATATTGTTCAAATGTCATAAGTTCTTTTATAAATAATAAGCGCGGCAAAATTACTAAAAATGCAAGGAATAAAGAAATAATTAAGACACATTTTAACATTTTCCACACTTTTTAATGATTATTACAAGACGAATAATGACAAAAAGCAAGGTATTTAAACACCAATTGATACTTTTTATGCAAAAATTCTTCTACTATCAACAAACTTTTGTACCTTTGCACAAATACTTTAGAAATAGAATACCAAATATTAAACTAATGAATATAAAAACTTTTCTAACCGCACTCTTGCTTGCATCGGCTTCTTTCGCTAACGCAGCAAGCTACACAAAGTCGGCTAACGGAATCACTGTAAAGCTGGATTCTCAGGCTGACGAAGCTGTAAAACTCGTAAAGCTTCAGGTCATCAACGACAACATTATCCGTGTCGTTGCTACTCCTGAAGCTCAGTTCCCAACAAAGAAGAGCCTTATTATAGTGCCTCAGAAGGCTAAGGCTAACTTCACAGTAGAAGAAGCTGGCAACACAGTTATCGTAAAGGCAAAGAACGTTCAGGCTGTTGTTGACAAGCAGACTGGTCGCATCACTTTCAAGGACGCTTCCGGCAAGGTTCTCCTTGACGAGGCTGCAAAGGGTAAGACCTTCAAGCGCTTCTCTGTTCCTGAGAACGAGGTTGGCGTAGGGTCTCTTACTGAGACTGAGCGCAACGCCTGGACTTGGCAAGCTCTCTTCGAGTCTCCTGAGGACGAGGCATTCTACGGTCTCGGTCAGCACCAGTCAGAGGACATCAACTACAAGGGCGTAAACGAAGAACTCTTCCAGTACAACACAAAGGTCAGCGTTCCTTTCGTGGTTTCAAACAAGAACTACGGCGTGCTCTGGGACAGCTATTCTTACTGCCGCTGGGGAAATCCAGAGGACTATCAGCAGCTCTCTAAGGCATTCAAGGTTTACAACCGTGGCGGCTCTCGCGGCGGTCTTACTGTGACTTACAAGGACGCTTCTGGCAAGAAGGTTGTTCGCGAAGAGGACTCTGTTTATTACGACCACGCTTTCGAGCTTGACCGCTTGCCAAAGGAAATCACTCTCGACGGCTCAAAGGTTACTTTCGAGGGCTTCATCGAGTCACCCGTTGACTGCAACTACCGTTGGCTCGCTTATTATTCTGGCTATGTTCGCATGTTCATCGACAATCAGGAGGTTGTTACTGAGCGTTGGCGTACTGCCTGGAATCCAAACTCTTACAAGTTTGTCTGCGCTCTCAAGAAGGGCAAGAAAACCCCTATCCGCATCGAGTGGGAACCAGACGGCGGCGCTGCTTACTGTTCTCTCCGTGCTGCTACTCCTCGCACAGAGAAGGAGCAAGGCATGATGAGCATCTGGAGTGAGATGTCTCGCGACATGGACTATTACTTCATCGCTGGTCAGAATGCCGACGACGTAATCTCAGGCTACCGTACTCTTACTGGTAAGGCTTCTGTCTATCCAAAATGGTCTTACGGTTTCTGGCAGTCTCGTGAGCGCTACAAGACATCTGAGGACATCGAAGAGACTCTCGGCGAGTTCCGCAAGCGTCATATCCCAATCGACGTAATCGTTCAGGACTGGAACTACTGGCCAGAGGATTCTTGGGGAAGCCACGAGTTCGAGAAGTCTCGTTTCCCTAACCCACAGGCAATGCTCGACTCTGTTCACGCCATGAACGGTCGCTTCATGATCTCAGTTTGGCCTAAGTTCTACTGCACTACAGACAACTACAAGGCTCTCGTCGCTAAGGGTTGGATGTACGGTCAGGCTGTAAAGGACCAGATTAAGGACTGGGTAGGTCCTGGCTACGTTGGTTCTTTCTATGACGCTTACTCAGCAGGTGCTCGCAAGCTCTTCTGGAAGCAGATGGACGATAATCTCTA
>JAZLKJ010000158.1:0-9118 GCA_045597565.1 Prevotella sp. | reverse complement strand
AGACACAATGAACCTGCTCACAGAATCAGACATTAAGGTCGGTTCTTCTAAGCGTACGCTGCTTGTGCAGTCGTCTAATTTCCCACTCGAAGTGCTGTATCTTCGTGATGATGATATTCCACAGAGCGTGGCTTCAGGTGTCGCTGACGTAGGTATTGTCGGCGAAAACGAATTCTGCGAGAAGGCAGAAGACGCAGAAATCATCAAGCGACTCGGCTTCTCTAAGTGCCGCCTCTCGCTCGCCATTCCAAAGGCTATCGACTACAAGGGTCTTGAATGGTTCAACGGCAAGAAGATTGCCACTTCTTATCCTGTCATTCTCAAGAAGTTCCTTGCAGAAAACAATATCAACGCAGATGTTCACGTAATCACTGGTTCTGTGGAGATTGCTCCTGGCATCGGACTCGCTGACGCTATCTTCGACATTGTCAGCAGTGGTTCTACTCTCGTCAGCAACAACCTCCGCGAAGTGGAAGTGGTTATGCACAGCGAAGCATTGCTCATCGGCAATAAGAATCTCTCTCAGGAGAAGAAGGATATCCTCGCTCAGATTCTCTTCCGTATGGAAGCTGTTCGTCAGGCTGAGGATAAGAAGTATGTCCGCATGAATGCTCCTAAGGCTAAGATGCAGGAAATCATCGACGTTCTTCCTGGCTTGAAGAGCCCTACAATTATTCCGCTTGCTGACCCTGATTGGTGCTCTGTACACGCTGTTCTCGACCAGAAGACTTTCTGGGATATAATTGGAAAGCTTAAGGAACTAGGCGCTCAGGGCATCCTCGTTACTCCTATCGAGAAGATGATTCTGTAAGTTCAAACTCATTCTCCACTCAAGGGAAGGGTATAAAAAATGGCAAAAAGATATGTTTTGCTAAGCTTTTGGTAATCAATCCCTTAGAGAAAGCTGAAATTTTCCTATGAGTTTTGCTTCAAAAAATGCATTTTTTGAGACGTTTTCCTATGAGTTTTGATACGTAATCCTATGAGTTATGCTTTGTAACCCTAAGGAAAACGAGGAATTAATGTAAACTATTCAAATGAAAATACTGAAATACCCACAAACTTCCGACTACGCCAGCATCTGCGCTCGTCCGGTCATTGACCTTGCTTCTCTCAACGAGACTGTTTCCACTGTTCTCGCTGACATCAAGGCTCGTGGCGACGAGGCTGTGAAGGAGTATGAGAAGAAGTTTGATAAGGCGGAACTTTCCACATTGCTTGTCTCTCATGAAGAGATTGATGCAGCAATGAAGGAGGTCTCTGCCGAATTGCTCGACGCCATCCGTCTAGCCCACTCAAACATCTCGAAGTTCCATGAGAGCCAGAAGTTTGAAGGCCATGTCGTAGAGACTTGCAACGGTGTGCGCTGCTGGCAGAAGAGCGTTGCTATAGAAAAAGTAGGACTCTACATACCAGGCGGCACTGCACCTTTGTTCTCTACCGTTCTCATGCTTGCCATTCCTGCCAAGATAGCCGGTTGTAAGGAGATTGTTCTTTGTACTCCTCCAAATGCGGAAGGCAAGGTGAACCCTGCCATTCTCGCTGCTGCTGAGATTGCCGGCGTGAGCAAGATATACAAGATTGGCGGTGTTCAGGCTATCGGTGCCATGGCTTACGGCACAGAGTCCGTGCCAAAGGTTTACAAGATTTTTGGTCCAGGAAACCGTTTCGTGATGGCTGCAAAGCAGGCAGTCTCTCTTGGTGACGTGGCTATTGATATGCCAGCAGGTCCAAGCGAAGTTTGCGTTGTTGCCGACGAAACGAGCAATCCAGTCTTCGTTGCAGCTGATCTTCTCTCTCAGGCAGAGCATGGCATAGACTCTCAGGTCATCCTTATCTCTACCGATGAGGACATGCTTGCAAAGGTTAAGGCAGAAGTAGAGCGTCAGGTAGAGCTGCTTCCACGTATGGAAATGGCAAAGAAGACGCTTGAGAACTCTACTCTCGTTCTCGTGAAAGACTACGACGAGGCGATGGCTCTCAGCAATGCATACGCTCCAGAGCACCTCATTCTTGCTTCCGACAAGTACGAAATGCTTGCGGAGAAGGTGGTCAATGCCGGTTCCGTTTTCCTTGGAAACTACGCTTGCGAGAGTGCTGGCGACTATGCTTCTGGCACTAACCACACGCTTCCAACCCACGGCTGGGCAACTTGCTACAGCGGCGTGAACCTTGACTCCTACATGCGCAAGGTCACATTCCAGCATCTCTCTGAGGATGGTGTCCGCTCTATCGGTCGTGCCGTAGAGCTCATGGCTGCTGCCGAAAGCCTTGATGCTCATAAGAATGCCATGACGGTTCGTCTTGAATCGCTGAAATAACTCACAGAAATGAAAAGTTTACAAGAACTTACTCGCCCAAACATCTGGGCACTCAAACCTTACAGTTCTGCCCGCGACGAATATTCGGGCAAGGAGGCTCACGTTTTTCTCGATGCCAACGAGAATCCTTATAATGGTCCTTACAATCGCTATCCTGATCCGCTTCAGCGAGAACTGAAGTCCGTCATCGAGAAGGTGAAGGGCGTCTATGCCCAGTGCATCTTCCTTGGCAATGGTTCAGACGAAGCCATTGACCTTGTCTATCGTTGCTTCACGGAGCCGGGAAAGGACAATGTCGTTGCCATAGAGCCAACTTACGGAATGTATAAGGTTTGCGCTGACATCAACGGCGTGGAATATCGTCCGGTAGAACTTGAGGAAGGTTTCCAACTTAACGCTGATAAGCTCCTTGCTGCATGCGACGAGAATACAAAGGTCATTTGGATTTGTTCTCCTAACAATCCTTCGGGCAACGACCTTGACCGTCAGGAGATGGAGCGTGTGCTCAAAGAGTTTGATGGACTTGTTGTCATAGACGAGGCTTACAGCGACTTCTCCAAGCAGAAGCCGTTTCGCGAGGAGATAGCCGAATATCCGAACATCATCGTGCTCAACACCATGAGCAAGGCGTGGGGAGCGGCTGGTCTTCGTCTCGGTATGGCATTCGCTCACCCGGATATTATAGGCATCTTCAATAAGGTTAAGTACCCTTATAACATCAATTTGCTCACTCAGGAGAAGGTAATGAGTTTCCTGTCCGACCCTTATCAGGTTGATGAGTGGGTGAAGATTATCCTTCATGAGCGCGCTAAGATGAAGGAGGCGCTTCTGGTGTTGCCATTCTGCGAGACGCTCTATCCTACAAGTTCGAATTTCTTCCTTATGAAGGTAGTTGATGCGCAGACTATCTACGACTATCTTGTAAACCTCGGAATAATCGTTCGCAACCGCAATAAGATTACTCTCTGTGGCAACTGTCTCCGCATAACCATTGGCTCGAAGTCGGAGAACGAGGAACTGCTGAAGGCTCTTAGAAACTATGAAATGCAGAACTAAATAAGTGACCATATTTTATAATCAAACAAACATGTTTTGCAAATTATGAAGAACTTTATAGAAAAAATATTTGTTGTAGTACTTCTCATGGTGTCGTTCCTCGCAACGAGTTGCAAGGATACATCGGCTCTCAAGGAACCTGCTGAGGCTGCCGGCAAAAAGTGTCCGTTCATGCTTGATGGCAATCTTGGAACTATCATCGACATCAAGTATGAGAACGGAGATGTGGTTTGTTATTGGGCTATGGAAAACGCCAGCGTCACGCTAGACCAGGTGAAAGCCATGCCAAACACCATAAAGAACTGTCTGATTATGGTTCTAGCTTCCGATTCCAATACTCGCAAATTGGTGGAGCAGATTGTCAGCGTAGGCGGTGATGTTGTCTATCGTGTGAAGACTGGTGCGGATTATTACGATCTGGAGCAGTCATCATCAGAGGTGAAGACAGCCTTGAACGACGGCAATGGACAAGACGCAAAAGGTAACGGCAACGTTCAGTTTGCCAAGTCTGCTGACATTCATGAGATGGTAGCTTTTGTAAACAACAATATCAGCAAGGATATAGATGGCGCAATGTGTACGATTGAGGATAAAAACGTCGTCTTCACAATACCGGCAGAGAGAGTCGGCTTTGAGCTGGATAAGTTCCGTGAGTCTTCGGAAGGAATCAAGGAGAGTATCCTTAAAAAGATGACTCCAAACAATGACCCTACATACGAAGCTTGTGTTGTTAATGGCTACAATCTTGTATATAGATATATTGATTCTGATGACAAGGTTGAAATCTTGATTACTCCAGAAGAAATCAAGAAGCAACTCGGAATGTAAGAATACGGCTTATTGTTTTTTGCTCTCGCTTTGCTTTTGCACCAGATGCTTACGAAGTTTGTTGCACATCGGTATTAGGATGACAACGGAAACAAGCCCTGAGATTGCCGCGCATGTTATTGGCACGAGTGCATCGAAGGCGAGAGTGAGGTTTTCCTTTGTAACGATAACGGAAAGCCACTTGACGGTCTGTCGGCGAATGGCGATAAATGCGTAACGGGAAACCTTTGCCACAAGCTGCGGACCTATGCGCCTGACTATCTGCTTGCCCAACCAGCCCACAACGGACTTCATCTTCTGAAGCAGCGGATATTTTCCCATCATTAGTCCACTACTGTCAATGGCGATGATGCGCTGCACGCTATTCTTCTCGTCGCTATGAATGTCAAATTCACTGCCTCCGTAGAGTATCATTATTTTCTGCATTGCCACATAGAGGACGCTCTGGAAAATGGCTAGATCGACCACTGCGGCAAGAATGTTTACCCACAAAAGGTCTGGAACGAGAGTGAGTGCGAAAGAGGCAAGGAATACTATCCAGCCGCTCGTTACTATAAGGCTGCGATAAGACTTGCGGCATTGCTCCTCGCTAAGGACTGCGAGCGGCGATTCCTTGACTGCTTGCTCAAGCAAAGTGCCGTCGTCATCTGGATGGTGTTGCTTGACGAGTTTCCCGATATATTTGTGCCTGTTCACTTTGTTGAAGCGAACGCGAAGCAACACCGCTAAGAGTTTGATATAGCGGTCGGTGAGATCGTCTGCGATTCTTTTGATGAGTGACAGCATACTTAAAAAAGAAACGGCGAATAAGCATTTTTCGGGTGCTTATTCGCCGTTATATAATAGGGATGTTATTTTACAGTTACGAGGAAGTAGTTCTTCTTGCCACGCTGTACGAGGATGTACTTGCCTTCGATGAGGTCTTCCTCAGTGATGGCGCGGTCGAACTGCTGGAGTTTCTCCTTGTTTACAGATACGCCACCGCCCTGAACCATCTTGCGCATTTCGCCCTTTGAAGGGAATATCTTTGCGTCCTGAGTGAAGAGTTCTACGGCTGGCTGACCAAGACGCTCCTTTGAAACCTCAAACATTGGTACGCCGTCGAAGATGTCGAGGAATGTCTGCTCGTCAAGCTTTGCGAGAGAATCCTTTGTAGCCTTTCCGAAGAGGATGCCAGAAGCTTCAATTGCTGCATCAAGAGCCTCCTTTGAGTGAACCATTGTAGTCACTTCCTCTGCAAGGCGCTTCTGGAGAATGCGGCGACCTGGATCCTGCTTGTGCTCCTCAACGAGTGCGTCGATAACGTGCTTCTCGAGTGAGGTGAAGATCTTGATGTACTTCTCTGCATCGTCGTCGCTAACATTGAGCCAGAACTGATAGAACTTGTATGGAGTAGTGCGCTTTGGAGCGAGCCAGATGTTGCCGCTCTCTGTCTTGCCGAACTTCTTGCCGTCAGCCTTTGTGATGAGTGGGCAAGTGAGTGCGTAAGCCTCGTTATCGTTGCCGAGGGTGCGACGGATAAGCTCTGTACCAGTAGTCATGTTACCCCACTGGTCGTTACCACCGAGCTGCATCTTGCAGTTCTTTGCACGGTAGAGGTGGAGGAAGTCGTAGCCCTGAAGGAGCTGGTAAGTGAACTCTGTGAAAGAAAGACCGTCGCGAGCAGTACCGTTGAGACGCTGCTGAACAGAATCCTTCGCCATCATGTAATTCACGGTGATGTGCTTGCCGACAGTACGAGCGAAGTCGAGGAATGTGAAGTCCTTCATCCAGTCGTAGTTGTTAACCATTTCAGCTGCGTTAGGCTCTGTGCCGTCGAAGTCGAGGAACTTCGCAACCTGTGCCTTGATGCACTCTTGGTTGTGGTAGAGAGTCTCTGTGTCGAGAAGGTTACGCTCCTGGCTCTTGCCAGAAGGGTCGCCAATCATACCTGTTGCACCACCCACGAGGATGATTGGCTTATGGCCGCAGCGCTGGAGGTGGCGGAGCATCATGATACCGCAAAGGTGACCGATATGGAGAGAATCGGCTGTTGGATCTGTGCCAAGGTAAGCTGTTACCATCTCCTTCTGAAGGAGTTCTTCTGCACCTGGCATTATCTGCGCGAGCATTCCGCGCCATTTGAGTTCTTCTACGAAATTTTTCATATTTATTATGGTACTGGGTCATATCCTGAGCCTCCCCAGGGATGACATCTTAATATTCTTTTTATTGCCAGCCAAAGCCCTTTGAACGGACCATGCTTTATGATAGCCTCCTTTGCATATTGCGAGCATGTTGGGGTAAATCGACATGCTGGTGGTGTGAAGGGCGATATGCAGGTCTGATAGAAGGCAATCGGAGCGAGGAGTAGGGTAGTGAGAAGCCGCTTCATAAAGTAAGATTTATGAGATATGAGTTAAGAGATTCGTCTTCAAATCTGTTAAAAGTTTCCCCTTTTTGGGGGTAGGGGCTCTCGGGGCTATGGGGCTAATTTACTCAGCAGATTTTTTATCTTCTCATGAACTACGTCCGATTCCTGTGGTTTGTCGGCAAGCCAGATGAAGGCGATGTTAGCTGCCTTTGTGCTGTTAGGTTTGTTCAGGCGGTAAGCTTCTCGCATCTGACGCTTTGCGCGGACACGGTCAACGGCGTGGTGCAGTCGCTTCTTTGCCACGCTGACGAGTACCTTTATACGCGGCTCTGTCTCGTTTTCCCTTGTAACATAGCGAAAGACCATGCGGATAGGATAGTCCGTGATGGCCTTTGAATGTCCTGGCGTAAAGAGATCGTCAATCTCCTTCTGTAGGTATATTCGCTCTGTTTTTGGGAATTTCTGGTTCATGATTCTACTCGTCGTCCTCTTCGTCTTCGAGGTCGCGAAGGTATTTGTTGAGCGCGCCTGTCATAGAAGGCTGCTTCTCGGTAGGTGCTTCTACTACTACATTCAGACCTGCCTCGTGTGCTGCCTTTGATGTAGCAGGACCGAAGGTTGCCACTACAACCTTGTTCTGCAACTCTTCCGGTACATTCTTCTTGAAAGAGGCAATTCCTGAAGGTGAGAAGAATATGCACATTTCATAGTCGAAGTTCTGTATTTCCTCTTCTTTGAAATCGTTGCTGAGAGTGCGATACATCACACACTCCTTGTGCTTAAGCTTCTTGCCGTCGAGAAGAGTCTTGATTGTTGAGTCGTGTACGTCAGAGAGTGGCACGAGGTACAGTTCTGTCTTGTGCTTCTGCATGAGGGTGATGAGATCTTCCATCTTTCCTGTTGGCGAGAAGAACACCTTGCGCTTACGGTAAGGAATGTACTTCTGGATGTAGAGGGAGATGGTTTCTGTGACACAGAAGAACTTCATGTCCTCAGGAATATTCTGATGGTTTTCCTTTGCAATCTGGAAATAACTGTCGATAGCATGACGTGATGTGAACACTACCGCAGTGTAGTTTAGAATATTTACTTTCTGCTTTCTGAATTCCAATGATGGAATTTTCTCAACCTTGATGAATGGGCGGAATACAATTTCCACGTCATAGCGGTCAGCGATGTCGTAGTATGGCGACTTCTCGCTGCTCGGTTGCGGTTGTGAAACAAGGATCTTTTTAATCATCTTTTACCCTAGTGTTGTGTTGGCAAGTAGTTTGAAACTAACTTGATTTTTAAACGTTTACCTATACTCGTAAGACTGTGATTACGTGCACTAAAATGCCATAGAAAGCAAGCAAAGGCACGATTTCGAGCGTGCAAAAGTACAAAAAAATCTGCAGATAGGGGCGATTTTTGCGGAAAAAGATTGAGTAACAGCGGTAAAACGTTAGTATTTTGACAAAAATCACTACCATAACTGTCAGTACGATAGCCGCTTTGAAGGTCATGGAGAAATAACAGAGCAACAAAACGATAGGAAGAAGCGGCAGACCTTCTATCGCCATTAGAAAGAGTTGCGACTTCTGCCAGCGGCGGTTTTCCTGAGGTTCGAAATACACCCAACCGACCAATGCCTGCAAAAGACTTTTTATGGCAAAGTAGCCCATGTAGCAGCCTATCAGGATCAGGATAAAGTTGTGCTGTGCAGAACTTGTCGTCTTGCCCGGAAGATAGTGGGTGGAGAAGAGGAATGTGGCGAGTGCAAGCATCAGGCAAGTGTGGAATCCGAGGAAGAACTGGAAACGTACCTCTACTGCAGTCTCTGTGTAGTATTCAAAGTCGCGACGTGTATCGCGGAAGAAGAGCTTGAACTCACGGTGTAAAAAGTCGCGCGACTGTGCTATTGCGACGATGGCAATAAGCACAGTAGCGTAAAGTAGCGTAGTGACGAAGTCGTCACTCTGCAGGTTATACGGCATTGGAATGCCTTCTATGAGTGAGTCTGTGTTCAAAACGTATAACCCCGCGTTGGCACGCGGGGCACAGGGACTTTTAAGCTAAACCAAAGGTTTCCTTTATCTTTTCTACATAGTCGAGAGCCTCCCAAGTGAAGATCTCAACGTCCATTTCCTTGGTCTCGTGGTAACGTGACGAGAAGACCTTCCTGATCTTCTTGTATTCCTGTCCCATGTGACCGTAAGCAGCTGTCTCCGAGTAAATTGGCTGACGAAGCTTCAAGCGGTTTTCAATAGCCTTTGGACGCATGTCGAAGATTTCTGCAATCTTCTCTGCAATCTGTCCGTCGGTAAGCTGTACGTTGCTCTTGCCGTATGTGTTCACGCAGATGCTCACTGGCTTTGCCACACCAATGGCGTAAGCCACCTGAACAAGCATTTCGTCTGCAACTCCGGCTGCCACCATGTTCTTAGCGATATGACGGGCAGCGTATGCGGCAGAACGATCAACCTTCGATGGGTCTTTTCCTGAGAAAGCACCGCCGCCATGAGCACCTTTGCCACCGTATGTATCGACAATAATCTTACGACCAGTAAGTCCAGTGTCG
>JAZLKJ010000157.1:0-9775 GCA_045597565.1 Prevotella sp. | reverse complement strand
GGCATATACAGCAAACGATTATAAAAAAGGACAGCCACGTTGGTGTCCTGGATGCGGCGACCACTTCTTCCTCGCATCTCTTCATAAGGCAATGGCTGAGATCGGCGTTGCTCCACAGGATATAGCAGTAATCTCTGGTATCGGTTGTTCATCTCGTCTGCCACACTACATGGCAACTTATGGCATGAACACTATCCACGGTCGTGCGGCAGCTATCGCTACTGGAGCAAAGGTTGCAAATCCAAACCTTACAGTATGGCAGATCTCTGGTGATGGTGACGGCCTCGCTATCGGCGGTAACCACTTCATCCACGCTAACCGTCGTAACATCGACCACAACATGATCCTCCTCAACAACCGTATCTACGGTCTTACTAAAGGTCAGTATTCTCCTACTTCTCCACGCGGTTTCGTCAGCAAGTCATCTCCTTACGGAACAGTAGAGGATCCATTCCGCCCAGCAGAACTCTGCTTCGGTGCTCGCGGTCATTTCTTCGCTCGTGCCGTTGCCACAGATGCACCTGGCACTGTTGACGTGCTCAAGGCAGCCTACAACCACAAGGGTGCTTCTGTCTGCGAGATTCTCCAGAACTGCATAATCTTCAACAACGGTACTCACGACTCTGTTTATTCTAAGGAAGGACGTGCTAAGAACGCTATCTATGTTAAGCACGGTCAGCCACTCATCTTCGGTGAGAACAACGAATACGGTATCATGCAGGACGGCTTCTCTCTCAAGGTTGTTAAGCTTGGCGAGAATGGCATCACTGAGAAGGACATCCTCGTTCACGATGCTCACTGTGAGGACAACACTCTTCAGCTCAAGCTCGCTATGATGGACGGCACTAACGGTTTCCCTATCGCTCTCGGCGTGATCCGTGATGTTGACGCTCCTACATACAACGACGCTGTTGAAGCTCAGATTGAGGAAGTGAAGGCTGCTAAGAAGTATCACTCTTTCGCAGAACTTCTTAAGACAAACGACACTTGGGTTGTTGAATAAAGACAACCCATATCTTCTTAAACAACCAATAAAAGATATGAACAAAATCATCCGTAAGCAACAATTCTCTGAGAAGGTTTTCCTCTTTGAGATTGAAGCTCCCCTGATTGCTAAGAGCCGTAAAGCCGGCAACTTCGTAATCGTACGCGTTGACAAGCGCGGTGAGCGTATGCCGTTGACTATTGCCGATGCAGACATCCAGAAAGGCACAATCACTCTTGTTGTTCAGGAAGTGGGTCTGTCAAGTACTAAACTCTGCCAACTTAATGAAGGCGATTATGTACTTGACATCGTAGGTCCTCTCGGACAGGCAACTCACATCGAGAACTTCGGTACTGTTATCTGCGCTGGTGGTGGTGTAGGCGTTGCTCCTATGCTCCCTATCATCAAGGCACTGAAGGCAGCTGGCAACCGCGTGCTTTCTGTTATCGCTGGTCGTAACAAAGACCTCGTAATCCTTGAAGACGAAGTTCGCGCTAACTCTGATGAGCTTATCATCATGACCGACGATGGCTCTAAGGGCGAGAAGGGCGTTGTTACAGTGGGTATTGAAAAATTCATCCAGCAGGAGCCTAAGATTGACAAGGCTTTCGCCATCGGCCCTCCTATCATGATGAAGTTCTCTTGCCTCATGACTCAGAAGTACAACATCCCTACTGACGTTTCGCTTAACACTATCATGGTGGACGGAACAGGTATGTGTGGTGCTTGTCGTCTTACTATCGGCGGAAAGACTAAGTTTGTCTGCATCGACGGTCCTGAGTTTGACGGAGCTCTTGTTGACTGGGATGAAATGTTCAAGCGCATGGGAACCTTCAAGGCTGCTGAGCGCGAGGAAATGGAACACTTCGAAGAGCACATCTGCCAGATGGAAGCAAAGGAAGAATCTGCCCCTGTGGCTGAAGCGTCAGCTTCTGCTCCTACAACAGAGCCACTCGAGGTTCTTACAGACAGAAAGGCAGAATGGCGTGAAGCTCTCCGCAAGAGCATGAAGGCTAAGGAGCGTACTCAGATAGAGCGCGTTGTTATGCCTGAGCTTGATCCTGTCTATCGTGCAACAACTCGTCTTGAGGAGGTTAACACTGGTCTTTCTGAAGAGCAGGCTCTCTGTGAGGCGAAGCGTTGTCTTGACTGTGTAAACCCAGAGTGTGTGCAGGGTTGTCCTGTTAACATTAATATTCCTTCTTTTGTTAAGAATATTGAGCGCGGCGAATTCCTTGCTGCTGCTAAGGTTCTCAAGTCAACATCTACACTTCCTGCTGTCTGCGGACGTGTTTGTCCTCAGGAGAAGCAGTGCGAAAGCAAGTGTATGCACATTAAGATGGGCAAGAAGCCTGTAGCTATCGGCTATCTGGAGCGCTTCGCTGCTGACTATGAGCGTGAAAGCGGAAACATCTCTGTTCCAGAACTTGCTCCAAAGAATGGCAAGAAGGTTGCCTGCGTAGGTTCAGGTCCTGCTGGTTTGAGCTTCGCCGGTGAGATGGCTAAGTATGGCTATGAGGTAACTGTATTCGAAGCTCTCCACGAGATTGGCGGCGTTTTGAAGTATGGTATTCCTGAGTTCCGTCTGCCTAACGCTATCGTTGACGTTGAGATTGACAACCTCAAGAAGATGGGTGTTAACTTCATTACTGACTGCATCGTTGGTAAGACAATCTCAGTAGAGGAACTTGAGGCAGAAGGATTCAACGGAATCTTCGTTGCTTCTGGTGCAGGTCTTCCTAACTTCATGAACATCCCAGGCGAGAACGCTATCAACATCATGTCTTCTAACGAGTATCTTACTCGTGTGAACCTCATGGATGCTGCTAACCCTAAGACAGACACTCCGATGAACCTCGGTAAGAAGGTTATGGTTGTCGGTGGTGGTAACACGGCTATGGACTCTGTTCGTACTGCAAAGCGTCTTGGTGCAGAGGTTACTCTCGTTTACCGTCGTTCTGACGCAGAGCTTCCTGCTCGTGCAGAGGAGGTTAAGCACGCTAAGGAAGAGGGCATCATCTTCAAGACTCTCCACAACCCTGTTGAGTACATTGCTGACGAGAATGGTTGCGTAAAGCAGGCAGTTCTTGCAGTTATGGAACTTGGTGAACCTGACGCTTCTGGTCGTCGTTCTCCTGTTGATACTGGCGAGCGCGTAACCATCGACTGTGATCAGGTTGTCGTTGCCGTAGGTGTTTCTCCAAACCCACTCGTTCCTACATCTGTAAAGGGACTTGAACTCGGTCGCAAGAACACTATCGCCGTTGACGACACAATGAAGTCTTCACGCGACAACCTCTATGCAGGTGGTGACATCGTTCGCGGTGGTGCTACAGTTATCCTTGCAATGGGTGACGGTCGCCGTGCTGCTCAGAACATGCATGAGAAGCTTTCAAAGTAAATAATGCGTGTTATCTACAACAAATATTTTCCTTTCAAACCATTTCTAGCAACAAACTTCTTTGGTTTGATAATCTGTCGTGGCAAGAAAGGGAAACTTTCTGATGTAGATATAAACCACGAATACATTCATACACTTCAGCAGCGTGAACTCTTTTACGTAGGGTTCATGCTGCTGTATTATTTTGAGTGGCTTTACTGGCTGTGCAGACTGCGCAATGTCATGAAGGCTTACTACGCAATAAGCTTTGAGAGAGAAGCTTATCGCAACGAGAAGAATCTGAAATACAGTAAGACGAGACACCGTTTTGCGTGGTTTAAGCTGTTGCGAGAAACTGCACCGATCGTCCATGAAAGCTACAATTTCTTTAAGGATATTGCGAACTTCATTAGGGAAGACTTCCTTTTGGCAAAGTATCTATACGTAGCTTTGATAGCAATAGCAATAATTGTCGGGCAGGTTTATTTCAACATCTACGACCTGATCATTGCGCCTACCTATAAGGACGGAACTTCCATGCTACGGCTACCTCTTATTTATACTGCAGCTTACTTCACAGTTCTTATTCCTACTCTCTCAATGCATGGAGAGCTCCATCGCCTGAAACAATGGCAAGCGTGGCTCTTCCCTATTATTCTTGTATCCATTGACGGCGCTGGACAAGGCTTTGACGCTTATCGAGAATGGATAAACAACGCGGAATTGCTTAACAAAGAGCGCTATTATCTGAAGCTTGTCAGCTCTTTCTTCTTCCGTTCCGTAGCAATAGTTTTCCTATTATGCTGCTTCAGATGGCTGACGACAGGCAATTTTGGGTTGTTCGGATTAAAGCGTTCTGGGAAATACCTGAAAGTCTATGGCTTTATCTATTGCCTTCTGCTTCCGGTTTTCGTAGCTGTTTCCTTCACGCCACAGTTTCTCGACTTTTATCCGAAGATGAGCATCGAGTACTGCAACGGCAGTTTCAACTGGGCAGATTGGAAAGTGATTTCGCTTTTCGAACTCTGCTACGCAAACGACTTCATCGGAGTTGAGGGAATGTTCCGTGGTGCTTTGGTAATAGGAATGACAAAATGGCTCGGACCTCGTACCGTCTTGCCAATGGCGATAACCTACATGTGCATCCATCTTGGCAAACCAGATCTTGAACTTTGCTCATCCGTTTTTGGAGGCTACATTCTCGGAATACTTGCCTATCGCACACAACATCTTTGGGGTGGAATCATTATTCACCTCGGAATAGCTATGCTCTTTGAAGCACTTGGGTTGCTTCGCTTCTATTTATAGCCAAGTCCCACCCTATAAGGGAGGGGCTCAGAGTGTTCCTGTGAGGCTTCTATTTCTCCTCCACTAGCCTCTTGATGTACTGGCAGATCATGTTTATGCCTTTCACATTGTCGCCACCATTCGGGATTATCACATCCGCATATTTCTTTGAAGGCTCTATAAATTGCTCGTGCATTGGCTTCAACACATCTAGGTAGCGATCAATAACCATGCTGACAGTGCGACCACGATCAACCGTATCACGGAGGATGTTTCTAATCAGACGTTCATCTGCATCAGTATCAACGAAAATCTTAAGGTCCATCATATCGCGTATCTCCGGCTGCGTCAGCGTCATGATGCCTTCAATAATCATCACTTTGTGAGGCTCAACATGAACAGTCTCTGGCAGACGATTAGAAATAATATAACTGTATGTAGGCTGCTCAATAGCCTGACCTTTCTTCAGCATTTCTATCTGCTCAAGAAGAAGTTTCCAGTCAAAAGCATCAGGATGGTCAAAATTAATCTGCTTGCGTTCTTCTGACGTAAGTTCAGAAGTGTCATTATAGTAAGAGTCAAGCGGAACGACAGCCACATAATTCTTCGGCAGTGATTCCACTATATTTTTTACAACGGTAGTCTTTCCAGAGCCAGTTCCACCGGCTATTCCTATTATTGTCATATGCTTAGGCGAATGCTAAATTGTACATGGTAAATGGTAAATGCAATTACTTCATCTTCTTCGCCAGATACATCACCACTGGTAGGTGGTCTGAATATCCGTTAAGCCAAGAGCCGCCGGCGTGAGTGCGCTTTGGATTGCCCTTGTACTTTCCCTCAGATGTTATAAGGTAAGGGCGCTTGAAGATATGACTTGAGTGGTATCTGAGAGAGGAGAAGTCTTTATTTCCATGCTGATTGAGAAGACTTTGGCTTATCACGATCTGGTCGAAAAGGTTCCATGCTCCGTCCCAGGCAAGCGTACCCTCACCTTTCTTTACGAGCGTGTTGTACCAAGGGTTATACAGATCGCCTTTCTGGACATCGTCAATCTCCGATTTGCAGCAGAGATATTTGGTCATAGACTCATTGGTTGGGTCGTCGTTCATGTCGCCCATAATGAACAGTTTTATATTCTTGTTCTCCTTGAGAATCCTGTCCTTCAGCTCGTGCACCTGTCGTCCAGCTTCGTTTCTGTAGAAGGAAGAAGCTGCACGTGAAGGCCAGTGGCAAACAATCACGCAGACATCATCGCCAGCCAACTTTCCTTTTACCGTAAAGAATCCACGTGTCTGACGGCCTTTATCCTCAGGCTTCACGTAAATATAAGGCACAAGTTCCGTTGACACCACAGTAAAATACTTCGGATTATACAGCAAAGCACAGTCAACGCCACGCTTGTCAGGACCCTCGATGTGGCAGAACTGAATGTTTCTCGCCTTCAACGATGGCTGATTAATAAGGTCGGTCAGCGCATTGGCATTCTCCACTTCCGAAACGCCTATAAACGCGCAGCCCTCAGGACTCTTGTCAGTACCCATTTCCGAAAGCACCTGCGACATGTTCTTCAGTTTGCTTTCATACTTTTGCTGCGTCCATCCGTTGGAGCCGTCTGGCAGAAATTCAAAGTCGTTCTTACCCTCATCGTGCTTAGTATCAAAGAGATTTTCAAGGTTATAGAAACCGATGGCATAACCGGCATACTGCGCATTGGCAGCAAGCGAGAGGAGAAGTATAATAAGCGAAAGTAATGATTTCTTAATCATGGTAGATTTTTTTGTATATGAAAAGTGACACATAGTTTTTCAAGTTGCAAAATTACACATTATTATTTAAATACAAAACTTTTTCAAACCCAATCTCTATTTATCATGCAATTCTTCATAAAAACATTCTCCTTTTAGCCAAATTATTGTTAACTTTGCGGAGAATAATTAACAAAAAAACAAATAAAACATGAAATTAGGACTTGATATAGGTGGAACAAACTCTGTTTTCGGAGTTGTTGACGATAACGGCAAAGTACTTGCTACAGGTGCGCTCAAAACTGCAGCATACGCAACTGTAGAAGAATTTGTTGCTGACGCTAAGGAGTTGGTAGAGAAGCTCGGTGCGGAAGTCGGCGGCAAAGAAAACATCACAGGTTTTGGCATTGCAGCACCTAACGCAAACCATTATACCGGCGAGATTTGGACAGCGCCGAATGTTCGTTGGGCACACGAGGGAAAGACACCTCTCGTAGCACTTCTCCAGGAGGCTACTGGTATTCCTTGCTCTATCACGAACGATGCCAACGCAGCTGCGCTCGGTGAGAAAAAGTACGGTGCGGGCAAGGAGTTCAAGGACTTTATCGAGATCACTCTCGGCACTGGTCTCGGCTCAGGCATCATCGTAAACAACGACCTTCTCTACGGCAAGAACGGCTTTGCCGGTGAACTAGGCCATGTCTATCGCGACGAAGCGAAGGACAGAGTGTGCGGTTGCGGCAGAAAGGGCTGTCTTGAAACAATCTGCTCTGCCACTGGCGTTGCAAAAACAGCAAGAAAGATGCTTGCAGAGAGCGATGAACCTTCTCTCCTTCGCGACATCAAGCCTGAGGACATCACCTCTTACGACGTATCAGTTGCCGCCGAAAAGGGCGACAAGATTGCTAATGCAGTTTATGAATTCACTGGTACCGTTCTTGGAAAGGCTTGCGCAGACTTCGCTACATTCCTTTCTCCTGACGCCTTCATCTTCTTCGGCGGCATGGCTAAGTCAGGCGATTTGCTTATGAAGCCGCTCGTTAAGGCTTACAAGGAAAACTCACTCTCTGTCTTCAAGGACAGCGTACAGTTCCTCACTAGCACTGTAGAAGGAAGCAACGCCGCAGTCATCGGAGCAGCAGCCGTTGCACCATAAAATAAAAAATAAAAAAAACAAAATTAAAAACAGTGACAAAAGAATCTCTTAGAATAATCTTCATGGGCACTCCAGAGTTTGCTGTTGGCACTCTGGAGCGTCTCGTCAAGGATAGCTTCAACGTCGTTGCCGTCGTAACCCAGCCGGACAAGCCTGTTGGCAGACATCAAGACACCCTGCAGCCACCAGCCGTAAAAGTCTTTGCGCAAGAGCACAATATCCCTGTCCTTCAGCCGATCAAGATGAAAGATGAAGCTTTCGTAGAAGAGCTTCGCAGCTACGAGGCAGACATATTCGTCGTAGTTGCCTTCCGAATGCTTCCAGAAGTTGTATGGTCAATGCCACGCTTCGGAACATTCAACGTCCATGCCGCACTTCTGCCTCAGTATCGCGGTGCCGCACCTATCAACTGGGCTATCATCAACGGCGAAAAGCAGACAGGCGTCACAACCTTCTTCCTTGACCACGACATCGACACTGGTCGCATCATCATGAAAAAGACATTTGACATTGCCGACGACTTCAACGTGGAAAATGTCTATGACGGCTTAATGCTCCTCGGAGCAGACATCGCTGTCGATACTTTGCAGAAGGTCATTGAGACAGACGGCAACATCGACACCATCGCTCAGGAAGACACCGTCAGCGCAGAAGAGCTTGACAACCTAAAGCCAGCACCGAAAATCTTCCGCGAGACATGCGAGATTAATTGGCAGCAGCCATGCAAGCACATCTACGGCTTCATCCGCGGCCTCTCCCCTATCCCAGGTTCTTGGACGACACTCGTACAAGGCGAAAAGCGAACCGTCCTGAAAATCTATCGTGCTAGCAAGACAGAGAAATCTTCTGCCGATTACGCTCCGGGCACAATGCTCATCGAGAACAAACAGCTTCTCGTTGCCACTTCCGACTTTTTCCTTGAGCTCAACACGCTCCAACTTCAAGGCAAGAAACGTACCGAAGCTAAGGATTTCCTTAACGGTTTCCGTCAGGAAGGCTTCTTAGTATAAAGAAACATCAACAACCAGAAAAATATGAAGATCAAACTAACCATCTTATTCTTTTGCCTTTCTTGCCTGGCTATCATGGCCGACAACGAAAACGAGAATGGCTTTGGTCCTACTGATAATGCTACGCAGACACAAGAGCAAACTTTTGAATTTGATACTGACTATCTCTCCCACATCTATAGAAAGTCAGCCGACACGGACAGCATAGACTCCGAACTCAGTAGCCTTTCATCTGTTGTACTGACAAAGCCAGAGCTCCTCTCTGACCAAGAGACAGCAGAGCCAGGAGTCCTCAAGACAATCTGCAACAAAGAACTTGCCAGCCAGAAGTACGGTGTTTACACTCCTCTAAGTGAGTTCGAGTGGACAACAGTTCCGCTCGTAGCCTTCGGATTCATCGCCAAAGGCAATAAGAAGAATTTCCGCGCTGCACGCAACAACTTCATTCCGAGCTACAAGAACCGCTTCGACGACAACCTGCAGCTCGTGCCAGTAGGCGTTTCCACCATCCTTAACCTCGCCGGTTACCAAGGTCGCAGTAAGACAGGGCGCTACTTTGCCAACACGGCACTGTCCTACGCCTGGTGCGCTCTCTTCGTCAATTCCATAAAATACACCGCCAAGGAAATGCGACCAGACGGATCTACAGCCAACTCCTTCCCTTCTGGTCACACCGCAACAGCCTTTACCGCAGCAACCATTCTCCATAAGGAGTACGGACTCACCCGCTCCCCATGGTGGTCAATCCTTGGCTATGGCTGTGCCACGACAACTGGTATCATGCGTACGCTGAACAACCGCCACTGGATAAGCGACGTACTTGTAGGCGCCGGTATTGGCGTCATTTCTACCGACCTCGGCTACATGATTGGCGACATGATCTTCAAGAAGAAAGGCATCAACACCGAGCCACGAAAAGACGTTACCAACCTCCTTGAGAATTCCTCCTTCTTCCGTCTTGAGCTCGGCATGCAGTTCAACAACAAGATCAAACTTCCTACAGAATGTTCATTCCTCACCATGGCAAATCTTTACACCCAACCAGGAGCCTCTACCATGGAAGACGACTTCTACACAATACAGCGAAAGGGAAATCCATTCCGCATTCCTGATTCATACGACGTGGAGAGCAGCAAGCGCACATACACAAACTACTCATCCGGCAAGCCAGCCTACGACGAGGGAGTTACACCAACCATAAAAGTTGCC
>JAZLKJ010000156.1:0-5321 GCA_045597565.1 Prevotella sp. | reverse complement strand
ACTTTGTGTAGCCAATCTTGTCGATGAAGCTCAGGATGCCTTCCGGAGAGTAGCCACGACGGCGGAAACCGCTGATGGTTGGCATTCGTGGGTCGTCCCATCCGTTTACGACGCCTTCCTTAACGAGGATGAGGAGATTGCGCTTTGAGAGAAGGATATGAGTGAGGTTGAGCTTGTTGAACTCTGTCTGGGGAGGACGGTTGTCGTCGAGCGGCTGATCGTCGCCACCTACCTGCTTTGCCCAATCAACGAAGAGGTCGTAGAGCGGACGATGGCTTACGAACTCGAGAGTACACCAAGAGTGGGTAACACCCTCCCAATAGTCGCACTGACCGTGTGTGTAGTCGTACATCGGATAAGCATTCCACTTGTCGCCAGTGCGCCAGTGTGGCATATTGAGCACGCGATACATGATTGGATCGCGGAAGTGCATATTGTCAGAAGCCATGTCAATCTTAGCACGCAGCACCATCTTACCTGGCTCCATCTTGCCTGAGTTCATCTCTTCGAAGAGGCGGAGAGACTCTTCTACAGGACGATTGCGGTAAGGTGATTCTGTGCCAGGAGTTGTAGGCGTTCCTTTCTGTGCAGCAATCTGCTCTGCCGACTGCTCGTCAACGTATGCTTTGCCCTGCTTGATAAGTGCCACTGCGAGGTCCCATAGCTGCTGGAAATAGTCAGAAGCGTAATAGATGTTACCCCACTTGAAGCCGAGCCACTCAATGTCTCGCTTGATGGCGTTCACGTACTCGATATCTTCCTTCTGTGGGTTTGTGTCATCAAGACGTAGGTTACATACTCCGCCGTATTTCTGAGCCAAGCCGAAGTCGATGGCGATAGCCTTTGCATGACCTATGTGGAGATAGCCATTTGGTTCTGGCGGGAATCGTGTCTGAAGGCGCTTTCCATTTTTACCAGCAGCAAGATCAGCGACGACCTGTTCTTCTACGAAACTTAACGATTTTTTCTCTTCTGCAATATTTTCAATTGTTTCTGACATATTTCTTTTTGTTGAGGGTAGAGTATGGTTTTGAAACCAAAATCTCCCATATTTTACATTTTTCTAAACTTTTTTGTCGAAATATTTTGCAGTTTAAATAAAAGTATTTAACTTTGCAGCATCTTAAGATTTCGCATCTATTTTTTTTATTTAAGCCCAAGAGGCTATTTGGCGAAATCATTTTCATGAGGCTGACTCGTCCTGAGTCGGCCTCAATTTGTTTATATCGGTTCAAGTTTTGAAAACTTGGAGGCTAAAGGCTAAAAGCTAAAGGCTTAGGCTACCTACGGTTATAGAACGGCTCAGTAAACTTCGCCCTACAGATAGAGCATACTTAAGAGCGCCTTTAGCCTTTATCCTTTAGCTTTTACCCTCGCAGCATGGCTGCGAACAATTAATACGCGAACAAAGGATAATCCTTCATGATCTCGTTGACCTTCTGACGAACGCTTGCGATAACGTTCTCGTCTTCTGGTGCATTGAGAACTTCCTCGATGAGCTCGGCGATTGTCACCATGAGGTCTTCCTTAGCACCACGAGTAGTGATGGCTGGAGTTCCGAGACGGATACCAGAAGTCTGGAATGCAGAGCGAGTGTCGAATGGAACGAGGTTCATGTTTACTGTGATGTCAGCAGCAACGAGAGCGTTCTCAGCGATGCGACCTGTCATATCAGGATACTTTGTGCGGAGGTCAACGAGCATAGAGTGGTTGTCAGTACCGTCAGAAACGATCTTGAAGCCACGCTTTACGAGTTCCTCTGCGAGAACAGCTGCGTTCTTCTTAACCTGGAGAGCGTACTCCTTGAACTCTGGCTGGAGAGCCTCGCCGAAGGCAACTGCCTTAGCTGCGATAACGTGCTCGAGCGGACCGCCCTGCTGTCCAGGGAAGACTGCTGAGTTGAGGAGTGAAGACATCTTGCGGATAACGCCCTTCTTTGTTGTCTTGCCCCATGGGTTGTCGAAGTCCTTGCCCATGAGGATGATACCACCACGAGGACCGCGGAGAGTCTTATGAGTAGTAGAAGTTACGATGTGAGCGTACTTAACAGGGTTGTCGAGAAGACCTGCTGCGATAAGACCTGCTGGGTGAGCCATGTCAATCATGAGGAGAGCACCAACCTTGTCAGCGATAGCACGCATACGAGCATAATCCCACTCGCGAGAGTAAGCAGAAGCACCACCGATGATGAGCTTAGGCTTCTCTTCTGTAGCGATGCGCTCCATCTCGTCGTAATCAACGCGACCTGTCTCTGCGTTAAGATAATATGGAACTGGCTTGTAGATAAGACCAGAAGTGTTCACGAGAGAACCGTGAGAAAGGTGACCGCCATGGTTGAGGTCAAGACCCATGAACTTGTCGCCTGGCTGGAGACAAGCAAGGAGAACAGCGGCATTAGCCTGAGCTCCAGAGTGTGGCTGAACGTTAGCATACTCTGCACCGTAGAGCTTGCAGATGCGGTCGATAGCAAGCTGCTCTACCTTATCTACTACTTGGCAACCACCGTAGTGACGTTTGCCTGGGTATCCTTCAGCATACTTGTTAGTGAGATAAGAACCCATAGCGCGCATAACCTCGTCTGAAACGAAGTTCTCTGAAGCGATGAGTTCGATACCGCGGAGCTGACGCTGGTGCTCCTCTTCAATGAGATTGAAAATTTGATTGTCTCTTAGCATAATTGTACTTTATTTAGTTTTTGTTCTACTTCGCAATAATGACACTTTACGGTGTCGTCGCCGATGACGTGGAAAACGGTCTGCATTGGCTCGTTGTTAGTGATACACTTCGGATTCTTACACTTCACAAGTCCGTGCAGATGCTCTGGAATCTGAACAGTCTTCTTCTCTACAACCTCATAATCCTTGATGATGTTGAGCACAACATTTGGCGCTACAACAGAGAGGCGTGAGATCTCTTCGTCGGTGAAGAAGCGGTTTTCCACCTTTATGATACCTTTATGTCCAACCTTGTTTGACGCAAAGTTAAGACCGATGGTGATTGTTCCATCCTTATATTCCTTGTCCAAACCGAGAAGACTTACCACCTGGAAAGTCTTTGTTGTTGGGATATGGTCGATAACAGTGCCGTTTTCAATCGCGGCAACAAGTCGTTCTTTCTTGTTCATAAACCAAACAATGTTTTTAATTGTGGATTCTCTTTTAGGTTGTCGAAGAGCTTTGTGGTATTAATAGTTACCATTTCTTAATTCCTCCAAAAGTTCTTCGGCAGGACGTACCCGTCCGGCTTTCATATCTGCAATAGCTTCCTGTAAATCTGCAAATATCATAGCTTCCTCTTCGGACTTCTTTTTCTCAATAGAAGCCACATTCTGGTAAAGCTTGTCTGCAATCCATTTTTGGTTGCGTGTGCTCAAGCCAAAGAGGGAAGTCAGTATGTTGTCCAAAGAAATAGTTGCTTTCATACTAATAGTTTATTCCTTTATATCATCGTAAGTGAAACCGAGCACATCGGCGAAGATTGCCTCACGAGCGAAGAGGCCGTTCTTTGCCTGCTGGATGTAATATGCGTGTGGATCGTCGTCAACATCCTGTGCGATTTCGTTCACGCGAGGCAGCGGATGTAGGATTCGCATGTTGTCCTTTGCAAGATGAAGCATGTCGCGGTTGAGGATATAAACATCCTTCACTCGCTCATATTCCATGAGATCAGAGAAGCGCTCCTTCTGTACGCGAGTCATGTAGATGATGTCAGCGTCGGCAATGATCTTGTCGTTGAAGGCAGTGTGCTCCTGGAATTTTATGCCGTGAGCCTTGCAATACTGTTTGTATTCGTTAGGCATGGCGAGTTCCTTCGGTGCGATGAAGTGGAATGTCGGGTTGAAATGGCGCATAGCCATGATGAGCGAATGCACAGTTCTGCCGTACTTCAAGTCGCCAACGAGGTAGATGTTCAGGTTTTCGAGCGTGCCCTGAGTTTTGTAGATGCTGTAGAGGTCAAGCATACACTGCGATGGATGCTGATGAGCACCGTCGCCAGCATTGACGATAGGCACAGGAGAAATTTCCGAGGCATACTGCGCTGCGCCTTCGATGTGGTGGCGCATCACGATGACATCCGCATAGTTTGACACCATGAGGATAGTATCTTTCAGTGTCTCGCCCTTGGTGCCCGAAGTCACTTTCGGGTCGGCAAAACCAATCACTTTTGCTCCAAGTCGGTTAGCAGCTGTTTCAAAACTGAGTCGTGTTCTGGTAGATGGTTCAAAGAAGAGAGTCGCTACGATCTTATCCTTTAGCAAATCTCTGTTGGGACGTTTCTCAAATTCCTCTGCCATTTTGAGCATGTAGAGGATTTTCTCGCGAGAAAGGTCGGCGATGGTAACAAAATTACGCTTTTCCATTTTTGATGTTGGTTCTATTTTGGTCAGAACTTAAAAATCGTGGCAAAGTTACAAAATCTTGCCGAATTAATATAAGAAAGTTGAGAAAAACTGCCTGAAAATCGTTTTAAGTTGTCAATAAATTTACTTATAATAATATTTAATGTCTTAGAAATGGTCGTTTTTTATATATTTTATATAAATTTGCAGCCGATAAATTTGGAAATTTTTAACTTATACCTAAATTAATAAAACTAATCCAAAAGCATGAAAAAACTTTTTTTAGCACTTTTTGCACTCATGGCTCTGAATGTTCAAGCCAAGGTGGATCCTAAGTTTTACATCTTCCTTTGCTTCGGTCAGTCGAACATGGAAGGAGCTGCTCGTCCAGAACAGATGGACAAAGAAAATGTTGACCCTCGCTTCAAGCTTATGGCTGCCGTTGATAACCCTGAACTTGGTCGCAAGATGGGCGAATGGAGCACTGCTGTTCCGCCACTCTGTCGCCCAGGTAACGGTCTTACTCCTGCCGACTATTTCGGTCGCGAGATGCTCAAGCATCTGCCAAAGGACGTGAAGATTGGTGTTGTTCACGTGGCTATCGGCGGTATTGATATTCGCGGCTTTATGCCTGACTCAATTGCTGATTACATCAAACGTGCTCCAGGCTGGATGAAGGGTATGCTCAAGGCTTACGACGACAACCCTTACGAGCGCCTTGTAACTCTCGCTAAGAAGGCTCAGAAAGACGGTGTCATCAAGGGTATTCTCATGCACCAGGGCGAGACGAACTCTGGCGACCCTCGTTGGGCAGGTTGGGTGAACGATGTTTACACTCACCTTCTCAAGGACCTCAACCTCAAGGCAAAGAACGTTCCACTGCTTGCAGGTGAGGCTGTTCACGAGAATCGTGGCGGTATCTGCGCTGGCATGAACCCTGCTGTAAACGATCTCTATAAGACAATCCCTACAGCTCATGCAG
>JAZLKJ010000155.1:0-19240 GCA_045597565.1 Prevotella sp. | reverse complement strand
CAAGCGGAGCGACCTTTGCAGACAAGCGCTATGGCTATGTTGCAGAGGTAAGCGTAAAGGGCAGAAAGCTAATCCTGCTGAAGCCTACTACATATATGAATCTCTCCGGCAATGCCGTGCGCTACTGGCTCGAGAAGGAGAATATTCCAACGGAGCATCTGCTCGTCATCGTCGATGAACTGCAGCTGCCCCTCGGTAAGTTGCGTTTAAAAGCAAGCGGTAGCAACGGAGGGCACAACGGACTCGGACATATCCAGCAGCTCATAGGTCAGCAGTATGCCCGCCTTCGTGTAGGCATCGGCAATGAGTTCAGCCGTGGCGGACAGATTGATTACGTTCTCGGAAAGTTTTCTGACGAGGATAAAACTACTCTCAAGCCAAGCATAGAGACTGCTGGCGAGATTATTAAGAGCTTCGCCCTGGCAGGAGTGAATATTACGATGAATCAGTATAACAAGAAGTAAAAACGCAATATGGCAGACATAGCAAGGGTAGATAAATGGCTTTGGGCAGCGCGAATCTTCAAGACGCGCTCCATAGCTGCACAGGCGTGTAAGAACGGACGAGTAACAAAGGGCGGCGTAAACATGAAACCATCGGCAAATGTGAAGGTCGGCGACATCATAGACGTCAAGAAACCGCCGATCACGTACTCCTTCAAGATACTGAAGACCATAGAGCAGCGAGTCGGAGCGAAACTCCTTCCCGAAATCTACGAGAACGTAACCGCAGCCTCGCAGTATGAACTCCTGGAGATGAGTCGTATCAGCGGCTTCATCGATCGTCAGAAAGGCACTGGTCGCCCAACCAAGAAAGATCGCCGCGCCATGGACGCCTTCGTCGAGCCAGCCATGTTCGGCTTCGACCTCGACCTTGATCTTGACGATGAAGATTTATAGTTCCCTCATGCGCCATGAGTCAGTCATAGCCTCCGAGACGCTGGTGCTTGGAGTTTGCGACTTGCGCAGTTCCAGTTGCGTAGCCGTGCGGCTGACGTTTTGTTTTATGTTGTCGCTCAGCGTGCCGAGGTACAGCTTGTTGTAGTTCTCGCGAATCTCCTTCAGTAGGTAGTAAGTGAACAGTCCGTGCCCCTCCTTCGGGTAGCCCTGAGCCGTCTCGTTCTTCTGTGCCGCCGAGAACACGATGACGTTGCCATCGCTCAGCGTGCCCTCCTTGGCAGGTATCTCCACGCCGCGCAAACCCTCGTCCACGCCCTTGTGGTCACGAGTCATGCCACTGAAACAAGCGTCTAGGAATACCGTCGTCTGAGCAAAGCCCAAGCTTCCTAGACTGTTGTAGAAGTCGTCTAGCGAGATGCCCTTCTGCGGCATCGTGCCGCGAACGTCCGTAGGTAGAAGGTAAGCCTTGTTGCCATCGTTTATGTCAGGCACGCCATGGCCAGCGTAATACACTATCAGTCTGCACGCATCACGATTTCTTATTGAGCGTAGCCATTCCATTTCCTCACCGATGATCATTTCTTTTGTCGCGTCCTCGCAGATGTGTATCTGCTCCACAGGAATGCCGAAGGCGTTCTCGCAGTATTTCCGAAAGATGCGCGCGTCGTGAATGGCGTAAGGCACGCTTGGCACGAAGCGGTAGTTCTGGTTGCCTATCACCAGTGCGTAGGTGTTGTTGCGTGTGTAATCAGCCGTAGGTATCAGGCTGTCCACCTCAGACGTGGCATAGTCGTAGTCAGCCCTCACCATAGCCGTTTCGCTCTTGCCGTTGTATCGCTCTACGGCAGATCGTGCTATGCCGAAGGTGCGGCTATTGCCCACATTTATGTATGTAGGCAGACGCAGAATTTCCCCGTTGTACAGCGTATGTTTTGTCTTACCGTCCGTCTTCACCTCGCTGGCAAAGACATACTTGCCCAATGAAGCCGTCGGGCTCACCTCAATGCCCTGTATGCCTGGACAGTTCAGAAATGCTTGTTCTTCTACGCGGCATTGGTCAGGAATCTTCACCGACGTTATCGATGGGCAGTTGGCAAAGGCTATCGTCTCCACTTTCTGTAGCTGCTTGGGCAGCGAAATCGTGTGCAGACGCTGACAGTTCAGAAAAGCTCCCCAGCCTATCTCCCTTAGCGTATTGCTCTCGAAGACAACCTCCGTCAGTTCTTTGCAGTTGGCAAAGGCGCATGAGCCGATGCGCATCACACCGTAGCTTACATAGACTGACTTTACCGCCAGCCCACGCCTTGTCCATGGGGCAATGTCGTTCAGGTCGTAGTCGCGCATGAATGCGTAACCCACGCTCTTAGGGTTACATGACAGGGTGAGTGTCTTGCCATCGAAGGTCCACACCACGTCGTTGCCGCAAGTGCCTTGAACCGTCTGTGCAGACAGCCCGAGGAAGGTCAGGATGGAAACGCAGAGCGTAAGGATATACTTTTTCATAATAATCTGTTTTTTGTTTTTTCTTTGGGTTATGTTCTGAACTGTATATAGATGCGGTTGAAACCGTTGCTGAACTTGGACTTCTCTTGTCCGAATTTTGTGTTTGTAGGCTGATACTCAAAGTTGCCTGAACGATGCTCATAGCCTACGCCGATACCTTTCCACATCAGTGTTACACCAAAGTTGTGAACCAAGCCGTGTCCCCAGTCAAAGCGTTTTTCTTCAAAAGGGAATGTAGCAGTGTCCTTGCTCTTGTCGTCAACCATGTAGATGCCAGATACGCTATATCCAATATGATAATAGCCCTGAACACGGAAATGAGACAATGCGTTGTTGAGAGATACGAGTGGGGCTACGGTTATGGATGGGCCGAGTGTCATAGCGTATGTGAGCTCATACTTTTCAAGTCCCCATGCTGAACATCTATCGTCCGTATTGAATGTCTGCGAACTGTTGTATGTATAGTTAGGCTCAGCCTTGTAGTGGTTGAGATTCAAGTCTATCCAGCTATAGTCAAGGCAGATGGCAACAGTGTTGGCAATTGGCTTGTTGTGTAGGATGTAGTTGCGACCCGATTGCATTGATGCACCCCAGTCGCTCTTGAATGTGAATTCTTGTGGATTGCTCTCTGTCATGACTTTTTCTTCAGACTTGAGAGTCGCAATGCTGTAGCTGAGATTGAAGAAATTATTGCGCTTCCATACATCCGTTAGGTGAGTTTCTACAGTGTTGGTTTTGAGGACTTTTTGCTGTGTGTCAATGATGTCCTTGAGGGTGGTTACTGCCGAACTGTCTTCTTCAAGATCATAGACGACATTGTTGTTTTGTGCCATTACCTGACTGCTAGTCAGAAGCGTAATGGCTGTTATAAGGGTTTTAATCTTCATATTGATGTTATTTAATATATTATTATTCATTGATTAAAGGAAATCTACTCGTTTGTGATAGTAATCCATCGCGAACGGTCAACAACCAGTTTCTTGTCACTGTTGCGGAGTTTGCGAAGCCATTTCTCAAAATCCTTTGTGCTGACAGAGTTTGGATGTTTGCTGTCGCTAGTTTTATCATTGCACCTGACGAATTGATTTGGCGAGTAGATAACCACGATATTATCCATCTCGATTTGAGCACTAGTTGTTATACTATAATCGATTGCGTTTGGATCTGTGTTTGAATCAAAGAACAAATACTGTTCGCCAGCCTTGATCTTGTGATAACCAGTGCTATTATACTTGTAAGGTAGCAGGCATGAAGCCATGCCATCTGTAGAGTCAAGCAGATAAATGGCAACATACCCATCAGCAGGGGCACGGAATTTAATGTAAATACGCTCGCGGTTCTTGAATAAGTTGTTCTCGTATCTGTCGGTTGTTCCTCCGCAAAGAATCTTCCAATCAAAATCAGGCTTTGACTGAACAATTTCCCTTGCTTCTCCCCAAACCTCGGCAGTGAAGGTAAGTTGTCCATCCTTGTACGAGGCAGTAAAAACCGGTGGCTGCGTATCGCCAAGCCATTCTGCACATGAGTTGACTGTAACTTCATCAATGAAATTCTCTATAGTTTTACCATTGATGCTTGCGTCAACAATGTTCGTATTTGCGCTGATTATCTCGTTGAACTTCTCCTTTATTGCTTCGTTTTGTGCATGGAGAATACACCGCTGTTTCATCTCGAACAGTGTGATTCTCTCGTTTTCTCCAATAGTGTAAGAGTATTTGCCATGCACCTTTTCCAATTTTTGGGCATTGGCCGAAGTGCTTGCTATAATCAGTAGTAGGAATGATATGAAAATCTTGGAATATTTGTGATGTAACATCTTTCGGACAAGTTATTATTTTAACGGTATCAGTGTGGCTCCTTTTGCTGCCATGTCTTCCATTTCCTTGCCTATAGGAGCATGGAGATACGTTCCGTCACAAACGACGTAATTCTTTCCTTCGTATGTGTAGTAGCTACCTGCTACATCTTCATTGAAGTGTACGGCAGAGGCAAGGTGACCTGGGTAGTAAATCAGAATACATTCCAGACCAAGAAGGTCTCGTACAAGTCGTGTGAACAAAATAGAACGGTCTTCGCAGTCGCAATATGGATAATAGATACTTTCCTCGGCAAAGAAGGTGCGGTCACCACCCCATAAATCTTCATCGTAACCATATTTGAGACCAGTCTGTACGATGTTCAATAAGCGGCTTACAGCCTCATATTCAGAGAGGTTCTCTATCTGCGACTTCAACTGAGGATATATTGCCGCCTTGAGATTCTGGTCGAGTGGGGCATTGGCGTGCAGTAGCCAACGGTTTAGTGGAGAGCCATCTATGGATGCCGCAGGATAAGTCTCAAAGAACTCGATGAGGGAGCGATTGATTGGCGCAGTGAATTTGAAGTCAGGATAGTCAGCAGAGGCTATCGTGCGGCTTTCAGTTTCTGCGTTTTCTAGTAGCATGCTCTCGTTAATATTTAGCGACAACTGCTGTTCTTTTGGGAATGCAGCCTTACAAATATTGAGTGTCTCTGGCACCTCTTGCACTGGATAGAATCGTGTGTTGTCAACCATGAACGAAGGATGACCATACAACATATAGTCTGTTGCTACCAGCAAAGCGAGATTGTCATAGTCGTCATAAGCAAAGCGCATCTTATAGCCAGATTGGTAGTACAAGTACCCCATGAGGAGTACAGCCTCATTGGTGCCGGAACCGCAGAACTGGTCTGTGATGCTCTTCAGCATTTCAAGGTACGCCCAGTCGCAGAGCTTGTGCTCCTTACGAAGCTTCAAGCAGTCGAATAGCAGGTTGTCATATTCTTGTCCGGAGAAATGCGTCAGTGCCTGTGCTATCTTTTCCGGCTCTATCTTTCCAAGATTTATGCGCTTTGTTTCGTCCAGTCGTACAGAGAACTCGTTGCCGAAGAATATGAAAGGCATTTCTGCAAATTCCCTATCTGCAAGAGGAGTCTCAACTTCCTTGATTTCTTCAATCGGTTGTGGCTGGTTTATCTTGGTATTTGTTTTGTTGCCTTTCAAAATCTGCTTAGTTTCCAGCTTTCTGCTGTCAATAGGCTGAGAGCGTTTAAGAGCATCAAAAACAACAGGTGCGAGACGTGGCTCGGAAGGTAGAAGTACAGGGGGTTCCTTGCCACATTTCTCCCATGCTTCACGCACGAAGCTTATATATCTGTCATTACACTCCTCACGGAAAGATCTGAATTTATTCTCTGTGTCCTTCTTGAACTTGTTGAAGCGAGCAGCAAAAGGCGATTCCTTCTTAGCGGTGGTTGTCGCAGTGTTTATTGAGTCCTGCTTTCTTGTTACGACCGCAAAATCTGTGTATCGCTTATTGGAAACGAGTCCTTTGTTGGTAAGTTGCTTTTTGACGTAAGCAACATATTTGTCGGTAAGGACAGAAATGGAGTTGCCATTGTATGACGAAAGCTGCTGGATAGTGCCCTTGCCCACCTGAGATATGGTAATGCGCTTCTTGCCTTGTTCGTCAAGTAGTTCGAGCTTTCCGCCGTAGGGGATATTGACGATAGTGGATGCCGTAAGACGTGTGTTTAGTTCGACAGCCTTATTCCCACTTGATGTACTGTATGTAACCTTTCCCATTACATGATAGGCTACCAGATTTTGGGCATTGACACCCATGGCGGCAAGTAGCATAATCATGATAAAGATGCATCGTCTATTGCTATTCATTATGTTTGTGGCGTAGGTGATACTTATTTGTTTTATAGATTTATGCCATTCAGGAATTTGTATTTGTCTTTCTTGGAGTTTACATATTCCTTTATGGAAGCATACAGGCTTCGTGACGTCCCTAAGAAGGCAATTGCAGACAATGCCCATCCGAGGTTGAAGCTTATGTTGAAGATAGCGAATACGAAGAAGCACCCTCCTATGAACACTGAAGTGAAGAGGAATGTCAGGATGTTAAGTATATAGGAAGAGCCAACGATATGCTTCACGAACAGATTTTTGGAATGTCTAGTGCGTTTGATATAGACCGACTGCATAACCTGAACCAAGAAAATGACAAGTAGTGAGATCAAGCAGAACGGAACAAACTGCACATTACGTATCTCCTTGCTCTGTATTATACTCTGAAGCGCATAAGCATGCAGCTCAATCCCTGATATTCGTCCAAGTGGCGTCCAGTGTAGGTCGTTGATGGAACTTGTGGCACCGAAGAGAACGATATGGTCCTCTATAAGCTCAGGATGTGCGGCAACTTCGTCAGGCTGGAGCACTTGGAAGTACGTTGTCGTAAAGTTTATTTGTATTTCGTCGGTACGTTCAGCTTCTATGATGGCTGTGTCGCCATAATGGTTTGCAAGCTGTGTAACGAATGATAGCTCCTGCTTGCCGTTGTACGTTTCCGATACGGAAGCCTTCCTTTTCATGTTGTCGTACAGCGCTCTTGATACGTTGACCGTACCTTCGGTTATGTCTGTTACGTCAGCAAAGAAGGAGTGTGTGCAGGAAGTCCATCCTATACTGTCGTTCTCCCAGCAGTCCATTGTTTCTGCGTAAACGATGTTCTTGTATGTGTTTGCCACACTTATGAGAGAGTCGTTGCCCTCTAAGTCTTCTCCGATGACTTCAAACACGCAGTCAACTCCAACAACCTTAGGGTGATGCTTCTCTATATCAACAAGCGTCTTGGCGATGTCCTTACGGCTGATGAGGTTGGTAATGTCAACGATGGTTATTGACCTACATGTGTCAGGAACTCCTTCGCGTTGGAGTTCGTAATAGATATCGGCGAAGGAAAATTCTTCGATAGTCCTCTTTATCGGATCTAAAGGTTTTACCGTGATGGTGACGAATGCGAAGAAGCCCACAATGGCAACTGCGAGAAAAGTGACGCATATATGCCTGAGCAAAAGAATTCTTCGCTTTACCTTCTGTTCCGGCAGATCGTTGGTGCCATTATTTGATTCCATAGATTTATTTATTGTTCAGGATTTCTTGCAATTTCTGCTTTATATCAGCTCTGTCTTGTTCAAAAAGATCCAAGAGAGCCTGTTTTGCCATCTTGCCATCATAGCAGACTATGACCATAGCCTCCGTCTTCTTGTCAACTTCTCGGTAGATGTCGAGGATTACTTCAGTCTTGCCGAGATTCTGCTGGAAGAGGGACTGGCTTGTATCTACCATTTTTGTGATAGTTTCCACTTCGCCGTCGCTAAAAATGTTAGAGTCAGTTTCTTCTGTAAGACCTGCTATTTCGACTTTCATCTGTGAGACGATGTCAACCCTTGCGCGGGTTATAGCCTGCTTTCTTGCAACACCATAGCTGGCAGATATGGCTGTTGAACTACCTATGACGTACTGTGGGAAATTGCCGTCGCGAAGGTGCGATTTTATATAAACATCAGTGAGCTGTTGTTCTATGCTCAGTGAACCTGCAGCAGCTTTCCACCCCTCCTTTTTCTTATCTTTGGCTTGCTTCTTAATTTCCTTCATGGCCTCCTCTGTAAGCTTCAGGTTGTCCTTGCGTTCCCTGATAAGTTCTTTCTGTGACTTTACCAAGGGCTCTTCTGTCTTGCTCTGTGCAAGGATGGTGGCGGAGCTGGTCAGCACCATAAATGCTATAATAAGTATCTTTTTCATGATTCTTGTTTAAATACAAAAGAGGTGGTGCGGCGAGAGTACCGCACCACCATATTAATATATATATTACTTCACGATGATTGTTTTTCCGTTCTTTATGACGATGCCCTTGTAGTGAGCACCGACCTTCTGACCAGCCATGTTGTAAACACCCTTAACGGTTGGTTCCGCTGTTTGCATTACGCTGCCGATGGCATTGACGTCCTCGGCTGTCACTGCCTCGCCGAAACCGCCGCGCTGGTTGGCAGCACGTACCGTCCATGTGGCTGAAGCGTCGTCGATAGCGAACGATGTCTCTGTAACGATGCCAACGAAGACGTCGTTCTTGAAGATGGCGTAAGCAATGGCATCCTCTACAGCGTCCCAAGAGAGGGTAGTGCCGTCAATCTTAGCAGAGGCTATGAGTTTCTGAGCTGCGATAGCGTCTGGAGTCCAGTCGGTGAAGACCTTGTCGAGAGCGTACTCAGCAGCCTGAGCGGCAGTAAGGATAGTCTCATACTTCTTGTTGCCAGTAGAGTGTGTGAACTCGATGACGTTAGAAGAAGGAGAGATTACATTGCCGGAAGCATCCATTGTGTTGTACTCAACGAACTTGTCGGCAGCAACATTCATACCTGCGATAGTGAAGCGAGACTTTGCAAGCTTAGAAGGCTGGAGGATAGTTGTGTTGAGCCAAGCAAGGTTAGCTACAGAACCCCAAGCACGTCCGAGGTTGAACTCTGAGCACTTGGTGTCGATAGTACATTCGTTCATGACGTAACCGAACTTCTTCGCACCGTAAGGAGCTGCGATAGTAGTGTTCTTGATCTGCTCGTTGACGAACTTCACGCGGTTGTAGTAAACATCACCACCACCACAAACATAGTCAACAACACCGTGGATCTCGCCATCCTCGAAGTAGAAGCTACCTGAGTTGTTGTTGCTGTAGTAAGTGTCCTGATAAGACTCGAGGCTCACGTTCTTGCAGATAGTCTTGTTACCGCAATCCTGAAGAGTAACCGCACGACCAGTACCACCGTTGAATGTCATGGCATTGCGGAGAGTGAGATCCTGCATATAGAGTCCGTTGGCAGAGTTCTTGAGAGTAGCAGTTACGCCGATACCTTCATTCTCCTTGGCAGGAGCGTTGACGATGACAGTACCGCTCATAGACTGACCGATGATAGAGATGTTCTTACCAGATACGCTTGTAAGAGTCTGAGTGCCGAGGTCGTAAGTTCCGTTAGGGAGGAAGATCTTCGCACCGTCCTTAGAAGCAACGGCATTGAGAGCCATGAGGAAGCTTGTAACGTCGCCAGGAGCAACTACATAGTAGCCAGTAGCCTCGTCATACTCAGGAGCAGAGACGAAGTTCCAAACCTCTACGCTGTGAGTGTAAGCACCTGAAGGGAAATTGATGGTAAGCTCTGTAGCAGGACCGTTGTACTCGATAGTAGTAGCAGCACCGTCGCCGTCAGCCTTAACCTGGAACTCGCCAACCTTGTTGCCATCAGAGTCAGTAACGGTAGCAGTAGATTCAGCAGAGTAGAGGCAGTTGCCTACAGTAAGGTAGCAGTTGCCGCCAACCTTAACCTTGATGTTTCCGCCCTTGTCAACGAGCCAGCCGTGAGTGTTGTAGTACTTACCGTCGATAGTGATGAGCTCGTGGTCTTCAACATAGAAGTAAGGCTTTGTGAGGTCGTAGATGAAGCGAGCTGTGTTGGAAACTGTCTCGATGTCAGTAGCGCGAGCATAGAGCTTGAGGTTGTCCTGAAGAACGTAGCCTTCAGCAATCTTGAGAGCAGACAGCTGCTCAGAAGTGAACCATCCGCGGAATGCCTGACCTTCAGGAACAGTTACGTCAGCCTCGCTGTACTTGTATGCGAGGGCAGAACCACCCTGAACTTCTTCAGTGCCAAGGAGTTTGCTGTCAGTGTTGTAGTAGCTTACAGTAACCATTGGGAGAAGTTCGCAAGCCTCAACAGCGATAGAAGGGATGTAGTTTGCAGTGATGATAGTGAGCGTAGCAGCCTCCTCTGAGTTGTAAACCCAGTCGGCAGTACCTTCGCAAGCGCCACCACAATCGATAGTGCCGAGAACCTCATCGCCCTTCTTGATAGTAGCGATAGTAGCGCCATACTGGCACTTGCCGAACTTGATCTTTACAGGACCGTCAACAGGAACTGTGAGAGTAGTAGTGTTGTAGCCGTGCTGTGCATCGTGCCATGTACCGCTGACCTCAACACCGTCAGGGAGGATGCCTGTCTCAGGCTTAACCACTGTATAAGGATCAGACTGGAAATTGATAGCGAAGTCCTGGAACGCACGCTTCTCTTCAGTACCACTTACGGCAGCATTGATCTTGATGTTACCGATAGCCATTCTCTTGTCGTTGGCAACATTAGAGATGTAGAAGCGGAGAGTGAATTCGCGGCAACCATTTGCAGAGACTGTCTCATTGTGAGTGAGAGGAGCAGAAGGGTTTGCGTTGTTGTTACGACGAATCTGAGTCTTAGGGTCGCTGTAAGCATTGATCTTGCTCTCAACGCCGTCGGCAGTGTAGCTCCATGAGAAGTAAGCATTGTCAGTACCATACTTGATAGCATCGAACGAAACGGAAGAAACGTTCATTGTGAGTCCCTTCTTGAGCTTAACCTTATACTCGACCATGTCGCCAGCAACCGTACCTGCATTTGATGTGGTAGGCACGTAAGTCATGATAGCCTGCGTAGCCTCAGGAACGTCAGTGTAAACAGAAGGACCTGAAACAGAGAGGTCTGTACCTACGGTAACCTTGGTCTCAAGGATTGCAGCCTTGATGTCAGTAGTAGCGGAAGCGTTAGTCTCGTTACCGTTAGCCCATGTGATGATGCCAGCAGTGTTGTCGTACTCGTCTGTGCTTGCTACAGAAGGGTAAGTGACTGTGAATGTACGCCAGTAAGAACCGTCGCCGATAACGATGTCGATGTTCTTGTCTGTGCCGTTGTATTCGTAAGAAACGGTGTTACCTTCAGCAGTGTAACCGAGAGAACCTGCGATGGTAGTTGTAGTAGTTGCAGAGTAAGACTCGATGGCAATCTTCATGCCCTTCATTGCAGGGATAGTGAGCTTGGTACCTGAGTTCATCTGGCACCAGTCTGTCCAGTTAGCATTAGCAATCTTACCTGCAGAAACGTCGCAATCCATCTTTACGTCAACAGCGTTGCCGTTGATTGTAGCCTGAGCAACGTAAGGATGGAGAGCAGCACCGCCTTCCCAAGCGAGGGTAGGAGCACCGTTCTTTGTCTGGAAGTCCCAAACTACTGTTACTTCGTCAGCATGAGCACCCATGAGAGAAGAAGCGTTGTCAGCGAAGACTGGGTTGAGTTCCACGTCAGCCTTAGGAGTAACTGTCTCGCCTGGCTTGTAAGTCTTCTTGCCGTCGTTCCAGCCTACGAGAGTCTTGCCCTCAGAATAGAGAGTGCGGTTTACAGGAATTGTGAAGCTTTCGCCAGCAACAACAGTAGCACCCTTAGGAGCAACACCTTCAGCCTCGCCTACGTTGAATGTTACATTGAACTCAGCAACAGCATCAACAGCCTCGAACTTGTAGTAGCGCATGTAGCTACCGCCAGTGAGAGTGAGGGTTGTAGCCTCGCCAATATAATAGCCAGAAGTCATTGTTGACTCATCGCTCTTGTTCCAGCACTTGCCAGAGTTGTCGATAGTGAATGAGCCGCCGTTAGCATCTGTAACAGTTACGGCAGAGCCCCAGTTGCAACCACCGATAGTGATCTTTGTATTGCCAGCCACCTTTACAGTCATTGTGCCAGGAACGACACCGTGATCGCCGTGGTACTTAGCTCCAGTGATAACCATCTGAGCGTCTTCTGCATCAGCAGCTACGCGAACTGTGTTGCCATCAGCATCCATCTTGACGCCGAAGTCAGGGAGAACCTGCCACTGTACTGACTCTTCCTCTGTGAAGAGTGATGGAGCAAGGTCAACCTCGAAGTTTGTGCCTTCAGCAGGATCAGTCTGTGTGCCCTGATCTTCGCCTGGCTTAACCGCGATGGTGTAAAGACGGAAACCCTTTGAACACTTCATGTTGAGAACAACATCGCCGTCAGCAGTTACGACAGCTCTGTGAGTTTCGTTCTTTGTAGCAGAAGTAGCGAGAGTCTCTGTGATGCTTTCAGAAGCGATTGTAGCCTCAGAACCAGCACCGCAGAAACCGATTACGAGAGTGTCGCCAGCCTCGCAGTCAGGAATGCGCACTGTCATTGCGCCATTCTGAAGGCAGTAGTTGCCGGAGATGCCATATACAGCACCCTTTGACATTGTGAAATAGATGCCCTCAAGACCGCTGAGAGCAGCACCTGTGTTAGAAGGAAGTTCCTGATCGTTGAGGTCAAGGAGCAGTGTTGTTCTGCCCTTTGAAGCTGCATAATCAGGATTCCAATACTCGCAGTCCGTAATCTGGTCTGCGTGGTTAGCGCCTTGTGTGAAGTCCCAAGAGCGCTCAGATGACGTCATCTCGTTTATCGCTGCCCATGAGAGTCCAAAGGCAAAGATTGCAACGAGTGCCATCGTCCATTTTTTAAGATTCTGATTCATAAAGTTAGTTATAAAGTTTAGTTAGATTTATTTCTTGACAATCTCAAGTAGTTCAATTGTGAAGACGAGAGTTTCGTTAGGAGCAATGTCACCGTTAGGAGTGCCATGCTCACCATAGCCAAGCTTTGAAGGGATGTAAACTTCCCATTTTGAACCTACAGGCATGAGCTGGAGAACCTCTGTCCATCCCTTGATGACTTGCTTTACACCAAACTCTGCTGGTTCGCCGCGCTGGTATGAAGAGTCGAAGACCTTTCCGTCAAGGGTGTGACCCTCGTAGTGAACCTTTACGGTAGAGCTGTCTGCAGGGATTTCGCCTTTCTTCACCTTATTGATGATCTTGTACTGAAGACCGGAAGCGGTTGTTACCACACCCTTCTTCTTACCGTTCTCCGCAAGGAATTCCTCACCCTTCTTCTTATTGTTCTCGAGCATTTCCTGGTGAGCCTTTTCCATAGCACCGTTGAGCATGTTGACCGCCTGCTGCACATTGAACGGAACAGCCTCGCCGTTGATGACAGCATTCATCGCTGCCTTCATGACAGCCTCGTCGAAAGTGGCGTTCATCGTGACGAACCGCTGCTTGCTGGTTTCCATTAGCTGCTTTGTCTGTTCGCCAGCCAAGACTCCGACAGCGTAGCTCAGGGAGTCTGTTGGCATTGTAGCATCCTGAGCAAATGCAGGAATAGTAGCCATCAGAAGAATTATGTTGAAAAGAAACTTTTTCATGATTTTTTATTTTGTGCGGTGAGGGTGCCGCACCTCCACCTTAAAAAGAACAATGCCGATAATCTGAATAGGGCGAGGATTTCAGAGCCGTAAAGTTTTCTTACTTAGCGGCTCGGAAATACTCGCCCTACACATTGCGGACAATTGTTTCCAATGTCTTAGTCTTTTTATTACTTAATCTGGATTGGCTGTCCCTGCATCTGTGGCTGAGCAGCAGCCTTCTCGATGCTGAGGAGCTCGATTGTGAATACGAGAGCAGAGTATGCTGGGATGTCCTCGCCAGCAGGACGTTCGCCGTAAGCCTTGTCCTGAGGGATGCAAACCTCCCACTTAGAACCTACAGGCATAGCCTTGAGAGCCTCTGTGAAGCCAGGGATAACCTGACCAACACTCATTGTAGCAGGCTCATTGCGCTTGTATGAAGAGTCAAATACCTTGCCCTTCATGTTCTTACCTTCGTAGTTGATCTTTACTGTGGACTCAGCAGTTGGCTTAGCGCCGTTGCCTTCCTTGAGCACCTTGTAGTAAACACCAGTATTGCCAATCTGCTTAACGTCCTTGCCAGCAGCGTACTTCTTAACGAAAGCCTCAGCAGCAGCGATAGCTGGCTTGTTAGCCTCAGCCTTAAGTTCTGTCATGAGACGCTCGTAAGCAGCAGTAGCCTCTTCAACAGTCATGAGACCCTTCTCGCCCTTCACGCCTGTCATAAGACCTGCCATGAGGTTCTGAACGCTGATAGTCTTTGTAGAGTCCTCGCCGAATGCCTGCTGGTTGAGACCAGGAACCATCTGCTGAGAAACGATCATACCCATCTGTACACCATACTGGTAAGCACTCTTTTCCTTGTCGTCTGCCTTCAGGGCTGCACCTTCCATGAGACCCTTGAGGAAAGAATTCATGTTGACAGAGTCAATGCCATTCTGCTGCATTACCTGCTTCAAGCCCTGTGACTGAGCCATACCGAAAGCGTAAGCGAGAGAGTCGCTCTTATCGCCGTCCAACTTGGCAGATGGAGTCTTCTGACCGCAAGAGCCAACCATAATTGCTGCAGCTGCAAGAGCTACAAGTGAAATCTTTTTCATTGTTTTATTTTAGTTTTTAGTTTTTAGTTTTTTGGGGTGGGGGGAATTTTGCATTCCGCATTATTAAAGCACCTTGATAAGCTCAACGTCGAAGATGAGAGCTGCGTAAGGAGGGATGGAAGCGCCTGCACCGCGAGCACCGTAGCCGAGCATGTAAGGGATGAAGAAGCGATACTTTGCGCCTTCCTTCATGAGCTGGAGACCTTCTGTCCAACCAGCAATAACCTGCTGAAGGCCGAATGCTGCTGGCTCACCGCGCTGGATTGAAGAGTCGAATACCTCGCCTGTTGTGAGGAAACCTTCGTAGTGGCACTGAACTGTGTCTGTAGCCTTTGGCTGCTTGCCTGTTCCTTCCTTAAGTACCTTGTACTGAAGACCAGAAGGGAGAACGACAACGCCTTCCTTCTTAGCGTTCTCTGCGAGATATTTCTCGCCCTCTTCCTTAGCAACCTTGCCCTTTTCCTCGGCAAGCTTCTGGGTTTCTGCCTCAAGTTTCTGGAAGTATTCGTTCACGATCTGCTGAGCTTCCTTGTGAGAAACCTTGAGTTCATTGCCATTGATAACGTCTTCAATAGCAGCAGCAAAGTCTGCCGCAACAATATTCTGAGCTCCCATGTGGAGGAGCTGGTCTCCGATGCCGAGACCGAGAGAGTAACTGAGTTTATCCATATTTTTTTATTTTTCACTTTTCACTTTATTTACTTGTCTATCATTTTCAGGAATTCCGAGCGTAGCGCAGCGTTCGACTTGAACTTGCCTGTCAGGTAGCTAGAGGTCATCATGCCGTCCTTTCGTGCTCCGCGCATAGTCTTGCAGAGGTGAGTACCTTTCATTACGAGTGCCATGCCGAGCGGCGGATATTCCGTGCCGAGAGCTTCTGTCAGCATTTCAACGACGTCGCGGGTGAGGCGTTCCTGAACTTGCAGTTTTGCTGCGCAGTAGTCTATCACCCTGCCTACCTTCGAGATGCCGAGAATCTTGCCCTTCGGGTGTGGCAGGTAAGCAAACCAGTAGTTGCCGAAGAACGGCATCATGTGGTGCTCGCAGCAGGAGTAGAATGTTCCGCTGTCTATGATGAGCCCGTCATAGACAAGACCGTCTGCCCCATTCTGGAAAACAGTGATGGTAGGCTTTGCCTCGTCCTTGTAGCCGCGGAATATTTCCCCAAACATCCGAACGATACGGTCAGGAGTTCCCTGAAGTCCCAAACGCTCTGGATCTTCGCCGATGTATTTGAAGATTTTGCGGATGCTATCCTTCACTTCCTCTTCAGAAACTCCGTTCTGTATATGCTCTTTATTCATGCTTTTTTCTGATGGAAATAACGGCTAAAAAGCCCATTATGAGTCGCAAAATTACAATAATATGCCCAATAAGCAAAACTTTTGATAAAAAAAATGAAATAATTATGTCATAAAACAAATAAAATATGTAATTTTGCCATTTGTAATAGGATTTTATCCTAAATCCTTCGCACTATCATTATTTCGTTACACATTAATAAGATATACAGAAACATGAAAAAGATAGTATTTCTCACAGGTGCTGGCATGTCGGCTGAAAGTGGTATTAAAACATTTCGCGATGCAGGCGGACTTTGGGAAGAGTACCCTGTTATGCAGGTTGCCTCTCACGACGGTTGGCTTGCTGATCCTGAACTGGTCAACAAGTTCTACAACGAGCGTCGCAAGCAGCTCATCACCTGTATCCCCAACGACGGCCATAAGCTTGTGGCAGAATTAGAGAAGGACTTCGAAGTGGCTGTCGTTACGCAGAATGTTGATAACCTTCACGAGAAGGCTGGCTCTTCTCGCGTGGTGCATCTTCACGGCGAACTGATGAAGGTCTGCTCTTCGCGTGACACTGAAAATCAGCACTTCTGGCGCACCATGACCGAGGACGACTACGAGGTGAAGCCGGGTGAGAAGGCGGGCGACGGCAGCTTGCTGCGTCCGTACATCGTGTTCTTTCAGGAGTCTGTTCCAAAGATGGAAGAGGCTGTCATTCTCGCTGAGCAGGCAGACATCTTCGTTATCATCGGAACGTCGCTCAATGTCTATCCTGCTGCCGGATTGGTACAGTATATAAAGCCGGGCACTCCTGTCTATCTTATAGACCCGAATCCAACAGTCGGTCCAGCCTCAAAGAGCAACCTCACCATCATAGCAAAGGGAGCTTCCGAGGGTATGAAGGAACTGACGGAAATATTGAGAGGTTGATATTTGCAAGCAAACAACATGATTTAGCAGACAAAAAGTATTTTTTTGAATGAAAAGAAATCTCTTCGCGCTTTTCCTCCTTATCTCCAGTGCCACGTTACTAGCAGCACCGGCAAAGCGCGTCACTAAGACCATAACCGTCAGCGGCAGACAGGTGGAAGTCACCCTGCGTGGCAACGAGAAACTGCATTTCTGGCAGTCGGCTGATGGTATGCGCTATCAGGAAGCGGAAAACCATAGCTACGTGCTTCTCTCCGACGAGACAGTGAAGTCGGCATTGGCTTCCAGGAAATTCCAGACAAAGAAGGAAACAGAGACCGTTACGTCCATGCATAAAGCTCGCGCCAAGCGCAAGATTAAGTACAGTGGTCAGCAGCGAGCACTTGTAATCCTTGCACAGTTTCAGGACAAGAAGTTCTCTATCGCCGATTCTGCCAGTCTAAAGCCAGAGTATGAGAAGGTTATGACACAGGAGAATTATACCGAGAACTTTCAGCACGGCTCCGTACGCGATTATTTTAAGGCGCAGTCTTACGGAATGTTCGACTTCGTCGTTGACGTGGTAGGTCCTTATACCCTTCCGGAAAAAATGGCATATTATGGTGCGAACGATCGTGACGGCAATGACCTGAAACCTGCCACAATGGTTTATCATGCAGTACAGGCTGCCGATGCCGATGTTGATTACAGCACATACGACTGGGATGGTGACGGAGAGGTCGAGTTGGTTTATGTCATATATGCCGGCTACGGAGAGTCGCAAGGAGCTGACAAGAGCACCGTCTGGCCACACGCTTGGAGTCTTTCATCAGCCCCATCATACGGAGAAACAGACATCGACAATCTTGTTTTCGATAACGTGAAGGTTGATGATTACGCTTGCAGTTGCGAACTTAATGGTAGTAGCGGAAAGAGTATGGACGGCATCGGCACCATCTGCCATGAGCTTTCCCACTGCTTCGGTCTGCCAGACTTCTATTGTACAGATGATTCTCATTGGGATCTGACCATGGACGAATGGTCTATTCTCGACTATGGCTGCTACGGCAACAATGGCTATTGCCCAGTGTCCTACACCGCCTACGAGCGATGGGCGTGTGGATGGCTCGAACCGACGGAACTCAATACGCCACAGTATGTTGAGGGCATGAGCGACATAGACGAGAACGGAGAGTCGTACATTCTCTATAACGAAGCAAACAAAGACGAATTCTACATCCTCCAGAACATTCAGAGGAAGGGCTGGAACTCTTATGCCCCAGGCCACGGAATGCTCGTCGTTCATGTGGATTACGACGACGAAGCATGGATGTATAATACCGTGAACAACGTCAGCTCACACCTCCGCATGTCGCCAATCTGTGCCGACAACAAGCGCGGCGGTTATGATCTTACAGGTGATCCCTATCCCGGTACGTCCCGAAACACTCAGCTTACCGACAACTCCCAACCGGCAGCTACGCTTTTCAATGCCAATACCGACGGCAGGAAGTTCATGCACAAGCCAATAACGGAGATAGCGGAGAGCTCGGACGGACGGATTTCCTTCACTTTCATGGGAGGAGAAAAAGTAGAAGTGCCTACAGGTATTAAGGCAACAGAAGTCCATGGACTTATAACAGCCACGTGGGACGAAGGAGCCGACGACATTGCCTCCTACAACATCAAGTACGGAATATACGACGAAACAGGCACAAGCGAGGAATCCATTATTGATGAAGACTTCAGAAACTGCGTTCGTGCCAGCGATGGAAACTCCGATATCAGTCTCTTTCTCAACCAGTATCTCTCAGCTTCAGGCTTTACCGGAACGAAACTCTATCAGGGCACGAAAGGCCTGAAGATGGGGTCTTCCAAAGCCGATGGTCAGCTTATCTCACCAGCACTAGAGGAAAGATCGGGCAAGATAAAGATTCGTCTTGCTTCCGAAATATACGGAACAGTCAACAACGCTACGCTTACCGTATCCGTTTTCGAGAACGGCTATAGAATCCCCTTCTATATTAGCGAGTCGCTGCCAGTTGGCGTGGAGCAAGTTCTTGAAGTCAGCGGTGTTCCGCAGGGATATTTTGTTTCCGTTGATGCCTACAAACGATGCTATCTCACAAAATACCAGATAGTTAGTTCTGGAGATAAGGCATATACCAATGCACACCTTTTGGACGGCATCACTGCCGTTCCATACACCTTCCAACCATTCATGTCCGCCCCCGTCTATTGGCTTCAGGTACAAGCGGTCAGCCAGCGTGGAAATACGTCAGAGTGGTCGGACGTCATTCTGATAGAGAATGTTACAGCCGTCAGCCCCATCTGCCTGAAAGACGCAATCCCATCCCTAGCCAGTGGCAAGCACTCTCCAGCCTACAACCTTCAAGGTCAGCGCGTAGGTTCTGGCTATAGCGGAATAATAGTCCGTAATGGAAAGAAATACTTACTTCCATAGGAGGTAAAATCATCTTGTCATAGGAAGCCAAATCATACTGACTTAATACAGAAAAAGTCTACACCGTTTAACAATTAAAATGGTGTAAAAAATGACAAAACCAAAGAAACGTCATCGTTCTTATGATGACGATTTTAAGTTAAAAGTACTGAAAGACATGTATGAAAACGGTCTTTCTG
>JAZLKJ010000154.1:0-4364 GCA_045597565.1 Prevotella sp. | reverse complement strand
GAAGTTAAGCCCGCCCGCGCCGATGGTACTGCAATGCAATGTGGGAGAGTAGGTCGCTGCCCTTCTTAAAAAGAGAAAGCCAATCCGTAAGGGTTGGCTTTTTTCGTTTGTCTAAGAGCCCCCCTGATGTTCCTTACGGAGCGTCAGTTTTTTCTGTTGTTATGGAGCTTGTAAGAATTTTTTCTTATAGGAATATGCCCTGCTTTCCTATGCCTTTCGCCCTGCTTTCCTATGCCTTTTGCTTTGTTCTCCTATGACTTTTGCTCTGTTTTCCTATGACTTTTGGGGATTTGAAAAATTTAAATATCCCTTCACACTTCATTTATTTGGGTAAGTTTCTGATTTTCAGGGTAGAACCTGCTGAATGGTAGAGTGAGGAGTGTTATAAAAATTCTTGGATATTTCATATATTTAAGCTTTCGTAGAATATATTTTGATTATTATTTGGAGTTTAACCTTTTTATTCGTAATTTTGCACACTTACTTATTAGATTTTTTTTAATAATTTCATTTTATGAAGAAACTAACCATCCTTTCTCTTTTCCTTCTCTTTGCTACAGCTCTTTCATTTGCACAGGTGGCAAGATCATTTATTGTAAACATTTCGCCTGATGGTGATTCTTGGATGAAAATATACATGCCGAAGAATCCAACCGGTCGAGCTATCGTAGATTGTCCAGGTGGTGGATATTCTGGTCTTGCCATGGATCATGAAGGACATGATTGGGCATCGTACTTCACGGAGCGTGGTATTGTCTTCGGTGTTTTGAAATATCGTATGCCTCATGGTAATCGTGAAATTCCAATGTCCGATGCTCAGGCAGCTGTCAAGATGATGCGTGACAGCGCAGATGTGTGGGGTGTCAATCCTAACGACGTCGGTATTATGGGTTTCTCTGCAGGCGGTCATCTCGCTTCTACAATAGCAACACATGCTCAGTTGTCTTCTCGCCCTAATTTCCAAATACTCTTCTATCCAGTAATCTCTATGAAGGAAAGCGAGAGTCACAAGGGTTCTTGTGTAAATTTCCTTGGTGACGATCGTTCTGATGAGAAAATTGTCAAGGAATTCTCTAACTTCAACAAGATAAGCAAGCGCTTCACGCCACCTGGTATCGTGCTCATGTCGCAAGTTGACGGTGCCGTTCCACCACTTACCAACGGCATTGCCTATTTCAATGCCATGACCCAGAAAGGTGTGCCTTGTACGCTCCATGTCTATCCTGATGGCGGTCATGGTTGGGGTTTTCGCGAAAGTTTCTCCTATCATTACAGTATGCTTGGCGATCTTTCAGCATGGCTGTCACAGCTTACACCTATAAAGAAGGACGCTATACGTGTGGCTTGCATTGGCAACAGTATAACTGATGGTCACGGCATCAGGCGCGAGACTGAGACTTACCCTTCCCAGTTGCAGAATATGCTCGGTGCTGACTATCTCGTGAAGAACTTCGGTGTCAGCGGACGCACTATGATCAATAATGGTAACCGTCCTTACATGAAGGAAAATGCCTGGAAGGATGCTCAGGCTTTCTGTCCAGATATTGTTGTTATAAAGCTTGGCACTAACGACTCGAAACCTGTCAACTGGGACACTCACAGCAGTGAGTATTCGGCTGACATGCAGAAGATGATTGACACCCTTAACGCCCTTCCTTCCAAGCCAAAGATTTTACTTTGTACGCCGATAGTCGGTAATCATCAGGCTGGCGACAATCCGCAGAATCAGTGTCGTGACAAGGTCATCCGCGATGAAGTCATCCCACAGATACTCAAGGTAGCTAAGAAAAATAAGCTTCAGGTCATAGACCTCTACCCAGTAGTAAGTCTTAACGGTGAGGAGATGCAGAAAGACATGCTCCATCCTACGGCAGCTGGTGCACATAAGATTGCCCAGAGTGTGGCGAAAGCCATCAGTAGCAGCGGTCGCTAAATTGGATAGATAGATGTTTAGGGCTTATTTAATCTAAAAAATGGACGGACGGACACAAAAGTATGGCTTTATGTGTCCGTCCGTCCGCAAAATGTTTTAGTTAGTGTGCTTAGAACAATGCGATAAGTTCTTCGACTGTGATTGCCTGTTGTTCGCCGGTTGTCATATCTTTGACCGTCAGTTTGCCTTCAGCCATCTCGCTTTCGCCAGTGAAGATAACGAATGGAATCTGCTTTGCATTAGCATAGTTCATCTGCTTCTTCATCTTGGAAGAGTCAGGATAAAGTTCCGCACGAATGCCTGCTTCGCGCACCTTATTTACAATGGAGAGTGCATAAGCGGCTTCCTTCTCGCCGAAGTTGATGGCAAGAATCTGAGTGCCTTGGATAGAATCCTTTGGATAGAGATCGAGTTGGTTGAGAACATCGTAGATTCGGTCTGCGCCAAAAGAGATGCCTACGCCAGACAAACCTGGCATTCCGAAGATGCCGGTGAGGTTATCGTAACGACCGCCACCAGTGATACTGCCAATCTGAACATCAAGAGCCTTAACCTCAAAAATTGCACCAGTGTAATAGTTCAAGCCACGAGCGAGAGTAAGATCAAGCTGAAGTTCGTTCTTAAGACCGCAGTTCTTGAGCGTGTTGATGATGAAACGACATTCTTCAACGCCCTTAACGCCAATCTCTGAATCCTTGAGAACAGCGGCAATCGTATCAAGTTTCTCTTCATTTGTGCCAGCGAGGTTGATGATAGGCTGTAGCTTCTCAATCTGTTCCTCAGTAAGACCGTCGTTGCGAAGTTCTGCGTTAACATTATCAATGCCAATCTTGTCAAGTTTATCGATAGCGACAGTGATGTCAACAATCTTATCTGCAGCTCCGATGTATTCTGCTATACCAGAGAGAATCTTACGGTTGTTAATCTTTATCTGAACGCGAATGCCGAACTTAGTGAAGACTGTATCAACAATCTGCATGAGCTCAACCTCATTGATGAGAGAGTCTGAGCCTACAACATCAGCGTCACACTGATAGAACTCACGGTAACGGCCTTTCTGTGGGCGGTCAGCACGCCAAACTGGCTGAATCTGATAACGCTTGAAAGGAAGCTGGAGTTCGTCGCGATGCATTACAACGTAACGCGCAAAAGGTACTGTGAGGTCGTAGCGCAAGCCCTTCTCGCAGAGTTTGGCAGCAAGCTTTAGAGAGTTCTTTGTTGCGAGCTCTTCGTCCGAAATCTTTGAGAGATAGTCACCCGAATTGAGCACCTTGAAGAGCAGTTTGTCGCCCTCTTCGCCGTACTTACCCATGAGAGTGGAAAGGTTTTCGAGCGAAGGGGTCTCTATCTGCTGGAATCCGTAGAGAGCGTAAACCTCGCGGATAGTATTGAAGATATAGTTACGCTTTGCCATCTCTACGGGAGAGAAGTCGCGCGTTCCTTTTGGGATAGATGGTTTTGCCATATTTTAGAGCCCGAAGCGGACGCTTCGGGAACTGTAGCTTTTTAGTTTCTAACAATAGTCTGGTCGCGGTCTGGACCGATTGAGATGATCTTTATAGGAGTCTTGAGCTCTGCCTCAAGGAATGCAACGTAGTCCTTGAATGCCTGTGGGAACTGATCCTCAGAAGTCATCTTAGTCATGTCTGTTTCCCAGCCAGGAAGTTCCTTGTAGATTGGTTCAATGCCGTCTTCAATAGAGTAAGGCATGTGGTCAATCTCTACGCCATGCTGCTTATAAGCAACGCAAGCCTTGATAGTCTTGAATGTATCGAGTACGTCGCTCTTCATCATGATGAGCTGAGTAACGCCGTTTACGATGATTGCATAACGGAGAGCAACGAGGTCAATCCAACCGCAACGACGCTCACGACCAGTAACAGCACCGTACTCATGACCGATAGCACGCATAGTAGCACCTGTTTCATCGAAGAGTTCTGTTGGGAATGGACCAGCACCAACACGAGTACAGTAAGCCTTCATGATACCGTAAACCTCGCCAATCTTGTTAGGACCGATACCGAGGCCTGTACAAGCACCCGCGCAGATTGTGTTAGAAGAAGTTACGAATGGATAAGAACCGAAGTCAACATCAAGCATTGTGCCTTGAGCGCCTTCACAGAGCATAGACTTACCGCTCTCAAGGTGGCAGTTGATCTCGTGCTCAGAATCGATAATCTTGAATGAACGGAGATATTCAATTCCCTCAAGCCAGTTCTTCTCTACCTCAGTGATGTCGTAGTCTGTATAGTTGAGAGCGCGGAGCATTTCCTCGTGACGTGCCTTGTGAGCAGCGTATTTCTCCTCGAAGTTCTCGAAGATGTCGCCGAGACGAAGACCGTTGCGAGAAGTCTTGTCTGTGTAAGTAGGACCGATACCCTTACCAGTAGTACCCACCTTGTTCTTACCCTTTGCAGCTTCGTAAGCAGCG
>JAZLKJ010000153.1:0-3185 GCA_045597565.1 Prevotella sp. | reverse complement strand
TACATGCTCACTGTATTTACATTTGGTGGCAGAAGGCATCACCCTCTGTCTATGCGCTTTTGCAATATCAGTCCTATTGGCTTACTGCATCGGGAAATGGGAACACATAGCAGAATATACGCTTGGTTCCGTAGCTCTTCTTGACAACATTAGTATTGTGTTTTTGATTTCTATCACCAGCATTGCCATTGGTATCATTGCAACCCTACATAGTGCTCGTTACACCACATCATTCCAACCGGCTTTGGCACTGAAGGGTAATTTTGGACTTACTCCACGCGGACGAAGAGTAAGACAGATTCTTGTTGCCATCCAATTTGCCCTCGCATTTGCGATGGTTATCTTTGTTGGTGTGATTTATAGCCAAAGAGCATATATCTATTCTTCTGACTATGGATATGAGAAAGATGCATTGCTGATAGCGGATACTAAAGAACTGCCTAACGAACAGCAACCAGCCTTGCGTGGCGAGTTGGAGAAATTAAATGGTGTAGAGAGTGTATCTTTTGCAATATGGCCTGTCGGTATGGAGGATGTCTATATGAGATGGGGGCGAGGACACGAAGGACAATCGTGCTACTTCACAGCGTTTCCTGTGGATTGGAAGTTTCTGCATACCTGTGGCATAGACATCGTTGAGGGGCGTGACTTCAAAGAGACTGATGGTGATGTTTACATAATCAATGAGGCTATGAAGAAGAAGTTTACATTCCTGGAAGTAGATAAGCCTCTCGTGGAGGGTGACTTACCAATAGTTGGTGTATGCAAAAACTTCCGCGCTTTCACCACACGTAAGGATAACAATGCAGAGCCAATAGCTTTTGTCATCTTTGGAGAAAGTTTTGCTGATTGGGGTAACAGACCTAATGTTCTACATATCCGCATGACTCTCAATACGAACAAACGGGAACTTCGCAATAAGATAGGCAAAGTGCTACAAACATTCTATGGCAACAGGACAATACCTGAGATGAAGTTTATGGATGACTGTCTGGAACAGGCTTATAAGGACGAAACGCGTTTCATGACGCAGATAGAGGCAAGTACCATCCTGGCATTCCTCATCACCATCATCGGTGTCTTCTGCCTCACGATGTTCGAGACGGAGTATCGACGCAAGGAGATTGCCATCCGCAAGGTGATGGGTAGCAGCGTGGGCGAGGTGCTGTCGCTCTTCACAAGGCGTTATGCTATCCCGCTCATCCTGTCCTTCGTAATAGCAGCTCCTATCGGCTACTACATCAGCGAGCAATGGCTACAGAACTTTGCAGAACACACACCTATCTATTGGTGGTTGTTCCCTCTGGCATTCGTTATCGTCAGCACAATTGTACTGCTTACAGTCATCGTCAAAAGCTGGCGAGTAGCTACGATGAATCCTGTTGAAAGTATCAAAATTGAATAATTAAAAACAATATACAATTATGATCAAGATTGAAAATCTCTCTAAAGTATTCCGCACGGAGAATGTGGAGACAACAGCATTGAATGGCGTAAGCCTGGAAGTAAAGGAAGGTGAGTTCGTTGCCGTCATGGGACCTTCGGGTTGCGGCAAATCGACACTTCTGAATATCCTTGGATTGCTCGACAATCCAGATAGTGGCACCTACTACCTCGGTGGTGAGGAAGTAGGTCATCTGAAGGAGAAGGATCGCACCAAATATCGCAAGGGGCGTATCGGCTTCGTGTTCCAGAGTTTCAACCTCATCGACGAACTGACCGTGGAGGAGAACATCGACCTGCAGCTGAAGTACCTCAAGGTTCCTAAGGCTGAGCGTAAAGAGCGTGTGCTTGACATACTCCGCAAGGTCAACCTATCTCAGCGTGCCACCCACTATCCTCAGCAGCTCTCCGGCGGTCAGCAGCAGCGTGTAGCCATCGCCCGTGCCGTGGTGGGCAAACCAAAGCTTATTCTTGCCGATGAGCCAACAGGCAACCTCGACTCAAAGAATGGTTTGGAAATCATGGAACTACTATCACAACTCAACTCCGAAGGCACCACCATCGTGATGGTAACCCACAGCCAGCACGATGCTGCCTACGCTAACCGTACCATAAACCTGTTTGATGGTGAGATAGTTGAAAATACCATACTTTGACATAAAAACTGTGAATAAACATATCTTGACGGAATTGTTTATTCTAAGAGATTATGGGGGTGTTTTCAAGCACCCCCTACAATTATGACACCGACAAACCTTTTTTCTTTGCCGGCGCTCCTAAACCAAGTTTCTGAGTACCATCCCAATTTGTGAGTTGGTCAGCGCACCCATTGGAACCACCGAGAGAAACGTATGTCTCAGCACTGCAAGACATGTGATCTACAAAAGCGCAGAAATTGCTGATGACAGATTCAGGAAACTCAACCTCTCTGGCTGTGAACAGATTTGTCCAGCTTCGGCAGTTGTCTTGCCTGCTCTGTGACATACCCGACCAGTTGCATCCATCAAGGAACTGATTGGTTATAGACTTGATGCTGCTATTGCTATCGAGTGAGACTCCAACCTTCTGAGCAAGTGCAACAATGGCGTAATAGACACTCAACGACTCTTGTCGATTGAAATCGCAACCGCGGTCGGAAAGTGCAAACTCCCTTTGAACCTTATGTCCTTCTGATATGAACTTGTCGAGAACTCCATTGTATCTTGCCAATCGTGCGTCCGCCTCACGTTTTGCTTCAGCGGCAAGGCGTGCTTCTCGTTCCTTGCGCTCTTTAACCTTCCTGGCAGCCTCGTTAAATTCGGGCTCTTTCCACAGAGCATTCCACTGCATAGAAAGATTCTCATGAGCGGAACGAAGGTTTCCCAATTCTCTCTCTGCCTTATCTGCACGAGTCTTCTCTGCAATTCTGGCGTTACGGAGTTTCTGAACAGCATCTTCATCAATGAGTGTCAGGCGGTATCTAAGACCATTGACCTCCTCTGTCAACTTGGTAACCTTGACGTTGAGTTCCTTAACCTCAGCTTCCTTCCCTGAGATAAGGCTGTCCTTATCTTTCAATTCCTTTGCGAGGTTCCTGTTACTGTCCCATGCCATACGGTATTTCTGACCGAATGATTCTGTCGTCGGAGTCTGTTTCCACTTCAATCCAGTTGCCTTGACTATACCATCAATAGTCTCTTTGGCTCCTGCCTCGTATGCATCCTTGATCTTCTCTTCCTCCTCTTTCTTAAACTTTCCTAGCT